>NZ_JAZARS010000001.1:251082-436289 GCF_036233855.1 Gordonia sp. Z-3
GCTCGCTGCGCTGGCACGTCGCTACTCGACCAGCAGTGCGCGGTGGTCGGGCGGTCGGGTTCGGGCGCGTCGGTTTGCGGCCGGCGGGGACGTTCCCCTGTCGCTGATCGAGTAGTCCGAGCCGCCAGGCGAGGACGTATCGAGATCCCCGCAGCGCGACTCGCACCACTCACCTCGGGTGCAGGCCGATCGCCCGGTACGCGGCGTCGAGGTAGCGCATGTTCTCCACCGCGTCGTCGAGGTCGATGGGCAGCGCCGCACCGGTGCGTACCGCGTCGGCGAACGCCTCGAGTTGGTAGGTGTAGGTCGACCGGGTGCCGAGCCGTTCGACTCCGACCGTGCCGTCCCTCGAGGACACGATGGTCAGCCGATCGTCGCGGTTCGGGGCCAGATAGTCGTGCAGGAACAGGCTGCCTTCGTCACCGACGATCCGCAGGCTGAACACGAACTCGCCGGCCACCATGGACACCGCGTGCAGGCCGGCGGCGCCGTTGGGGTAGCGAAGATCCAGCACGCAGGACTCGTCGATCTGCGGGCTGGCCAGCGACGCGCGGCCGCCGGTGATCTCCGGCGGCCCACCACACCAGCGGCCGAGCAGGCGCGACACGTGCAGCGAATAGCAGCCCAAGTCCATCAACGCACCGCCGGCGAGGTCGTAGGACCATCGCGGATCGTTGTCGTCGGGAGGCGGCATGGCCATCACCACTTCGACGTGCGCGATGTCGCCGATCGCACCCGCGTCGAGCAGTTCAGTGGTGCGTGCCATCAACGGGTGGAACAGGTAGTGAAAACCCTCGAGGACCACAACGTCGGCTGCGCGCGCCGCGGCCGCCACCTCCTGTGCCTCGGATTCGTTCCGTGCGAAGGGTTTCTCCGAGAGCACCGGTTTCCCGGCCCGGATCGCGGCGAGGTTCCACGGCCCGTGCAACGCGTTGGCGAGAGGGTTGTAGATGACATCGACCTCGGGGTCGTCGATCACCGCGGCATAGGAGTCGAGTACCCGCTCGACCCCGTACTTGTCGGCGAACGCCTCGGCACGACCGCGGTCGCGTGCGGCGACGGCCACCAATCGGTGTCCCAGCGTGCGGGCGGGCCCGACGATGGCCGACTCGGCGATCCGGGACGCGCCGAGCAGTCCGATCCGCAACGGTTCGGTCACCTCGGTCACACCCGCACCGGACGTGCAGCGGCCTTGCGCAGGAACGACATCGAGACCGCCACGTTACCCGCGGCGGCATCGCCGTCGGTTTCGTCGGTGAGGATGGTGTCCTGTTCGAGCACGTACCAGCCGTCGAACCCGGCGTCGACGAGCGTCGCGACGACCTTGGCGATCTTGGCCTCGCCCGCGCCGAGGGGCACGTACATCCCCTGCGCCACCGCGTCGGTGTAGGTCATTTCGCCGCGCTGCACCTTCTCGGCGAGCTCGATCCTGACGTCTTTGAGGTGGGCGTGGGTGATGCGGTCGGTGTAGGCCTGCGTCATCTCCAGCGGGTCGGTCCCGCCGATCAGCAGGTGACCGGTGTCGAGGCAGAGCCCGATGGTGGTGTTCTCCAATACCCGATACACCTCGTCGCGCTGCTCGACCATGGTGCCGACGTGCGGATGCAGCGCGGCGGTGACCCCGCGGGACGCGGCCAGGGCTCCGAGCCGATCCAGGTTGGCCAGCAACGTGTTCCACTGCACCCCGGTGAGGTCGGGACGATCGTCGTATCCGTCGACGCCGGTGGCCGCGGCCAGCACCAGTACGTCACCGCCGGAGGTCTCCAGGCGGTCGAGCACCTCGTTCACCGCAGGAGCGGGATCGTGGTCGGCCCGGTGCAGCACCACCGGAACGAAGGACCCCACACACCGCAGGTCGTAGGCTGCCAACGTGTCGCGCAGTTGCGCCGGGGCCGATGGCAGGAAGCCTTCGGGGCCTGTCTCGGCTGCGGTGACGCCGAGCTCACGCATCTCGCCGAGGACGCGTTCGGGGCTGAGTTGGTATCCCCATCCGGGGACTTCGCAGACACCCCACGAGATGGGGGCGGCGGCGATGCGGAGGTCAGTTGTAGTCATCGATGAATCCCTTTGGTGGTGCTCGGTGGTCTGGGGGTGCCCGGTCGTCGGATGAGTTCGTGCGACGGCGTCAGCGTGCTGGTACCAGCATGTCCCGGATCTCCTCGATCGGGACCGGCCGGCCGGTGTCGACCGACCGGGCGGCGGCTTCGGCGATCAACGCGACCTCCAGCGCATCGTGTGCGGTGCATGGTGCCGACGTCGTCGGGTTCGTCGACGGGTCCATCACCGATGCGCAGAAGGCAGCCAGTTCGGCGCGATAGGCGGCGGCGAAGCGGTCCATGAAGAAACTGTGCGGCGTGGCGGCGGGAAAAGCGCAGTCGGCCTGCATGTTCCGTACCGGGGCGGCGGGGTCCCACCCGGCGACGACGCTGTCGGTGCTGCCGTGAACTTCCAGGCGGCAGTCGTAGCCGCGCGCGTTGTATCGGGTCACCGACACCACGCCGATCGTGCCGCGGGCGAATCGCAGCAGGATCGATGCGGAGTCCACATCGCCGACCTCGGCGAACAGCGGATCGCCCTGGTTGCTGCCGGTGGCGTACACCTCCACCACCTCGTCATCGAGAAGCCAACGGACGGTGTCGAAATCGTGTACGGCGCAATCCCGGAAGATCCCGCCCGACGCCGCGATGTACTCGGCCGGTGGAGGTGCCGGGTCCAGCGTCGTCGACCGCACCGTGGTGATGAAGCCGAGTTCGCCGGCATCGACGGCTGTGCGGGCAGCCGCCATCGCGGGATCGAACCTACGGTTGTAGCCGATCGTCACCGGGACGTCGGTGTCGGCGACGCGGGCGACGACCTCGGCCGACTCGGACACCGACAACGCGATGGGTTTCTCGCACAGGGTGGGAATCCCTGCGGCGATGGCCTTCTCGATGAGTTCGGCGTGCGTGGGGGTGGCGCTGGCGATGACCACCGCGTCGACCCCGGAGTTGAACAGGCTGTCGGCATCGGAGGCGGCCCGTGCCGAGGCCAACCGGTCGGTGGTCGCCGCCACCGCCGCCGGATTCGCGTCGGTCACCACGAGCTCGTCCACCGACGGCAAAGCGGTGAGCGTGTCGGCGTGGAAGCCGCCGATCCGCCCGAGTCCGATGACCCCTACGGTCAGTCCCATCAGTCGATTCCTCCCATCACGATCTGGTCCCAGTCGATGACCGACCCGGTGACCACTCCGCTGCGCTCCGAGAGCAGAAAGACCACGAAGTCCGCGATCTCGTCGGGTTGTCCGAGCTTGCCCATCGGCACCGACGCGTTGGCGTCGTCGATCCAGCTGTCGTCGGCGCCGTGAAAGCGCTTCTGGATGTCGGCCTCGCCCTCGGTCTCGGTCCAGCCGATGTTGAGTCCGTTGATGCGGATACGGTCCCAGCGGTGGGCATGGGCGGCGTTCTTGGTCAGACCGACCAACCCGGCCTTGGTCGCCGAGTACGGCGCCAGAAACGATTGTCCGCCATGGGATGACATCGTGATGATGTTGACGATGCTGCCCGGCGCGTTGCGGCCGACCATGTCGGCCACGGCGGCCTGCATGGTGAAGAACGGGGCCCGCAGGTTGACGGCGACGTGGCTGTCGAAGAGTTCGGGTGTGGTGTCGAGCAGGCTGCCGCGTGTGGTCGTGCCCGCCGCGTTCACCAGGGCATCGATGCGACCGAATTCGGCGATGGTGTCCGCCACGGAGCCGGTCGCTGCGCGCGGATCGGCGAGATCGGCGTGCACGAATCGCACCGGTGCGCCGTTGAACTCGGCGGCGAGTGACTTGCCTTTCTCAGTGTTGCGGCCGCTGAACACGACCGAGGCGCCGGCGTCGACGGCAGCGCGCACGATCGCGGCGCCGACGCCTTGCGTGCCGCCGCTGACCAGTAGTGCCTTGTCGGCCAACAGGTTGCTGCGGTGTCGTGGTTGATCATTCATTTCGGTGACGTCCTTGTCGGGAGAGCTCGGGTCAGGCGATGTGGCGGCGATCCAGTGCCGATAGCTCGGCGTCGAACTGCGCCGCGTCGAGTCCGTCGGCGATGGCCCGGGCGAACAATTCGGCCTGGGATTCTCCGGTCAACCCGGTCAACGGCTGGTCGAGATCGAGATTGCTGGGGAAGGGGTAACCCTCGGCCGACGCGGCGATCACGTTCGCGACCGCGCGATCGTCGGCGGTGCCGGCCAGCGTCTGCACCGACGGATAGATCCACCGCATGACCGCGGAGCGGTCCACCGCGTCCATCGCGCGGCCGAACGCCGAGGACACCTGTAGCAGATTCGCCATCCGCCTGATGTCCGACGATGTGTTGTGGCCGGCCGCGTGGAACAGGGCGGGGTTGAGGAAGACGGCATCGCCCGCCTGCAGGGGGAGCTGGACATAGTTCTGGGCGAAGTGTTCGCGGAACTCCGGCAGGTTGAAAGCGAGATATCCCTGCTCATAGGTCTGTGAGTACGGCAGATACATCGTTGGGCCGGACTCGATCGGCATGTCGACGTGGGCGACGGCGCCCTGCAGGGTCAGCGCGGGCGAGAGGCGGTGGATGTGGGCACGGAATGTCGCGGCGGTGTCGGTGGACATGAAGCCGAGGTGATAGTCGCGGTGCGGGTTCTGCGCCTCTCCACCCGGATTGACGACGTTGATCGCCGAGGTCACCTGATACCACGGACCCAGCCACGCCTCGCTGATCAGATTGAGGACGTCGTTGGAGTAGTAGCGGGTGAACAGTTCCGGCGCCCGTTGGGCGAACTTCTGCAATGCATTCCAGATGCGGTCGTTGGCGCCGGGTTTGGCGAAATGGTCGCCGTTGGCGACGCCGGCCGCACGCTGGTCGGCAATGATTTCGGTGAAGACCTCGGTGGATTCGGTGAGCGCATGGCGGTTGTCGAATGCGCCGGTGAACACCACGATGCCGGGGCCATTGAGCAGCGCATCGGCGAGTTCATCGGACAGGACCGCGCGGTCCTCGCCCGACAGGGCGGTCACGGCGGCCGAATCGTAGAAGAGAACCCCGCGCTCGGTGCTCGCGGCGTGCGGATAGTCGGCGAGGTCGGTGGTGCGCCGGGTGGCCGCGATGAAGTCGTCGAGGCTGCACTCGCTCGCAGAGATCCGGTCGGCCCGGGGCGTCCGGGCGCTGCTGATGGTGCCTGCGCTGCGTACGGTCATCGCGCGCTCCTTGTCGGTGGTCGAGCCAGGTTCTGGCCGGTGGTCGTGGGGTGGATCGGGCCCTCGGCGATTCCGCCGTGATCACGTCACCAAGAATGGCAAGATCCTATTGTCCGGACAAGAGCGTATTTCCATCAAGAATCCCTCAGGAGTGGGGCGTGCCACATCGTTATCCCGTACGCGAGATCGCGCGTCAGGCCGGCGTGAGTGAGGCGACGGTCGATCGGGTGCTGCACCAACGTCCCGGCGTTCGGGAGGGCACGGTCCTGCAGGTAGAACAGGCCATCGCAGACCTCGATCGGCAGCGCACCCAGCTGCGGTTGTCCGGTCGGCGGTTCTTGATCGACGTGGTCATGGAGACCCCTCGACAGTTCTCCGGTCTGGTCCGCGACGCCTTGGAGCAGGAACTGCCGGGGCTGCGGCCCGCGGTGATGCGGGCCCGCTTCTATCTGCGGGAAACCTGGCGGACCGCCGAGTTGATCGCGCAACTGGACACCATCGCCCGTCAGGGCAGCCACGCCGTGGTGCTCAAGGCGCCGGACACACCGGAGATCGCGGCGGCCATCGGCCGACTCACCGCCGCGCGCATCCCCGTCATCACCCTGGTCACCGACGTGCCGATGAGTACCCGGATCGCCTACGTCGGGATGGACAACCGAGCGGCCGGTGCCACCGCGGCGTATCTGATGTGCCAGTGGCTGCGTCGCGTCGACGTCGACGTGTTGGTGCTGACCAGTAGTTCGATGTCGCGCGGTGAGGAGGAACGCGAGATGGGTTTCCGGTCGGTGATGCGCAGCCACGACCCGAACCGCCGGATCGTCGAGGTGACCGATTCCGACGGACTCGACGAGACGTGCGCGGCGCTCACGGCACGGGTTCTCGACGCGAATGCCGATGTGGGGGCGGTCTATTCGATCGGCGGTGGCAATCGAGGGATCGTCTCGGCATTTCGTACCGCGAACCGTACGTGCGAGGTTTTCATCGGGCACGACCTCGGTGACGCCAACCGCACCCTGCTGCTCAGCGGGCACCTGACCGCGGTCCTGCACCACGATCTGCGTGCCGACATGCGCCAGGTCGCGCAGCTGGTGATGCGCTATCACGGCGCACTGCCGGGTGATCAGCGGCCGGTGGCATCGGGGATCCACGTGATCACGCCGTACAACCTTCCTGACGCGTGAGGATGCGACGGATCTCCGATCCCATGGCGATCGCCGATAAGGTGAGTCGGCCACCCGTCGGACGGAGGATGATGCCCATGAGCTCGATCGGCGATGCAGACGACCAGGACGGCGCCCCGGGGCAGCAGCCGGCATCGAGTACCGACGAGGTGACCGCCCAGAGCGTGCGGCCGAGCACCACCGCCGAACTGCATCCCGATCGCGCCGAGGGCGTCGTCTACCTGAAGCTGATCGGACTGGGCGCGGTGATCGGCATCCCGGCCGCTCTGTTGGCGTGGGGATTTCTCGGACTCGTGCATTGGCTCGAGGATCTGATGTGGACCGATCTGCCGCGGCATCTCGGAGTCGACGAAGCACCCTGGTATCTGGTGCTCGGACTTCCGGTGGCCGGGGCCATCGTGGTCGCGATGGCGACGGCATTCCTCCCCGGCGGAGGCGGTCACTCGCCGCTCGACGGGGTCGGCGTGACCCCGACCCCGTGGCAGTATGCGCCCGGCATCGCACTCGCGGCGATCGGCACCCTCGCGTTCGGTGCGGTGCTCGGTCCGGAGGCGCCACTGATCGCCTTGGGGTCTGCGGTCGGCATGGTGGTGGTGCCGTTCGTGCGACTCCCGGAACAGGGGCATCGGGTGCTGGCCACCGCCGGCTCGTTCTCGGCGGTGTCGGCGCTGTTCGGTGGGCCGCTGGTGGCCGGACTGCTGCTGCTCGAGGCCGGCCTGGCGGCCGGGGCGGCGTTGCTGCCCGCACTGCTGCCGGGGCTGGTGGCTGCGGCTGTCGGCTATGTCGTGTTCATCGGACTCGGCGACTGGGGCGGGCTCGGCGTCATGTCGATGGCGGTTCCGCAGATGCCCGACTACGTCGGCACCCGCATCATCGATCTGCTGCTCGCCATCGTCGTCGGCGTGCTGGCGAGCGTGATCATGTTCCAGGTCAAGAAGGCCGGCACATTCGTCGACAAGGCCGCATCGATCGACAAGCGCCGCCGCTACGGCATCCTCGTCGCGGGCGGCGTCGCGGTGGGGGTGTTGGCATTGATCGCCCGGGCCCTCGGTGCCGACATCGACGACGTGTTGTTCTCCGGACAGACCGCCGTGCCGATGGTTCTGGCCGAGACCGGGGTCGGCGCACTCGTGGTGATCATCGTGTTCAAGGCGATCGCCTACGCGATCTGTCTGGGCTGCGGATTCCGTGGCGGTCCGGTGTTTCCGGCGATCTTCATCGGGGTGGCCATCGCGTCGATAGGCTGTCTGCTCTTCGACTGCTCCATCACCTGGGCGCTGGCGGTCGGAGCCGCGGCCGGGATGACGGCCGGCACCGGATTCGTATTCAGCGCGTTGTTGTTCAGCGTGCTGCTGACCGGTTCGGTCGGCCTCGACGCCACGCCTGCGGCGGTGCTGGGTGTCATCGCCGCCTGGCTGACGACCGCCGCACTGTCCCGTCGTCGGCAGTCCGGCGGTTCGGCGGCCGAGGTGGTCACCTGAGGGTGACGCGCGCCGGCGGGCGCCTGTGGGAAACCTGGTCCGAACAATATTTGTTATGACATACTGACACGATGGCGGACCAGATCATGCAGATCCCGGTCGAGCTCGACCGGTCCACGCCGGTCCCGCTCTACCACCAGCTTGCCCAGGCCATCGAGGCCGCGATCGTCCGGGGTGACCTCGGTCCCGGGGATCGACTGGAGAACGAACTCGACATGGCCGGCCGGCTCAAACTGTCGCGGCCGACGATCCGACAGGCGATCCAGGAGCTCGTCGACAAGGGTGTGGTGGTGCGCAAGAGGGGGGTCGGCACACAGGTGGTGCAGAATCCGGTGCACCGTTCGGTCGAGCTGACCAGTCTCTACGACGATCTGACGACCGCGGGGATGCACCCCACCACCCAGCTGCTCGAGTATCGGATCGGCACGCCCGACGAGGAGTTGCGCACCGAGCTGGGTTTGCCGGTAGGGGCCGAGTCGGTGACAGTCAAACGTCTGCGCTGTGCCGGCGGAGAACCCCTGGCCCTGATGATCAACCATCTGCCGGCCGACATCTGCCCGCCCGCCGGAGAACTCGAGAGTGGTGGCCTCTACAAAGGTTTGCGTGGACGGGGTGTGCACATCCGGCTTGCGCGGCAACGTATTGGGGCCAAGGCGGCCGACGCCGACGAGGCGGCACTGCTCGGCGACGAACCGGGGTCGCCGTTGCTGACCATGCAGCGCACGGCCTTCGACGACGCGGGCAAGGTGGTCGAGGTGGGTCGGCACGCGTACCGGGCCGATCGGTATTTCTTCGAGACGACGGTGGTGGATCGCTGAGCCCCGCTGAGTGAGTGGGTAACCCGGTGATCGGGTAGCGGCCGAGGCGCCGACCGAGGTCGTGTATCGAGATCACTCGTGTGTCGCCAGTGGTCTCGATACGCCGCTCGCCCTAGGGGGCTCGCGGCTACTCGACCAGCGGTTGGTGGCTTGGTGGGTCGGACTAGTCGACCTGCGGGGTGGTGCGGTTCGGACTAGTCGACCAGCGGGGTGGTGCGGTTCGGGCTACTCGACCAGTGGGTCTGGGGCCTACTCGGCCGGCTGATCGTCAGGGACCTCGTTCTCCTCGGCCACCTGTCCGGAGACCGCGAGCAGGAGCTGCCGCACCGCCATTGCGCGGCGATACGACGCGCCGGCGAGTTTGTCGAGCGCACACTCCGGATCGGCGGGCGGACCCAGATGCGTACAGCCGCGGGGACAGTCGTCGATGGCCTCACGCAGGTCGTCGAAGGCGTCGACGATGTCGTCGAGTCCGACGTGGGCGAGCCCGAACGATCGGATACCGGGTGTGTCCACCACCCAGCCTTGGGGCGACGAGTCCGCGCCGGGCAGGGGCAACACCACCGATTGCGTCGAGGTATGCCGGCCCTTGCCGACCCCGGACACCACGCCGGTGGCCCGCTCTGCTTGCGGCACAAGACGATTGACCAAAGTGGATTTGCCTACCCCGGAATGGCCGACGAGCGCGGTGAGCCGGCCGGTGAGGATGGCGGTGATCTCGTCGAGCGCGTCGTCGCGGCCGCCGAGCACGATCGGCAGGTCGAGATCGGCGAAGGCTCTGGTGAATTCGGCGGGATCGGCGAGATCGGACTTCGTCAGGCACAGGATCGGTGTCAGGCCGCCGACGTAGGCGGCGGCCAACGCGCGTTCCACGAATCCGGTGCGCGGTGGTGGATCGGCCAATGCGGTGACGATCAACAGTTGGTCGGCATTGGCCACCACGATGCGTTCATACGGGTCGGTGTCGTCGGCGGTGCGGCGCAGCACGGTGGTGCGGTCGGCGACCTTGACGATGCGCGCCAGCGTGTCCGGCCGACCGGACAGATCGCCGACCACCGACACCTGATCGCCGACGACGACCGGCGTGCGGCCCAGTTCCCGTGCGCGCATCGCGGTGACCCGACGGTCCGGGTCGCCGTCGAGGACGCAGCCCCAGCGGCCACGGTCGACCGACACGACCATGGCCGAGCGGGCGTCGTCGTGGCTCGGTCGTTGTTTCGTGCGCGGTCGGCTGCCCTTGCCAGGACGTATCCGGACGTCGGATTCGTCGTAGCTCGAGGCGCGCCGACTCACGTCAGGGGTGCCCGATCATTTTCTGCCACATGCCCGGAAAGTCCGGCAGCGTCTTACTGGTCGTCTCCACATCGGACACCGTGAGGCCCTGCACCACCAGCCCGATCAGCGCACCTGCGGTGGCCATCCGGTGATCGGCGTAGGACTCCCACACCGCACCGTGCAACTGTCGGGGCACGATGCGCAGACCGTCGTCGGTCTCGGTGCAGTCACCGCCGAGCCGGTTGATCTCGGTGGTCAGCGCCGCCAACCGGTCGGTTTCGTGACCGCGCAGATGCGCGATGCCCGACAGCACCGATTCGCCGTCGGCGAGCGCGCACAGACCCGCCACGGTGGGGGTCAGCTCGCCGATGTCGCGCAGATCGATGCTGATCCCGGTGAGCTTCTCCGGCCCGCGCACGGTCAGCGAACCGTCGGAGAGTTCGATCGCACAACCCATCTCGGCGAGGATGTCGACGATCTGGGCGCCGGGCTGGGTCGTGGTCGCGGGCCAACGTGGCACGCTCACCGCACCCCCGGTCACGGCGGCGGCGGCCAGGAATGCGGCGGCGTTGGACAGGTCGGGCTCCACCACGCGGTCGATCGCCCGGATCGTCGACGGCGGCACCCGCCATGTCTGCGCATCCGGCCGCTCCACCGTCACCCCGCACTCGGCCAACATCTGCACGGTCATGTCGATGTGCGGCATCGAGGGCACCGGTCCGCCGTCGTGGCGCACGGTCACCCCGTCGTCGAAGAGCGCGGCCGACAGCAGCAACCCCGAGACGAACTGCGACGAGGCCGACGCATCGATGGTGACCTCCCCGCCGGACGCGGACCCGGTCCCGGTGACCGTGAACGGCAACCGATCGCCGGTCACCTTCACGCCCAGGTCGCGCAGGGCGTCGAGGATGGTCGCCAGGGGGCGAGTGCGGGCCTGCTCGTCACCGTCGAAGGCGACCCGCCCGTCGGCGAATGCGGCCACCGGGGGCAGGAATCGCATCACGGTGCCGGCCAGCCCGCAGTACACGTCGGCGCCGACCATCGGGTGCGGTTCGATCGTCACCGCGGTGTCGTCGTCGGGATCGATCCGCACGCCGACGCCCAGCGCACTCAGGCCGCTGAGCATCAGATTGGTGTCGCGGCTGCGCAGGGTTCCACGCACCACCGAGGGGCCGTCCGCCAGGGCGGCGAGGATCAACGCGCGATTGGTGATCGACTTGGAACCGGGCAACTCGACGGTGGCCACCACCGGGGCGGACACCGTGGGCGCAGTCCAGACACTCATGCGGTCCAGTCTGTCACGGGCCAACGGTCACCGATCGGGGAGCAGCCGTCACCGGGTGTCCCGTCGCAGCGGGTGATCGGCAGGTACCTCCACGATGATGATCCGACGGTCGTCGGGGTCGCGCACATGCATCTCGATCAGACCCCACGGCTCGGTGCGTGCCTCCCGCACGATCGGGACGTCGGCGGCCCGCAACTCGTCCGTGGCGGCCGCCGCGTCACGTACCTGCAGCCAGAGCATGGCGTCGGCGCCCCCGCCGGTCGCCACCTGGTCGCTCATGTGTGCGGGTACCTCGATATAACCGGTGCCGGCGTGGAAGACCACTCCGCCCGGATACTCGCGGGCCACGGCCAGTTTCAACTGATCGCGATAGAACGCGGTCAGGCGTTCGGGATCGGCCGAACGCAGCAGAATTCGGCTGCTCAGTACCTCCATCTACTGGCCCTCGGTGGACCCGTCGGTGCCACCGAGCGCATGGCCACGGTTCAGGTCGTTGCCATGCCGGGCCGCTTCGTAGATGGCCTTCTCACGCGCGATGCGATCGGTTTCCCCGATGGGCTTGGCGTCACCGAAGGCGAACGTCGAGTCGTGCGGATACTCGTGCGGCTGGTCTGGGTCGTCGTCGATGAGGGCGTCGGCCGGCTGATGATCATGGCGGGGGCTGTCGGACATGACTAAACGATAAACCGAGTTGTGCTCGACCGATCAGGATCCGCGCCGGGAGAATCCGCCGTCGGTGTGCGAGTCCCAGCTCTCGATCAGCCGTAGCACCTTGGGATCGCCCTGCTCCTTGATCCAGGCACACAGGTCTTTCGGCGCGGCCGGGTTGGTGATGATGAACTGGTGCAGATCGGGGTCGTGTTCGGCCAGGTACCGCAGCGTCTCCGGTGGGCTGTCCGGGTTGGCGGCGGCCAGCGCGTCGCGGGGATCGAAGGCCGCGGCGCCCATCGTGTCGCCTGCCGACAGACCCAGGCCGTCCTTGGTGACCACCTCGATCTCACCGGTGTTGTGGTAATCAGCCGGGTCGGGTGAGGTGCTTCTGGTGTTGAGCAGCAGATTCAGCAGGATCGCCGTCAGTGCGCCCGCGGAGATGCCGGAGTGGAAAATGGTCTGGAACCAATCCGGGAACTGGTGATACAGGTCCAGCGACACGTTGACCGGCGCGTCGCCGAGGTCGCGGTTGGTGTAATACAGCTTGGCCTCGGTCAGCATCGCCACACCCACCGAGATGGCCACGACCAGCACGTTGGTGTTGTTGAACTTGACCTTGCTGAGGGTTCGCACACCGCTGGCGGCGACCATGCCGAACAGTGCGACACCGGCGCCGCCGAGCACCGGCATGGGGATGCCCTCGACGATGGCGGCCATCTTCGGCAGCAGCCCCAGGATGACCAGGATGATGCCCGCACAGGTCGCCACATGCCGGGTCTTGACGCCGGTGATGGCGACGAGCCCGACGTTCTGCGCGAACGCCGTGTACGGGAAGGTGTTGAATACGCCGCCGAGGACCGTGCCCAGTCCGTCAGCGCGCATACCGTCGGCCAGTTTCTGCGGGGTGATCTTCTTGTCGACGATCTCGCCGACTGCCACGATGTCGCCGGTGGTCTCGGTCATGATCACCAGCGCCACGATGATCAAGGCGATGATCGAGGAGATCTCGAACGTCGGCATCCCGAACTGGAAGGGTTGCGGAATGCCGATCCACGGGTTCTCGCCGACGGCGTCCCAGTTGGCCATCCCGAACGGCAGCGACACCAGCGTGCCGATGACCAGACCGATGAGCACCGACACCCGCTTGATGGGTTCGGGTCCGAACCGTTCGAGCGCGATGATCACCGCGAGGGTGAAGAAGCCGAACGCGATGGCCTTCGGTTCGCCGAAGTCCTCGCCGGTGGCGGTACCGCCACCGAACCACCCGGCAGCCACCCGCATCAGGGAGACGCCGATGATGAGGATGATCGTGCCGGTGACCAGGGGCGGGAAGAAGCGGATCAGCTTTCCGACGACGGGTGCGGCGAGGATCATGAACAACCCGCAACAGATCACCGAACCGTAGATCGCGGTGATGCCGTGGGCCTGGCCGATGGTGATCATCGGCCCGACGGCGGCGAAGGTGACGCCCTGCATGAGCGGCAACCGCACCCCGAAACGCCAGAAGCCGACCGCCTGCAGGATCGTCGCTATGCCGGCGACGAACAGGTCGGCCATGATCAGGTGGACGATGTCGCCCTGCTCGAGTTGGCCCGCGCTGACCATCGCGCCACCCACGATCAGCGGTACGGCCACGGCGCCCGCATACATCGCCAGCACGTGCTGGATGCCCAACGGCAGCAGCTTGGCCAACGGCGGTATCTCGTCCACCGGGTGAGCTGTGGTCTTGCCGCGCCTGATCGTGTCGAGAGCCGCCATACGCAGATGTTTACGAGCCGGACGTTTCGGACAGTGCGCCGACATGTGACGGCCGTGTTTCCGCGAAAATATATCGGCCACAGTCACACCCCGCCGGGCCGGGCACAATGGTGCGATGGTCAGTCGCCGCCGAAGTGCCGGGCTCCTGCTGTACCGCCGCCGCGGCGGCGACGTCGAAGTCCTGATCGCCCACCCCGGCGGGCCGCTGTGGGCACGTAAGGACGTCGGCGCGTGGACGATCCCGAAGGGGTTGCTGGAACCGGATGAAGAGCCCGAGGCGACCGCCCGCCGCGAGTTCGCCGAGGAGATCGGGTCGCCGGCACCGACCGGCCCGGTCATCGAACTCGGCGACGTCACCCAGGCCAGTGGGAAAGTGGTCGCTGCGTTCGCCGTGGAAGGTGACATCGACAGCTCGACCGTCGTCAGCAACAGCTTCGAGATGGTGTGGCCACCGAGGTCGGGGAAGCTTCAGAGCTTTCCGGAGGTGGATCGGGCTGAATGGGTGGACCCGGAGACGGCGCGGGTGAAACTCAATCCGGCGCAGGTGGCGTTCGTCGATCGGCTGCTCGACACTCTCGCATCACCACGCTGACCTGCAAGCGGGAGGTCGGGTAGGGCGACCTAACCTCAGCGATTACTGAGTTTCGTCTTGACGCCCGGCCTATCGGGCGCAAACTGAAGATGGTCACCATGTGTGATGCCGGACACAGTGGCGTGTCCGCAGAGTCGAGGATGTGTCTATGCGAGACGTCTTGCCCACACTCGTGGAGCGCTGGCGCAACGGGGAGACAGTCGGGCTGACGACCGTCGTCGCCACCTACGGGTCGGCGCCACGGCAGCCGGGGGCGGCGACGGCCCGCCTGGCCGACGGCGGGGTGATCGGCTCGGTGTCCGGCGGGTGCGTCGAAGGTGCGGTGTACGAACTCGCCGGTGACGTCGTCGAGTCCGGGACGGCGCAGACCGAGCGGTATGGGATCGCCGATGACGACGCGTTCGCGGTTGGTCTCACCTGCGGTGGCACCATCGACGTCTTCTGCGAGCCGGTCTCCCGCGAGACCTGGCCCGACCTCGACGAGATCGGCGCCGCCGTCGATGCCCGACGGCCTGTGGCCGTCGCGACGGTGACATCCAGCGATCAGCCGGACGTGCCGGTCGGGGCGCACCTGACCATCGCGCCGGAGCGCGCCCGGGGCAGTCTCGGTGAACCCGAGCTCGATCGGGTCGTCGCCCAGGACGCGCGCGGCTTGCTGGACCTGGGGGAGACCTCGATCCTGCGCTACGGCCCGCAGGGGCTGCGCACCGGAGACGGCATCGCCGTGTTCGTCAACAGCATGGCGCCTTCGCCACGCCTGATCGTTTTCGGGGCCGTCGACTACGCCGCCGCCCTCGCGCATGCCGGAGCCGCACTCGGCTATCACGTGACGGTGTGCGACGCTCGCCCGGTGTTCGCCACGCCGGCCCGTTTCCCGGCCGCGCACGAGGTGGTCGTCGACTGGCCGCATCGCTATCTGCGCGCCGAGATGGCTGCCGGCCGGATCGATTCGCGCACCGCGATCTGCGTGCTGACCCACGACCCCAAGTTCGACGTCCCGGCCCTGCAGGCCGCGTTCGAGTCGCCCGAGGGTGTCTACATCGGCGCCATGGGATCCCGGCGCACCCACGACGACCGCATGCGTCGGCTTCGTGAGGAGGGCGTCACCGACGCCGCTCTCGCCCGCCTGCACTCACCGATCGGACTCGACCTCGGCGGTCGCACCCCGGCCGAGACCGCGGTGTCGATCATGGCCGAGATCATCGCGGTTCGGCGCGGCGGAACCGGGGTCACCCTGACCAACCTCACCGATCACATCCATCCAGGCATCAGCCGGATCCAGCCGGACCCGACGAGAGTGGGCGGATGACCGGGTAGACCCGGCCGATCGGACGATCCCCCGATCAAAGCAGAGGAGCCATCATGCAGGTACCGGCACCGTTCGAATACGAGCGCGCGACCAGCGTCGATCACGCCATCGGACTCCTCGGCCAGCTGGGCGACGAAGCCCGCCTGATCGCCGGAGGGCACAGTCTGCTGCCGATGATGAAACTCCGGCTCGCGACACCCGAGTACCTGATCGACATCAACGATCTGCACGACGAACTCGGCTACATCCGGTTCACCGACGACGATGTACGCATCGGCGCGATGACCCGACACCACGAACTGCTGGCCAGCGAACCACTGTTCGACACCTTCCCGATCTTCCGCGACGCCGAGCGGGTGATTGCCGACCCGGTGGTCCGTAATCGCGGCACACTCGGCGGATCACTTTGTCAGGCAGACCCGTCGGAGGATCTGTCGAGTGTGTGCTCCACCCTTGATGCACGCTGCGTGATCCGAGGCTCCGACGGGGAGCGGGTGATCAGCATGGCGGACTTCCATCGCGGCCCCTACGAGACCGCCGTCGAACAGAACGAAATGCTCACCGAGGTGCGGGTTCCGGTCCGGCCCGGCGGCGCCAGCGCATATGAGAAGGTCGAGCGACGCGCGGGGGACTGGGCGGTGGTCGCCGCGGGTGCCGCGCTGTGGCTGACCGACGGCACCATTGCCGACGCCCGCGTCGGCCTGACCGCGGTCGGCGCCAACACCACCGACATCCCGGCGATCTCCGAGGCGCTGCGTGGCGCGGACCCGACGGAGCAGACTTGGCGGCAGGCAGGTGAGATCGCCGCGCAGGCCTGTGATCCGGCCGCCGACGGCCGGGGCACTGTCGACTACAAACGCCATCTCGCGACCGAACTCACCGCACGAGCCCTGCGCCGCAGCGCGCAACGACTCGGGGTCGAGGCATCGACCCCGGCCACCTGATCACCCGCCGATCCCGAACCCGCGAAAGATGCCGACCGGCAAGGAGAATCCGATGCAAGTGACGATGACCGTCAACGGCGAGTCGGTGACCCGCGACATCGAGCCGCGCCTGCTGCTCGTTCACTTCCTGCGCGACCACCTCGCCCTCACCGGCACTCACTGGGGCTGCGACACCAGCAACTGCGGGACCTGCGTGGTGCAGGTCGACGGACAGCCGGTGAAGTCGTGCACGATGCTTGCCGCGATGGCCGGCGGTCACGAGGTGCGGACCGTGGAGGGGCTCGAACAGGGCACCACCCTGGATCCGCTGCAGCAGGGATTCATGGAATGTCATGGGCTGCAATGCGGATTCTGCACACCCGGCATGCTGATGACGACCCGCGCACTGCTCGACGAGAACCCGAATCCCACCGAGCACGAGATCCGGGAGGCGATCAGCGGACAGATCTGCCGCTGCACCGGCTACACCACGATCGTGCGATCGGTGCAGTGGGCCGCACAGCACGGGGCCGCACACCAACCCGACGGCACGAGTGAGGCATCGGCCACCGAGGACGTTGCGGAAGAGGCACTTCGATGACCATCACCACACCACCCGAACCGGCCGCCGCGCCCGGATCCGACGACCTCGTCGACAACAACCACAAGCCGATGGGCTACGGGCGCATGCTGCGCAAAGAGGATCCGCGGTTCATCCGCGGGCTCGGCCGGTACTGCGACGACGTGCAATTGCCTGGGATGCTGCACATGGCGATCCTGCGTTCCCCGGTGGCGCACGCGAAGATCCTCAACATCGACACCACCGCGGCCGAGGCGCTGCCGAAGGTGAAGGCCGTCATCACCGGTGACACCCTGAAGGGTTTGGGGCTGGACTGGATGCCGACCCTGTCGAACGACGTGCAGGCGGTGCTGGCGACCGACAAGGTCCGCTTCCAGGGCCAGGAGGTCGCGGCTGTCGTCGCCGAAGATCGCTATGCGGCACGGGATGCGCTCGAACTCATCGATGTCGACTACGAGATCCTCGACGCGGTCCACGATGTCCGCACCGCATTGGACCCGTCGGCGCCGGTGATCCGCGACGATCTCGAGGGCAAGAGCGACAACCACATTTTCGACTGGGAGACCGGCGACAAGGCCGCCACGGACGCGGTATTCGCCGACGCCGACGTGGTGGTCACCCAGGACATGGTCTACCCGCGCGTGCACCCCGCACCGATGGAGACCTGTGGCGCGGTCGCCGATTTCGATCGCGTCGACGGCAAACTCACCCTGTGGTCGACGTCGCAGGCACCACACGCACATCGCACGCTGTACGCATTGGTCGCCGGCATCCCCGAGCACAAGATCCGTGTCATCTCACCGGATATCGGCGGCGGGTTCGGCAACAAGGTGCCCATCTACCCCGGTTATGTGTGCGCGGTGGTCGGGTCGATCGTCACGGGCAAGCCGGTCAAGTGGATGGAGGACCGGACCGAGAACCTCACCAGCACCGGGTTCGCCCGCGACTACGTGATGCGCGGCGAGGTCGCCGCCACGAAAGACGGACGGATCCTCGCCATCCGCACCAACGTCCTCGCCGACCACGGGGCCTTCAACGGGGTAGCTGCCCCGGTCAAATACCCGGCGGGATTCTTCGGTGTTTTCACCGGTAGCTATCAGCTCGAGGCCGCGTACTGTTCGATGACCGCGGTGTACACGAACAAGGCGCCCGGTGGTGTCGCTTACGCCTGTTCGTTCCGGATCACCGAAGCCGTCTATCTCGTCGAACGTCTGGTCAACTGCCTCGCCCACGAACTGCAGATGGATCAGATCGCGCTGCGGCGCAAGAACTTCATCCAGCCAGACCAGTTCCCGTACACCACCAAGACCGGGTGGATCTACGATTCCGGCGACTACGACGCCGCGATGACCGAAGCGATGCGGATCGCCGACTACGACGCCCTGCTTGCGGAGCAGGCCGCCAAACGCGAGCGCGGCGAGCTGATGGGTATCGGCGTGGCCTTCTTCACCGAGGCGGTCGGCGCCGGACCGCGCAAGGACATGGACATCTTGGGCCTGGGCATGGCCGACGGATGTGACGTGCGGGTCCACCCCACCGGCAAGGCCGTGGTCCGGTTGTCGGTGCAGTCCCAGGGGCAGGGGCATGAGACGACGTTCGCGCAGATTGTCGCCGAGGAACTCGGTATCGCCCCCGACGACATCGACGTCGTCCACGGTGACACCGACAACACACCGTTCGGGCTCGGTACCTACGGCAGCCGATCCACACCTGTCTCGGGGGCGGCGGCGGCGATGGCCGCCCGCAAGGTGCGCGACAAGGCGAAGCTCATCGCGGCGGGCATGCTCGAGGTCTCCGTTGCCGATCTGGAATGGGAGAAGGGGACTTTCGCCGTCAAGGGTGATCCGGGCACCACGGTGACGATCGCGGAGATCGCGATGAAGGCGCACGGCGCGGGCGACCTGCCACCCGGAGTCGAGGGCGGGCTGGACGCGTCGGTGGTCTACAACCCCGCCAACCTCACCTACCCGTTCGGTGCCTACATCTGTGTGGTCGACGTCGACCCCGACACCGCGGTGGTGAAAGTGCGGCGGTTCATCGCGGTCGACGACTGCGGCACCCGGATCAACCCGATGATCGTCGAGGGGCAGGTGCACGGCGGGCTGACCGACGGTATCGGGATGGCCCTGATGGAGATCATCGAGTTCGACGAGTCGGGCAACTGTCTCAACGGGTCGCTGATGGATTACCTGATCCCGACCGCGCTCGAGGTGCCGCATTGGGAGACCGGACAGACCGTGACACCCTCGCCGCACCATCCGATCGGCGCCAAGGGCGTCGGCGAGTCGGCGACCGTCGGGTCACCACCCGCGGTGGTCAACGCCGTCGTCGATGCGTTGGCACCTTTCGGTATTCGCCATGCCGACATGCCGCTGACCCCGTCCCGGGTGTGGGAGGCGATGCAGGGCAGGGCACGGCCGCCGATCTGAGATCGTGACGACAGGAGCAGCATGACATCCGAACACGGCAGATCGCTGGACGAGATGGCCGCCGACCTCACCGATCGGCGCAGACCGTTCGCGCGCGCCACCGTGGTGCGGGCGCAGCCGCCGACATCGGCCCGGGCGGGCGACCAGGCGTTGGTGATGGCGGACGGAGAGATGTTCGGATTCGTGGGCGGCCAGTGCGCGGTCGAATCGGTACGCCAGAGTGCCGTCGACTCGATCGCCGCCGGTGAAGGGGTCCTGCTGCGGGTTCTGCCCGAAGGCGCCGAGACGTATCCGGAGACCTCTGGCGCGCGGGTCGCGGTCAACCCATGTCTGTCCGGGGGTGCGCTGGAGATCTTCATCCAACCGGTGGTGCCCACCCCGATCATTCAGGTCGTCGGGGACAAGCCGATCGCGTTGGCCATCGTCGACCAGGCCCGGTTGCTGGGTTGGGCGGTGAGCCGGGTGGACCCGGAAGCCGCCGGCGGGTGGGAGTTCACCGAACCCCATGGGGTGGTGGCCTCGATCATCGCCAGTCACGGCGGTGATGAGGCCGCGGCGATGCGCACAGCACTTGATCACCACGTGCCGTTCGTCGGACTGGTGGCAAGCGTGACGCGCGGCGCGACGGTACTCGACGCGATGGATCTGTCGGTGATCGACCGTGCATGCGTGCACACCCCGGTCGGACTCGACATCGGTGCACGCACGCCGCCGGAGATTGCGCTGTCGGTGCTGGCTGCGGTGGTGGCGGCCATTCGGCGCGACGGTCTGGTCGGCACCGGCGCACCCGGGGATGCCCCAGCTGTAGTCGAGCCTCGACGCGAGGTCGACCCGATCTGCGGGATGACCGTGATGGTGTCCGCCGATACCATCGAGTATGACGACGATTCCGGCTCACATTGGTTCTGCTGCAAAGGATGTCGGGACACCTTCGTCGCGCGGTCGGCGGGTGGGTTGCAGGCGGCTCGATGACGTCGCCGTTGTTCTCCTCGGCCGACGACGTCGCGCGCCACCTCGATGCCGTGGATTATCTCGCCGACGAAGGTCTGGCGACTGCGCTTTTCCTGGCGACGTCGCTGCAGATGCCGATCCTGCTGGAAGGTGAACCGGGGGTGGGTAAGACGTCGGCGGCGACCGCACTGGCCACCGCCCTGGACACCGACCTGATCCGCCTGCAGTGTTATGAGGGGCTGGCGGCCCACGACGCCCTGTACGAATGGAACTATCAGCGTCAACTGCTGGCCATCAAGATGTCGGAGTCGCGGGGTCAGGATTTCTCCGACGCGGATCTGTATGCGCCCGAGTTCCTCTCGGAACGGCCGCTGTTGGCGGCGATCCGGCACCGCGGAGCCCGCCCGCCGGTTCTGCTGATCGACGAGATCGACCGCGCCGACGATGAATTCGAGGCATTGCTGTTCGAGTTCCTCGGTGAGGGCGCGGTCACCGTGCCGGAACTCGGCACCATCCGGGCGCAGCGTCGGCCGCTGGTGGTGCTGACATCCAACCGCAGTCGTGAGCTCCACGAGGCGTTGCGGCGGCGCTGCCTCTATCACTGGATCGTCTATCCCGGTGCGGCGCAGGTGGTCGCGATCTTGCGGCGCACGGTGTCCGGCGCCTCGGCACCGCTGCTGGAAGACGCGTCGGTGTTCGTCGGTCGGGTGCGGGAACTAGATCTCGACAAGCCGCCGGGTATCGCCGAGGCGATCGACTGGGTGTCGGCCCTGATCACCCTCGGTGTCACCGAGTTGGTCGCCACCACGGTGGCGCCCACGCTGGGCACCCTGGTCAAGACGCCCGACGACCACGAGATGCTGCTGGCGGCGCTCGAACACGGTTCCGTGCTCTGAAACGGCACCCGGAATGACCAGAGCGGCGATCGTGGCGCATGTCGACCGGGCGGCTTTCGCGGCCGGTTTCATCGACCGGCTGCGAACCGCGGGGCTGCCGGTCGGTCACGCCGATGCCGCAGTATTGTGCCGCGCACTCGACGTGCTGGGGCGAGCCGTGCTGTCGGATCGACGGCAGCTGTATTGGACGATGCGGATCACGCTGGTGCGTAGGCAATCCGACCTGTCGACGTTCGATGCCGTGTTCGCCGCGGTGTTTGACGATGCGGTCTTCTCGCTGGATCCGGTCGCGATGCGCAGTCGGTCGACGGTTCGGTCGGGGCAACAGGACCGTCCGGTTGCCAGGGATGCGGCCGGACGTGGGGGTGCGGGAGACACGTTGCCGTGGACGACGCTGCCGCGCATGTCGGTCGTCGACGAGTCGGCCGCCGGAGATGACGATGGTTCACCGGTCTGGGTGCCTCGTCCCAGCGCCATCGAAGCGATTTCCGGACTGCCCTTCGACCGGTTGGACACCGCACAACTGCGGCAGGTCGAGGCATGGTTGGACGGCGCGATCGCAACGTGGCCCCGTCGACGCGGGCGTCGGGAACGAACGCGCGTCGATGGTAGGCGAATCGACCTGCGCGCCACATTGGCACGTTCCCGGTACACCGGATGGGAGCTGGCCGACGTTGTCTATCGCGGGGCGATGTGGCGCGATCGCCGCGTGGTGATGATCTGCGACGTGTCTGCGTCCATGCAGGCCTACACCAGCGCCTACCTGCACGTCATGCGTGTACTGACGCGATACGGACGCGGCGAGACCTTCGCGTTCGGCACCACGCTGACTCGGATGACGCCGATGTTGGCCCGCTCCTCGGTCGACGACGCCATCGAGACGGCGAGTGCGCAGGTGACCGA
The DNA here is from genome assembly GCF_036233855.1 of Gordonia sp. Z-3. NCBI lineage: Bacteria > Bacillati > Actinomycetota > Actinomycetes > Mycobacteriales > Gordoniaceae > Gordonia > Gordonia sp. Z-3. Next base: position 273,303 of record NZ_JAZARS010000001.1, read on the forward strand.
CCGATTCGGCGGAACCCGGATCGCGTCGAGCCTGCAGGCACTGGTCGCCTCCCGCCACGGACAGACGCTGCGCGGAGCGATCTGCGTGATTGCCTCCGACGGTTGGGATTCTGACGATCCGGCGCAGATGACACGCGCGATGGCGCGGATAACGCGCCGAACCTTCGCGGTGGTCTGGCTCAACCCGCGCGCCGGTGCCGACGGGTACGAGCCGCTCGTGGGCGGCATGGCTGCTGCTCTGCCGTACTGCGACCGCGTGCTCCCGGCGGCGACAGTCGCCGACCTCGCCGATCTGGTCACCGCGGTGACCGGGCTTCGCCGGCGATGAATGGTTCACGGACTCGATTCCACCAGGTGACGTCAATTCCACAGGGTGACATAGACCGCGGGCCGGAAGTTCTTCACCGGTACACCCGAACCGCGCAGCATGGCCTGGATCGCCCTCGGAGTGGTGACGAAGCGCATGAGTTCACCGGCCGTGCGGGTGGCGTCGTGGGCGAGGGTCGTCGCGCTCCAGGTGGCGCGCCGGTGCACGCCCGCACCTGAGACGCGGGTGAGGCGCCCGGCGGCCAGATCGGAGTACACCGCGAAGGTCAGCGCCAGCGTCAATCCGGTGCCGCGTTGGGTTTCCTCCCACGCGGCGGCGTCGCTCTGGAAGATCCGCTGGGATTCCTCGGCGATGCCGAGATCGGCCAGCATCTCGGGAATGGCGCCGCGTTTTCCGGTGGCCGATGGGCCGAGATTCCAGGTGGCGTGGGCCAGTTCCTCCGGGCTCGCCCGCCGCTCGGCGAACCGATGGCTCGGGGCCGCCATCACCTCGATGTCATAGGTCAGGAACTCGCGGCTGCTCAGCGCCGGGACGGCCGCCGTCGTCTCCGATTCCAGCGGTGCCGGTCCGATGGCGATGTCGACGGCACGCGAGGCGAGCAGGGTGGCGAACTGATCTGGCGGCTGGACGGTGAGTTCCACCCCGAGGTCCTTTGCGCGGCGCGTGAACAGATCGATCAACCCGCCGGCGGCGTGCTCGGCGAACAGGCTCGACGCGGCGAGGCGAATTGTCCGCTGGCCACCGGCAGCGGCTTCGACTTCGCTGACCGTTTGGTCTTGCAGGCCCAGGATCTCCACTGCGCGCGCCGCGAGCCGCAAACCCCCAGGGGTGAACGCCAGTCCGGAATGTGTGCGTCGGAACAACTGGTCGCCCAGGCTCTTGCGTAGTTGGGCGACATGCATCGACACCGCCTGCTCGGTGAGGCCGAGTTCTGCTGCTGCTTGCTTGACCGACCCGGTCCGCACGATGGCGACGAACGCGCGCAGTTGGGCCGATGTCATGGACCCCATGGTATTTGAGGCCGCGGCGTCGATTGCGTTGTTTCCGCGGTGCTGCGCAGCCCCAGATTCCCTGATGGTTCAGAGTTTTCTGTATTCAGATTTGCGTGTACTGTCCGCCGTATGGAAACAGTTGTCGTTGTCCGCGATGCGTTGACGAGGTTCGGGTACGCGTTGTCGGATTCCACGCGTACGCAGGTTCTGCTACGCCTGCGCACCGGCGGGGCGTACCCTTCCGAGTTGGCCGAGTCCATCGGCGTCACGCGGCAGTCGCTGTCGAATCATTTGAGCTGTCTACGTGGTTGCGGCCTGGTGGTCGCGGTGCCGGAAGGACGTCGGACCCGATACGAACTGGCCGATCAGCGAATCGCGCACGCCCTCGACGACTTGCTCGGTCTGGTTCTGGCGGTGGACCCCGCTTGCTGTGACAACGCCGATGACGAGGACTGCTGCTGATGGCATCGGAACTGGGGATGCCGGCGGTGGGCAGTCCGACGATCAGCGCGGACCGTCGGCAGTTGTTGCAGCGTCGGATTCGATGGTTTGTCGCGATCACGATCACCTACAACGTGATCGAGGCGGTTATTGCGCTTTCCGAGGGAGCGCGGGTGTCGTCGGGTGCGCTCATCGGCTTCGGTCTCGATTCGGTCATCGAGGTGTCGTCGGCGGCGGCCGTCGCCTGGCAGTTCGCCGGCAAGGACCCAGAGCATCGCGAGAAGATCACGTTGCGGATCATCGCGTTCTCGTTCTTCGCGCTGGCGTTGTACGTCGGAGTCGATTCGATTCTTGCTCTCTTCGGTTTCGGCACTGAGGCCGAGCACTCGTCGGTCGGGATCGCGTTGGCTGCGGCGAGTGTCGTTGTCATGCCGGTATTGTCGTGGGCGGAGCGTCGCACCGGGCGCGAGCTCGGATCCCTCACGGCGGTCGCTGATTCCAAGCAGACGCTGCTGTGCACCTACCTGTCAGCGGTGTTGCTTGTCGGTTTGTTGCTCAACAGTTTGCTCGGATGGTCGTGGGCAGACCCGATTGCGGCACTCGTCATTGCGGGCATCGCGGTCCGCGAGGGTGTCAACTCATGGAAGGGCGACGCATGCTGTGCGCCGGCAATCGGTCGCGGGGTCACGGCCCATGATTGTGACTGCTGCTCCTAACCGTCGATTGAGCGCCAAATTGCGTTGACTGGGGCGTCAGAATGTGACGACTGGACAATCGATGCCGTCGCCAATCCGACTGCGGCCTCATCGGGGTCGCGCGTTGATCGCCGCGCCGCCGGATTCCACGACTCCTCGTGGCAGGACTTCGCTAACGCGATGCTCGATGGCATCTCGCCGTTCGGGAGTCACAGGAGATACGTCCTTGTCATCGACTTCCACAACTCGAGGTGTGGGTCGGTGGTCGGATCGCGGCGGTCGATCAGATAGGTGGTGGCCACCCCACGCATGCTCGACAACAGCAGCGGGTACAGCTCGGGGTACCGCGGTCGGGAGGTCAGTTCGTCGCCGAGGAAACTGGCGACGGCGCTACGCACCGTCGGTCCCAGCCGCCGTTCCGTCGGCACCAGTGCGTTGCGGAGCTGCTCGTTGGTCCGTGCGGCGATCCACAGTTCCATCGATGCGACGAAATACGGTTGGTGAAACGTGGTCCAGCCCAGTTCGATCGCGGGCCCGATCCGTTCGGCGGGATCACTGGGCCAGTCCACCTGTTCGGGCATTTCCGCGATGCGGGTGCGTGCGAGATGATCGACGGCGGCCATCAGAAGGCTGTCTCGGGAGGGGTAATGGTGCAGTAGCCGGCCCCGCGTCACACCTGCTTCGGCCTGAATCGCCAGTGTGCTGGTCTTGGCGTAGCCCCGTTCGACCAGTGTGCGGAGCGCGGCATCGAGGATCTGGGACCGGGTGCGCTCACCGCGTGGCCGGGTGGCCGGGTGGTCGGTTGCGCGCGGCGAGGGATCCATGCCGCGAGTCTAGTGTCGACGCGGCGCGCTGTGCTGCGGCGTCAGACGTCGAGGACATGCGGTTGACCCGCGCGATAACGCTTGCGGTCTTCGTCCTTGAACGGATCGAGCATCGGCAACTCCCACAACGGGAAGACCGGCGCGGGCCGTGCGGGACTGTCGGCTGCCGCGAGGATCGCGTTGGTGACTCGTCGACCGGATTCGTTGGCTCCCTCCATCGTCGCCAGATCGATGTTGGTCCGGACGTGGTCGCCGGCGATGAAGAAGTTCGGCAGCCGGGTGTGCGCCGTGGGACGATCCGCGTAGGAGCCGGCGGTGTTGACCATCAGCGGGGTGGCGTTCTGGATGGTCGGGGACCAGGTGATACCCGGGTCCAGCGACCAGCTGACCAGTTCCTCATCGCGCAGGATCGGCTTTCCGCCGGCGTTCATCGCCCGGCTCATCTGCGCCCACGCCTCGCGCGCGATCTCCTTGCGGGTGCACTGTTTCGCGGTCTTGCCGTAGAGGATTCCGGGCTTCTCCCATTCGGAGATGTCGATGGACAGGCAGTCGCGCACCGTGCCGTCCCCGTAGGTCTTGGCGAAGTCGACATTCCACGGCTTCGCCTGGAACAGTCCCGTCAGCGCCCATGGGGTTCCGAGTGATGCGATGTGACTCGGCGGCACCTCGGATTCGCGGGACAGGAAGTACTGGATGCCGACCATCCAATCGTCTTGTAGGCGATGGATTCCGGCCAGTGTTGGATCGGCACCCACGAGGTCGGGGGTGAGCAACGGCTTGAGTCGGTCGATGGGCATCGCCGCGACGAACCAATCGGCGGTCACGGTGCTGCCGTCGCTCATGGTGGCACCGGTGATGCGTTTGCCCGCCACCTGGAATCGGCTGACGCCGGTCCGCATGGCGAAGCGCACCCCACGCGACCGGAGATAGGCGACCCACGGATCGATCCAGGTGTGATTGGTCGGCCCGTTGAGGATCCGGTCGACGCCACCGTTGACCAGCTCCGCGTCGTACTGCCCGACCAGCCCGGTGGCGGAGGTGGCCAGCGCCAGGCCGATCTGGCCGATCGTGCGAGCAGACGCGGTGTGTGACTTCGCCGCGACCAGGGCACGTGTGAGTGCGCCCGCCAGGTAGGCGCGGTAGGCGGGCGACTTGCCGTCTGCTTTGACGAACTGCAGCCAAGATTGCTTCTCCCACTGGCCCAGGCGTCGTTCCTCGCAACTGGTAGCGATGACGAGCTCGCGAGCCACGAAGTAGGCCAGCTCATGCGGCGGGATGTCCACCACGAACTTCAGACCGGTGGTCAGTGCGTTGCGCAGGTTCTCGAGGTTGACGATGTCGGCGGCATGGTCAACGAAACCCATGATCGAGGCGGGGGCCGACACCGGCGCGTACCCCGCGTCGTCGAATGCGACGACCGCGGCTTCGACGTTGACCAGGTGACGGTGCTTGACGTCGCCGCCACCGGCGAGCGGAATGCGCTCCATCGTGTCCGGAACATGTTGGTAGCAGCCTGGATAGAAGCGGAAGCCGTGTTCTCCCGGCAGATGGTGACGACCGCCGCGTGCGGTGTTCGGCACATCGTGGCTACGCGCCTTGCCGCCGAGGAAGGCGGGCTCGTACACGGTCACCCGGAATCCGCGTTCGATCAGTTCGTGCGCGGCCGCCAGCCCTGACATCCCGCCGCCGAAGATGGCCACCTCGCGGCCCTTGCTCTGGCCGACGCGCGGGACCGCTCGGGCCGACGGCACCGCCACATTTGGTAAGGCGACCGCGGTGCCGGCCAGCACCGCTGCGGCAGCCGCACCCTTGAGTGCGGAACGTCGATTGATGTCGTTTCGGTCGATGTCCATGGTCCCCGTCCCTCGACAAACCAGTCAGTACTGACTGATGTGATTTCTACCACTCTTAGAGCGACCGTGGGACGAGTTGGCGAAACAGTCTCAAAAAGTTGGTCAAGTGTCTCAGTGGGCACGTGGTGCCGTGTGGACGAGGCCATCGGGAGCCACTCGACGGTAAACGGTGCCCACTCGACGGGAAACGGCGCCCAGTCAACGGGTCTGACTGAGGAAGGGCGCGACGAGGTCGGGGGAGACGGTGTCGATGACGTGTGCGGACGACTCTGGTGCGAGGTCGACCATCGCGTAGGCCTCGGTGCCGGCGGCGGTCGCCAGCACCAGCGTCTCGACGCCGCGGCGACGCTGGAACAACGATTCGCGCGAGGCCCAGCCGACGACACCGTCGCGGGCCACGGCGTAGCGATGACGCGCGACCCGCGGTGGGGCGACGACCACCGACCGATCAGTGATCCGGTATCCGAGATTGCGGTAGCGCACCACGCCGAGGCCGCTGCCGCCGATCGCAGCGGCGATGGCGACGGCCAGCCACGGCCAGGTCAGCGGGCTCGCGACGGCGACGATCACCAGGACGGCGATCAGAGCGCCGCCGAGAAAGCCGCGGGTGAGGCGTCGCGACCGGGCCCCGGAACCGTGTCGGATCAGCGGCACCGTGAGTTCGTCGCCGTCGTGGGTCACCAGCCGGCCGACACGGATCGCTTCGTCGGCCGGTGCGGGTGGCAGCAACAGTGGGCTCTTGGACGATCCGGTGGCGATGGCATGCAGACGTGCTCCATGCAGCGGCCGCATCAAGATCGGTTCGTGAAGGTGGACGCCGCGAATCCGTTCCTCATCGAGGCTGGTCGCGTTGGTCGTCAGGAGTCCGCGCCGAATCCGCAACGTCGCGTCGTCGCCGTTGCGGCTCAGATCGAAGTTCCAGTACCCGAGTACGTAGCCCGCGACCGACAGCACCGCACCAACGACGAGCACGGCCACGACTGCCGTCGTGACGAGCAGCGGTACCGGAATCGCGCGGAGCCGGTCGGCGGTGCTCTCGGCGATGTCGGCCCCACGTTCATAGAGGCCGGCCTCACCGGCGATCTGCGCGGCGAGCCCACCGACGGCGGCGGCCGCGGCGAGCCCTGCCATCGAGAACGGTGCATAGCGCAGCCAGGACAGCCGAAAGCGTGAGAGCTGCTGGGGAGCCGACACGCGATCGGAGGGTGTAGCGGTCTGGGCGCTGTCGCGCGCCGCGGTCGCCATCAGGGATTCGTGCAATCCGTGGGCTTCGGGTGCACCGATCGCGTTGAGTTCCACCACCGACGACTGCTTGTCACCGCCGGTACCGATCCGGACCTTCTGCAGGCCGAGGATGCGCAGCGGGAGCGATGCGGTGAGGTCCACGCTGCGCACGCGGTCCCGGCGGGCGGTGGCCACCTTCTTGGTCAGCCACCCGCTGCGCACCCGCACGTGTTCGTCGGTCACCTGATAGCGGGTCGTCAGCCACGGGACCAGGGCGACCACCACCACGGCGACGACGCCGAGCGCCAGCATGAGCAAAGGCGCGTTGCGGCCGGCGAAGACGATCGCCAGTGCCACCGGGATCAGCTGCGGCAGTTGCTCTACGGGGCGGACCGCCATCATCCAGGGAGACAGACGGTGCCACTGGTCGGGGCGGTCGACGACGATGGCGCCGGGGTCAGGTCGCGTCATCGGTGTCGGCCTGCGTACTCGCGGTGAGGTCGGCGGCGGTGGTGCGTGCGATAGCTGAGTCGAGTCCGACGATACGGATGGTGCCTGCCGAGGACGCGGTGGTGACGGTGAGCGTGGCGAGGTTGAGCAACTGTTCGATCGGGCCGGCCGCCGTGTCGACGACCTGGATACGTGCGATCGGGATCATCACGCGCGACCGGGTGAACCATCCCGATTGGGTGTACACGGCCTCGTCACTGATCTCCCAACGGTGAAACCGGTAGCGCCACATCGGTACGACCGTGACGTAGAACGCAGTGACCAGCACACAGACGATCGCGGCGATGACGGCGATCAGCCGAACCTGATCGACGAGCGCCGCGACGATGACGCAGGCGGCGAGCAGGGGGAGTCCCGCCAACAGCGGCGTCATCCGCCACATGGTGATCGACCGCCGATCGACTCGGTGGGCGGGTTCGCGCAGGAGCAGCGCAGGGGTGTCAGCCATGTCACCGACAGTCTACGAACTCCGGTGCCTTACGCGTCTCAGCCGACCGACGTCGTGTCGACCGTGACCCAGGTCGGATGCTTCGCCGTTCGATCGTCACCGGATGAGCGACCACGCAGGCGCCGGATTACCCAGGGGGTGAGATGGGTGCGGACGAATCGTAGATCCTCCACGGCGCGACCGCGACCGGCAGCGGCGAGCGGTGGATCCGGGATCGGCACCGTGTGCACGCCGAGCGCGGCCAACAGCTGTGCGGCCACACGCTGATGGCCGACGGGGTTGAGATGGAGTCGATCGTCGGACCAGTACCCGGGTCGGCGCAGTTCGGCATCGTGGAAGAGATCGACGAACCTCACACCCATCTCCTCGGCGAGCGCCGCCGTCGCAATGGTCAGCGTCTCCCCGCGGGTCCGGATGGTGTCACCGAACGGCAGTCCGCCGGACGGGTCCGCGCCGGCGAGCAACAGCACGTCGATCCCGGCTTCGACGCAGCGGCGCACCGCGATCCTGGTCAGTTCGATCAGTCCGTCGGGATCGATACCGCGCCGCAACATGTCGTTGCCGCCGCCGTTGAACGTCATCAGCGTCGGCAGTGGATCGAGGGCCAGTGCCGCGTCGACCTGCTCGGTCGCGATCGGCGCCAACAACCGGCCACGGATCGCCAGATTCGCGTACTCGATGTGGCCATGGTGCAGGGCGAGCCCGTCGGCGACCAGATCTGCCCACCCCCGCACCTGCTCGCCGACCAGCGCTCCGCCCACACCTTCGGTGAAACTGTCGCCGACCGCGACGTATCGAACTGGATTCGTCTGCTGCCGCATGGTTTAGGTGACGGTGATGCCGCCGTCGACCGGGATGGTCTGCCCTGTCACGTACCCGGCGGCAGGTGAGGCCAGCCAGATGGCGGCGGCGGCCAGTTCCTCGCCTTGTCCGATGCGGCCGAGCAGGATGCGCGGTGCCTGGGAATCGATGTAGCCGTCTTGGTAGCTGTCGGTCATCTCGCTGGCGAAGAATCCGGGGGCGATGGCGTTGACCCGAATTCCCTTGCGTGAACCCCACTGCTGGGCGAGATCTCGGGTCAGCCCGATGACACCGGCCTTGCTGGCCGAGTACGCGGCCTGGGGGAGCCCGGCAGTGGTGAGTCCGAGGATGCTGGAGATGTTGATGATTGCGCTGCCCGGTTGCATGACGCGCGCACACGCCTGCGCCATCCAGTACGACCCGTTCAGGTTGATGTCGATGACCGATCGGAACTGATCGGGCGTCTCGCGGGTCGCCGGCACCGCCGTCCCGATACCAGCGTTGTTGATCAAGATGTCGACGTGGCCGAACGCCTCCATCGCGGCGTCGACGACGGCTTGGCATTGGTCGGGATCGGCGATGTCGGCGGGCACGCTGAGGGCTTTGCGGCCCCGTGCTTCCACTTCGGCGGCAGTGTCGGCCAACTTCTCGGCACGCCGCGCGGCGAGGACGATGTCGGCGCCCGCCTCGGCGAAGGCCTTGGCGAACGCCACCCCGAGCCCCGACGACGCGCCGGTCACGATCACGACCTTGTCGGTCAGGTCGAACAGTTCTGTTATGGACATGCAGTTCTCCTCAATCTCGTGGCGTGGCGTGGCGTGGCGGGGCGTGGCGGGCCCCGCTACAGCCAGGCCGGGTCGGTGTCCAGGGTGGTCCGGTCCAGTGCCGCGACCAACTCGAGCTGTGTGCGGGTCTTGGGCAGTTCGTAGCCGAAGAAATAGCGAGCCGCTGCGCGTTTGCCGTCATAAAAGTTCCCGGTCTTAGCGCCGACGGCCAGGAGCTGTTCGAGCCACATCCAGGCCACCACGATGTGGCCGGCGGCCTCGAGATAGGTGGTGGCGTTGGCCAGGGCGACGGCCGGATCGCCCGTCGACCAGGCGGTCGCGGTGGTCGCCACGAGGTGGTCGGTGGCAGTGCGCAGCTGTTCGCCGAACGCTGCGGTGTCGGGATCGGCGATGGCGCGATCGATGGTGGCGCCGACGGTGTCGGTCAGCAATGCCAACCCGGCACCATCGGCCATGACGACCTTGCGGCCCAACAGATCCAGGCCGTGAATGCCGTGGGTGCCCTCGTGGATCGGGTTCAGACGGTTGTCGCGGTAGTACTGCTCGACATCGAATTCCTTGGTGTAGCCGTACCCACCGTGCACCTGGATGGCCAGACTGTTGGCCTCCAGACACCACTGCGATGGCCAACTCTTGGCGATCGGGGTGAGTACGTCGAGCAGCAGGCCCGCGCGCGCCTGCTCCTTGTCGGAGCCGGTCTGTTGCAGATCGACGAGCTTGCTGCAGTACAGCTCCAGTGCCAGCGCGCCCTCCACATAGGACTTCTGCGCCAGCAGCATCCGCTTGACGTCGGAGTGCTCGACGATCGGTATCGGCTTGCTCGCCGGGTCCTTCTGATCGACCGGACGGCCCTGGGTGCGCACCTTGGCGTATTCGAGTGACGCCTGATAACCGGCGTATCCCAGTGCGGTGGCGAGGAATCCGACCCCGATGCGGGCCTCGTTCATCATCTTGAACATGTACGACAACCCGCGGTGTTCCGCGCCGACGAGGTATCCGACCGCGCCGGGAATGTCGGTCGGGGTGTGCGTTCCGTCGCCGAAGTTCAGCAGAGTGTTGGTGGTGGCGCGATTGCCCATCTTGTGATTGAGCCCGACGAGCGCCACGTCATTGCGGGTGCCGTCGGCGAGATACTTCGGCACGATGAACAGTGAGATGCCCTTCACGCCCGGTCCGCCGCCGGGTGCCTTGGCGAGCACGAGGTGCACGATGTTCTCCGACAGTTCGTGCTCACCGGCGGAGATCCACATCTTGGTACCGGTGATGCGGTATGAGCCGTCGGACTGCGGCTGCGCCTTGGTGGTGATGTCGGCCAGCGACGATCCGGCCTGCGGTTCCGACAGACACATGGTCCCGAAAAAGCGGCCCTCGACCATCGGTCGCACCCAGGTGTCGATCTGCTCGGGGGTGCCGTATTCGGCGAGCAGGTTCGCGTTGCCGACGGTGAGGAATGCGTAGGACGACATCGCCGCATTGGCGGCCTGGAACCAGGCGCTCGAGGCACGACTGATCACCGTGGGCAACTGCATCCCGCCCAGTGCCTCGTCGAAGGAGCCTGCGGTGAGGCCGGCCTTGACGAACTCGGCGATGCCGGAGGTGATCTCGGCCGGCAACACGACCTTGCCGTCCTCACCTACGTAGGGTTCGTGCTGGTCGCCGAGCTTGTTCACCGGGGCGAAGCGCTTGGTGGCGAGGTCTTCGCTGAGCTCGAGCACCGCGTCGAACGTCTCCCGGGAGTGCTCCTGAAAACGAGTGCGAGCGGTGAGGGCCTCGGCGTCGAGCCACTCGTAGAGCAGGAACTCGAGATCGCGACGGGAGAGTGGTGCGGCCATGATGCTCCTTCGTTGGCTAAGCGATCGCTCATCTCCTAAGCGCTCGCTTATGATGCATCGTACAGTGCGATGAGGTCAATAAGGCCCTTGATCGAGTGAGGTGCGAGATGCCGGTGACGACGCGGGACTCTGCGGCCGCCGAACGGATTCGTCAGGCCGCCATCGCATCGTTCGCCGAGGTGGGCTACGGCGGGACGTCGACGCGGCAGATCGCCAAACGGCTGAACATGAGCGCCGCGGCGATGTACCCGCACTACAAGTCGAAGGAAGAGCTGCTCTACGCCATCGCAATGGATGGTCATCAGGGCGTTTTGTCGGCACTGCGCAAGGCCGACAACGACTCGCTGCCTGCGGCCGAACGGCTGCGGATCGTGATCGAGGAGTTCACCCGCTGGCAGGCCGAGCATCACGAACTGGCCAAGGTCGTGCAATACGAACTGCATGGCCTCACTCGCGAGCACTATCGGACGATCACCGCGATCCGCCGCGAAACCTCCGACGTGCTGGCCGCGATCGTGCATCGCGGGATCGACTCCGGTGAGTTCACCGTTACCGCGGCGGACGATGTAGTGCTGGCCCTGTCGTCGTTGTGTGTCGACGTGTGCCGGTGGTTCCCGTCGCGCACTCACCAGGATCCGGTGGAGCTCGGTGCAGCCTACGGGGAGCTTGCGGTCCGTATGGTGCGGTGATCGCCACGCGCATACGGTTTTCGGGCAATGTGGCCGCCGGCGCACGGTGTCGCGTACCGCGCACCACCCTGGTTGGCGTGCAACTGTGGTGGCCGTCGGGTACGCGACACCGTTGCGGTGCCGTTGGTTGACTCTATGGAGTTTTCAAGGGACGTTTGCGGTCCCGACCGGGGTCGGGTGCGTGGGAAGACTGTGGCCGCTCAGGCTGCGGCGGGTAGGTTGTCGAGGTTGAGGGTGCGCCGGTTGTAGGCCGGTATCGGCCGACGTGTCGGGTCGACAGCGGCGGGTGGGATGAGCCAGGGATGTCGGTCGTGGCCCATGATCACTTCCCACCCGTTGTGGTGGATGTCGGCATGACACGACGGGCACAGCAGACATCCGTTGTCCAACACCGTGATTCCACCATCAGCCCAATGGACAATATGGTGGCCTTGGCAGCGGGAGGCCGCCACGCCGCATTTGATGCAACACTCGTCGCGTTTGTGCAACGCCTTACGGAGATGGGCTGGGAACAGGCGTTTGTCTTTACTCATCTCCATCGGCACCGCCTCACCGTCGACGATCGCGACCGTCGCGGTGCTGTCACACGTCAACGTGCGCAACATGGCTTCGGTGATCGACCCCAGGAACGGCAGTTCGGCCAGATCAGGAGTATCGGCGGGCACCGACACCAGCAGTTGGTGACGTGGTGCCGAGGCCGCATCACCACTGCGGGCAGCGATATCCAGCAACGCTTCGAGGGCGTCGGCATGCCGGCGCTCGGTGGAACGCGCATCCGGTGAACCGTCGGGTTCAGGGCGGGGTGCCGCCAACTCTTCCATTGCGGCCGAGAATTTTTCGCCGACTTCGGTGTTGAGGTCGGCGCGCACCTGCAGGCGTCCGTCACCGTCGACATCGTGGACGAGCGTGTTGAGGTTGCGGTCCTCGGATGCCGGTAACCCACCGGTGTCGGCGGCGGCCTGGTTGCCCAGACGACGCGCACGTTTACCGATGTCGGCAGGCGTGGCGCCGGAAAAGAAGTGCGCGAGAAGTTCGGTCACGATGTTTAGACGCGCCACATCGTCGATCGGTTCCGCCGATCTTTTCCCGACATGATCGACCCCTTTGCCCACCGCGTCCACATGTTCGGCCGAGATCGCCCCATCGGCGGCATGCGCGGCCAGAGTGGGTAGGTGCGCACGGGCAGTGGCGATACGGATCAGACGGGAGGCGACCGCCGGCGCCAGCCCCATCACGATCAACAGTTCACTGAGTTTGCGGCCGTGGTCGCGGGCCACACCGAGGCGATCCAGATGGCCGACCACCGTCGCGGCGTGATGGTCGATCAGATTACGCAACGTGACCAGAGCGGTCATCGCATCAAACGCTGCCCGACCCGACATGTCGTCGGCAAAGCACAGCTCACGCAGTGAATCAGTAATGGATGTGAGATCCCCCGAAGTTCTCATGATTCCAAGGTAATCGAAAGAATGTTCGACGTCAAGGAAGTCCTGTTGAGAATTATTCTGCGACAGAACGTTTGGATGGGTGCGCAGTGAAAAAAGCTGGTTTCATTGGACTTTGGTAAACAGGAGTCACAGGAGTTACGCGTTGTGGGTAGAAATCACCGCGAGAAGACAATTCGCCTGAACGTGCGGCAAGTTCGGCTGGATAAGCACTCGACGGCATCAACCACTGACGGCACCGTCGGTCACATCAGCTCCGATGGGCCGGCGGAGTAAGACCCCGATGGCAGCAGCGGATCGTTCATCCGGGGTGCGTATTGGTCGAAATAGACGCGCGCGATCAGTTCGCGGCGGCTGCGCACGCCCGCCTTGTCGAAGATCGACTTGAGATGGTCCTGGACGGTATAGGCGGATACGTGCAGCGTTGTGGCGATGTCCTTGGTTGCGACCCCCTGCAGCACCATCTGGGTGACGTCGCGCTCGCGGGACGTGAGGCCGAAGGCGGCCACCACGAGTGGCACGATCTCCGGCGGCCGTGCCTCCTCGATGGTGACCACCACCTCGCCTACGCGATCGACGGTGCTCGACAAGGGCGAGGCGTGCACGAGAAGCCACATGCCCGATGCGCCGCGTACCCGCAGCCTCGGTGGGACATCGGATTCGCCCCGCCCGTACCGGCGTGCGGCGCTCACCAGGCCGGTGATCACCGACGTCGCGGCACCACTGTTCGCCCCGGACAGCAGATCGGCCACCCGCTCCTCGGCGCCGGCGCTCATCTGGATCATCTGATTGGAACTGTCGACGATGAGTACGCAGGGTCCTGAGGGCGTCGTCTGCGGCTCCGCGACGATGCTCGCGAGCAAACCCGTGCGGACGCCCCGGGCGAGCGGCTGGGACAACGTCCGCAGGAATTCGATCTCGCTCGGGATGAACGGCTGCTCGTCGAGCTCGCGGAAGAAGGCGATGCCACCCCACACCTGGTCGCCGTCACGCAGGATGAGCCGCGCTTCGTCGGTGAAGTCATAGTGCGGCCGCATGAACTCGTGCATGCGGGGTGAATCCTGGGTTCGGCCCGCCGTCAGGTCGTGCATGCCGACGGCATCGACACCGGCGCGGGCGAGCTGCCGAAACGACGAACACTCCGGTGCCCCGTACTCCCGCAGTCCCCACTCGTCGTCGTGCTCGTTGCGCCCCAACAGGTTTCCGAACTTGCGGGTGCTGGTCAGCAGCAGAGTGTTGGGATCCACGGTCGCCATACACGCCGCCGCGTGCGGTACGGCGCGAATCAGCGAACCGATCGCCTCACCGAGAAAGTCGCCGACGTCGAGACCGGCGCGGGCGAGTACGTCGACATCACTGCGAACGCGCTCGGCAGTCAGACTCGTCGTCATGAAAAGATTCTCCGTTTTCGCAGGTCATCTGTCTATCCCAGAAATTTGGGGGAATTCGGACAGCCCGCGGCGAGGGTGCGCGGTGCACCCTCGCCGTCAGTGTGTGATCAGCCGATCCGGGTGAACATCCCCGCGGGGTCGTGGCGGCGTCGGATCTCCTCGAGTCGCGACCAGTCGGCGGCTGTCCAGAGTGTGGACAGCTCGGCGGCCGGGGTCTGGCCCGCGAAGTTGAGCAGACCGTCGCTCGCCCATGGGGAGAGGGCGCCGTTGACGGCGGCGACGTGGGCGCCGGCCTGATCGCCCAGCGGTCCCGCGGGTACCCCGATCGCCGTCACGCAATAGCGGGCCGCGCGCCCGGTCACCGCGTTGGGCACGCCCTGCGGTGAGGCGAGCGCACCGCCGAGCAGTCGGATCTCGACAATGGCCAGCGGACTCGCGACCTGCGGTCCGGCGACGGCCAACACCGCGTCGACGGCCTCGGCCGGTAGATCACGGATACCGCATCCGCGCTCGACGCTCGGGAGCGGACCGGGCGGGTCCATGTGCACCGCGTCGAGGGCAGCCGTCGGCAGGACGTCGACGTTGCTCAACAACACTGGTCCGGCGGACATCATCGGCGCCAGCAGCTGCGCACCCACGGCGGGATCGCCGGTGTAGGTGAAACGCACGTGCACGACAGTTTGTCCCTGCAGCGGTGGCGGCAGATTCGGATCCGGTGGGAGCCGCACGATGGCCACCGACGATCCGGCGGTGTCCGGCAGGGTGGGCGCCCAGTCGCGCCACGCGTGCAGCACCTGCTCGGCCGCATCGCCGGCGAAGAAGACACCACCTCCGTAGATGGTGGCCAGATCGATCAGGTCGAGTTCGATCGCGGTGACGATGCCGCACCCGTCGCGGCCCCCGAGCAGTGCCCAGAACAGGTCGGAACCCGCACCCGCGTCGACCGTCCGGATGACACCGTCGGCGGTCACCAGTTCGATACGTCGTACCCGGTCGGCGGCGAAGCCGAATTGCCGTCCCAGCGGGCTGAGTCCACCACCGAGCGTGTAGCCGACGATGCCCACCGATGACGACGACCCGACCAGCCCGGTCAGCCCGTGCGGTGCCGTTGCGGGAGCGAGATCGCGCCACCGGACCCCGGCGGCGACCCGGGCGGTCTTGGCCGCGGCGTCGACCTGGATGTCGGTCATGCGGGAGGTGGTGATGGTCAGGTGGCCACGGCCGGAGATGACGGGCCCGTGTCCGGTGGCCCGGACGCCCACACGCAGTCCGTTGGCGCGGGCATAGCGCACTGCCTCGGCGACGTCGGCCGGCGACGTCGCGCCCACGACGACGGCCGGCGCGGGTGTGGCGGCCGCGTTGAAACCGGCCAGTTCGGTGGGGTAGTCGGCGTCGTCGGGGGTGAGCACCGGGCCGGCGACGGCCGCGTCGAGTTCTGTGACGTCGAGGGGACCGGCGGGCGGGATGTGTTCTTCGGGGGTGGTGATGGACATGGTTTCTCCTTGGATGAATCGGTGTTGCGTTGATGAGTTACGTTGGGGGACCGTGGTTGCGGTGAGAGGGCCGCACAACGGGATTGGGACGACGAAACTCAGCGCCCCGCCTGCACCGCGATCTCGACGGCGAGACCGGGTAGCGCGAGGGCGGTGACCCCGACCAGGGCGGCCGGCGGGGTGGCGCCGTGTACGTCGAGTCGTTCGGTGAGCGCCTCATACGCGGCCAGGGTGGCTGCGACGTCGGTGGTGTAGATGGTCATCATGAAGACGTCGGCGAGGGTCATCTGCGCCGAAGCGAGGATCTCTTCGATGTGGTGGACCGCAAGCGACAGTTGGGCCGCCACGTCGCCCTCGTGCACGACGGTGCCATCGTCGGCGACAGAAGCCTGCCCGGCAATGCTCAGCACTTGGCTGGGGGCAGGTCGCAACTGGGCGTGGTCGAAGCGGAACGGGGCGTTCCAGGTCGTCGGGTTGATGGCAACGATGGTGTCGGTTGGTGTGTTCATGGTTATGAGCCTGGCTCGTCGCCGCCACGTTGCCCATCCCGATCAACCGGGGAATCGCGCACCCAGAAACCTGGGGGTCGGTCATCCGACCGACCCCCAGGTCACCGACTCAGCGCTCGCGCGACACGGTGTCCCACGACATCTCGCCGTGGTCCGAACCCAATCCTGTTGCCACGATTCCGGCCACCGCGCAACCGATCTCGGCCGACTCGAGCAGGGAGAGTCCGTGTACGCGCGCGGCGAGGAAACCGGCCGAGAAAGCGTCGCCGCAGCCGCTCGTGTCCACGACGTCGACATCGTGTGCGGCTGCGTGGTCGGTGGTCTCGGCGGTAACCACATAGGCGCCGTCTGCGCCGGCGGTCGGTGCCACGGTTGCGACGCCGCGATCGATCAGCCGGCGACAGGCGGCCACCAGATCGCTCTCGCCGGTCAGTCCACGTATCTGGTCGTCGTTGGGCAACAGGTAGTCGAGGTGGGGCAGCACCGGTTCGAGCCAGGCGAGGACACCCGGATCGCCGTCGGTGAGGATGTCGGCGGACACGGTGACACCGGTTGCGCGGATGTCGGCGAGCAGCGGCGCCAGCTCCGGCGGGTTGAGCAGTTCGGGAGCACCTACGTGGACGTGATCGACCGTGGTCAGCAGGTCGCGAGGTGCATCGGGAAGGGGGTAGGCGAGGTTGGCGCCCGGAACATGCAGCGCCGGCCGGTCACCGTTGCTGCGAATGGGCAGCACGCTCATCGAGGTCGGCTGGGCGACGGCCACCAGGTGGTCGGTGTGCACGCCGAACCGTCCGAGCATCATCCTCAGCATGCCGGCGGGGTCGTCGTCGCCGACCGCGCCTACGGTGTGGACCTCGACGCCCAGTTTGGCCAGGGTGATCGCGGTGCCGCCGGCCGGGCCGGCCGCCGACATCCGGATACTCTGCACCAGCACGGCACCCTGACCGTCCGGGATCTCATCGACCGATTGTGCCAGCACGTCGAGAACATGCGCGCCGAGCGTCGCTATCCTCATGTCTTCCTCCCGGGAAATGGTGAGTACTGTCGTTGCAGCGCCGTGGCGATCACCTCGACGACCTCGTCGGAGGTAAGGGATGTCGGCGTCGCCACCGCAGCCGAACGCAGGTAGATGTCGGCCAGCCAATCGACGAGTTCGATACGCTCGCAGGCCATGTCGATGTCATCGCCATAGGCGACCGATCCGTGGTTGCGCATCAGCGCCGCAGTCCGGTCGATTAACGCGGCGGCCACCGCGTCGCCGAGTGCCTCGCTGCCGAAGACCGCGTAGGCGGCCACCCGGACCGACCCGCCGGTCAACGCCGCCGTGTAGTGGACCACCGGCAACTCGTCGACGATGTTGGCCACCGCGATCGACGCCACCGGGTGGGCATGGGCGACCGCGCGTGCCGTTGTGCGCCGGTAGATGTCGAGGTGGATTCGCAGTTCCGACGTCGGGCGGTGGACGGTGTCCTCGACGACCGTACCGTCGAGATCGACGAGGACCATGTGGTCGGCGGTGACGTCGGCCAATCGGCAGCCCGACGGCGTCAAGATCACGGTGTCGCCACACCGGATCGACAGGTTGCCACCGGTACCGTGTGTCATCCCGGTCCGGTGCAGCCGGTGCGCTGCAGCGGCCAAGGCGGTGCGTTCGTCTACGAAGGACAGCGGCCCGGACGGGTCGTGGCCGGAGGATGCATCGCTGGGGGACACGTCGGTGAGCGTACGCGACCGGTGTCGGTCGAACAGCCGAAGTCGTGGTGGCGACGAGTGCTCGGCGGTCCTTCGAACGAACGAAACCCCGTCGAGCCGGAACCCCGACGCCTGCCGGTGCGTCCAAACTTCGTGGGGATCGACGATGGGAGCGTGATGCGGGGAGAACGTCTCACCGATCTACGACAGCTGATCAGGTCGCGACTGGCGCCGGGGTTCACCGACCTCGACGAGGTCGAGTCCGACGCGCGCGATTGGGCCGAGGACAACGGTGCGTCGGCCGACGAGGTGACCGCCGAGGTACGACGAATGTGGGTCGCCCGACGTGCGGACGAGGCTGCGTGGAACGACACCGGTGACTTCGGCCGGTTGAGTGCCGCGTTCGCCGAACTCGATGCCGCAGGCGTCCTGGCCCGGATGAACTTCGCCTGCTGCGCGCGCTGTGCGACTGCGCTCATCGACGCCGAACGCACCCCGGCGCCCGAGCGCGACGACTGGTACAAGTTTCGTGAGTGGGCCTATGTCTTCTTCGCCGAGGCCGACGCAGGCCACATCGCCGACGACGACCCTGTTCTGTCCCTGTCCTACAGCGGTTTCCGGCCGCACGAATCCGTATCGGAATCGGTACTGGATGCGATGTCGGACGGCGACACCGACGCCGAACACCTCGCCTACGAGCAGACCGAGACGATGTTGGCCGAACAGATCGTCGCAGTGCTGCGCAGCCACGACCTCGAGGTGATCTGGTCGGGCGGACATCATGACCGGATCGATGTGCGGATCGGTGCCTGGCGCAAGCCGTTGCCGGGTGCGCCCGAGTAGGCAGAGCGCCGGGTGCGCACAGCGGTGGGTGGTGCCACCGCCATCCGAGCTGTCACACGTCGATGCCGAATTCCTTGATCTTGCGGTAGATCGTGGCGCGTGAGATACCCAGCGCGGCAGCGGCGGCCGGTTTGTGCCCACCGTTTTCCTCTAGGCTTCGGATGATCGCGTCGCGTTCCATGGCCTCGATCCGGGTGAGCGTGTGTCGACTGAGGGCGCGGCACGTCGGCGGAAGCTGGTTCACGTCGATGACACCGGATCGTTGGTGGGTGACGATCTGGCGCAGGATCTGCCGGAGTTCGGCGACGTTTCCGGGCCAGCTGTACTTGGTGAGCTGACGCATGGCCGCCGACGACACCGTCAGCTCGCGTCCGCGGGTGAGTTGCCGCAGCAGCGCCGGGATCAGGTCGTGCAGATCTTCGATGCGATGGCGCAGTGGCGGGATGGGCACCGTGTGGGTGAAGAACGGGAGCAGGATGGCCGCGGCATCCGCGTCGTGCAGTGCATCGACGGTCACATCGCCGACTGTCACCCCCACCCAGCCGGCCCCTTCGCGGCCCTGCAGCATGTCGGCGATCGTGGCCAACGTGTCGCCGTCAAGCGTGTCGATCTCGCGCAGTATCACGCTGAAGTCGTCCCGGTCGAGTTCGCTGTCGAGGGCGTCGAGGGACTCCGGTATCTGGAGATCGGCCGCCGCAAACACCCGAACGTTGCCCCGGGTCAGGGCGGCTCCGGCGCGCAGCACAGTGGATCGTCCGGTGCCGGTCTCGCCGGACACGGCGAGCCAGTCACCCGCGCGGAGGTAGCGGACCACCCGATCACAGGACTGATGCCACGACGAACTACGCCCCACGACGCCGGGCAACGCCGAGCCGCGGCGCCGGGTCATGGGCGGTTCTGTGTGTTTGCCGGTATCGATCAGGTGCACGTGGAAGATGGCCATTCCCGCTGTTTCATCCCAGAACTCTGGGATCGGTGACAGTCGCGCGACCCGCCCGCTGGCCATCGTGCCGACCCGGCGCGATGCCGTGGTGTCGAGCGTCTGATCGACGGCGTGCTCGAGCAGCGAGATCTGATCTTGGGGATCGATGGCCAGCCGCAACCGCCGATTCATCAGCACGACCTCGCCCGCGATGGCCAACACCATCATCTGCGGTGCACGTCGACAGGTGGTCAGGTATGCGTTCAGCAGCCGCGACTCGCGTTCGCTCGCCTGGGACAGCATCCGCTGTTCGATCTGTGCCGTCGCCGACTTCGCGAGCGACAGCAACAACGGGCCGCCGTCGTCGGCGAGTCCGGTGAGATCGAGCGCACCCACACACGTCCCGGACACGGGGTGCACGATCGGCACCCCTGCGCAGGACAGGTCGGCGAGGACCCCGGCGTAATGCTCGGAGCCGCGGACCAGGGTGGCCTGCCGATTCTCCAGTGCGGTCCCGATCCCGTTGGTGCCGGCGTGTTCCTCGCGGTAGCTGTAGCCGGGGGCCAGACTCACCTCGTCGAGCCTGCGCTCGAGCGGCCGATGTGCCGTGGCCCGCGACAGCACGACCCCATCCGCGGAGGTCAGGATGATGCTGACCGGTTCGGCGGACAGGTCGTCGGCGAGCTGTCGGATGACTGGACGGGCCGCGCTGACCAGCGGACTCTCCAGGTTGGGTTCGCGCACGAACGGTAGTTCCAGACGATCGGCGTGCACGTTGAAGTCACGCGATCGGCGCCACGACGTCGAGATGCTCTCGCGTACCCCGACCGGCATGTTGTCGTCGGACAGGAATCGCTCCCGTGCCGCAGCGACCGCGGTCGGTGGTTTCGGTGATGTCGGCTGAAATCCCACAGACAAACAAACTCCTCTGTGATGTGGACCGCGCTGTGATGCGGATCTCACACCGGTTCGAGTCTAACGTCTCGCGCACCGCACAGAACCTGGTTATGCGGTCATCGTGGCGAGGAGGGCCGGCCGCGATCAACGCCGCGAACGCACTCGTCCGGATCGCGGCCGGCCCAGTTCAGGGGAGGCCCGCGCGGGGCCCGCCGGTCAGTAGATGTTCGACGGCCGCACCATCCCTTCGGCCAGGTCGCCGAAGCCGGGCGCATCGATCGCGCCGGGATGGGTGAGCACCTCCTCCACCACTGCGGTCTCGGTGGTGATCAACAGCGCCGCGATGGATGCGGCGCTCTCCAGTGCTGCCCGCGTCACCTTGCACGGGTCGATCACACCTTCGTCGAACATGTCGCCGTACCCACCGGTCAGCGCGTTGAAGCCGTGCCCGATGGGCAGTCCGGTCACTACACGCACCACCTCGTCCCCGTCGAATCCGGCGTTCATGGCGATCCAGCGCAGCGGTTCGGCGAGTGAGCGCCGCACCACGTCGATGCCGACCGCTTCGTCGGCGACCGCTTCGGCACCCACCGGGTCGCCATCGGTGGTCAATGCCTCCAGCGCGCGATGGGCTTGGGCGAGGGCCGTGCCACCGCCGGACACGATGCCTGCCTCCACGGCTGCTCGCGTCGCGGCCAGTGCGTCCTCGACGCGGAGCATGCGTTCCTTGAGTTCGACGCTGGTGACGCCGCCGACCCGGATGACGGCCACCCGGCCGGTCAGCCGCGCGATCCGCAGTTCGAGGGCGTCGCGGTCGGCATCGATACGGGCCCGACCGAACTGTGCCTCGAGCTGCCCGACTCGTGCGTCGACCATCGACTGGTCGCCATGCGCGCCGACGATCGTGGTCTCGTTCTCGGTGACCGTGACCCGGTCGCAGGTGCCCAGAAGCTCGAGCGAAACCTCCGAGAGCTCGAGTCCGGTGTCCTTGGCGATCACCTGCCCGCCGAGCGCTATCGCGAGGTCCTCGAGTTCGGCGACCCGCCGGTGTCCGAAACCGGGGGCTCGCACCACCACCGATTGCATCGTCTTGTGCATGTTGCCGCCGACCAGCAGTTGCAGGGCAGGACCGTCGACCTCCTCGGCCAGGACCAGCAGCGGCCGGTCGGCACGCTTGGCCGACTCGACGGCGGGCATGATCTCCTGCACCGAGGTGATCTTCTTGTTCGTCAGCAGCACGACCGGGTTGTCGAGGACGGCCTCCATGCGTTCGTGGTCGGTGACCATGTAGCCGGAGATGTAGCCGTGGTCGAACTCGATCCCGTCGACCACGTCGACGGACAGTCCGAGGGCGTCGCTCTCCTCGGTGGTGATCACACCGGTGCGGCCGACATGCTCGACAGCCGACGCGATCACTGCCCCGATGACCTCGTCGTCGCTGGCGGCCAGACTGGCGATCCGTTCGAGATCGGCCCGGCCGCCGATCTGCACGGCCTGATCGGTCAGCGCGTCGATCACGGCGGCGACCGCTCGTTCGATACCGCGGCGGACGCGCATCGGGTTGGCGCCCTGATCGACGGCACGTAGGCCTTCGCGGACCATGGCCTGCGCCAGCACCGTGGCGGTGGTGGTGCCGTCGCCGACCACCCCGTTGGTCTTCATGGCGACTTCTTTGACCAACTGGGCGCCCATGTTGGCGAAGGGATCTCGCAGTTGGATCTCCCGGGCGATGGTGACCCCGTCGTTGGTGATGGTGGGTGGGCCGGTGAGCTTCTCGAGGACCGCGTTGCGGCCCTTGGGTCCGAGGGTCACCTTGACTGCGTCTGCCAGGGCGTTGACGCCCCGTTCCAGCCGTAGCCGCGCTTCGGCGTTGTAGCGCAACTCTTTGGCCATGGTGTCACTGCCTTTCGTGATTTGTTTTGGGAATCAGGGGATGAGAATGGCGCGACCACGTACTCGGCCGGCGTCGAGGTCGTCGATCGCCTGCTGATAGTCGTCGAGGGCATATTTGGTCGTGTGTAGCGTGACCTTGCCCTGGGCGGCCAGGGTCATCAGCTCGGTCAGGTCGTTGTAGGACCCCACGAGATTGCCGATGAAGTTGATCTCCGTGGAGATGACGTCGATGGTGGGGACGTCGATGTTCTCGCCGTATCCGACGACGAAATAGTTGCCGGCGCGACGCAACATCGCGATACCTTCCGCGGTGGCGCCGCCCTCGCCGACGAAGTCCAGCACTGCTTCGGCACCGTGACCGCCGGTCATCTCGAGGATCTGCTGCACATGTGTGCCGTCGGCGACAATGCCGTGATGCGCCCCGACCTCGACCGCCAATTCCACTGCGGCCGGGTTGCGGTCGACGACGACGATGGTGACTCCCGAGATGGCGTCGAGCACCTGGATGCCGATGTGGCCCAGACCACCCGCACCGATCACCACACAGGTGTCGCCGGGCCGGGTCATGCGCGCGACCTTCGCCGCGGCGTGGTAGGCGGTGAGGCCGGCATCGGCCAGTGCCGCCACATCCGACGGCTGCAGTGAGTCGTTGATGCGGACGACACTGCGTGCGGTTGTCTTCAGATACTCGGCGTAGCCACCGTCGGTGTCGATTCCAGGGAAATCGCTGTTCTCACAATGGACGTCGTCGCCATCGCGGCAGGCCCGACACAATCCGCAGGTGATGAGCGGGTGCAGGATGACGGTGTCGCCGACGGCCACATTGGTGACGGCATCACCGACCGCATGCACCCAACCGGCGTTCTCGTGGCCGATCGTGTACGGCAACGTCACTTGGCTCTTCTCGGCCCACTGGCCTTCCAGGATGTGCAGATCGGTGCGGCACACCCCGGCCCCGCCGATCTTCACGATCACATCGAGGGGGCCGGTGATCTCCGGATCGGGGATGTCGGTGAGCTGTAGCTTGTCGTGGTATCCGACCACCTGGACGGCTTTCATGATGTTCTCCTCGGCGATCGCAGGTCGGTGATGACCGGGCCGCTGCGGCCATCGCAGTCGGTGTCGTCGGCGTATCGTGTGGCCAACAGGCCTCGGCAGAAATGCCCGTTGCCCTCGATGGAGATCCGGACCGATCGGGCGAAGCGCAGGGCCATGGCGATGTCGTCGCGTGCGACGGGATGGCCGTCGTCATCGACGAGGACAAGACTGTTGGGGCACAGGCTCAGCCCAGCGTTCACCCGACGGCGTAGCAGCGCGGCTTTCGCCGGCCCCGGCGGCAGATCCCGCACCGTGAGATGCCCTAGGTCGGCGATGGTGACCTCGCCGGACGCCAGCAGCGCGGATACGCAGCGCTCCATGGCGGCGGTGTGTGCCTTGCGGACGAAGATTTCCCGTAGCTCGTCGAGGCTGTCGTCGGCCTCCGCTCCGAAAGTCCCCACATAGCCCGCCTCCGCGGCCAGACCTGCGTTGATCTTGTCGCTGTCGTGGTGGTCGTCGAGTAGCACACGGACCAGTCCGATGTCGTCGATCTGATGCAATGCGTCCTGTGCGTCGGAGGCCATCAGATAGGCGAAATTGGGTGAGCAGAACGACGTGGGAAGCCGTAGGTGCACGGTGACGCCGTCGTCGTCGATCAGGATGGAGCGGACGAAGTTGAGGTCGGTGATCGGTTCGTCGAGCTCGGGATCGACCACCGTGCCCAGCGCGGCGAGGACGGCGTCGGTGACCGTGGTGGTCACCGGCCCGTCGGCCACCGCGGTCATGCGCTCACCGCGTCTTTGGCGCCGGCTGCGACCTCCACACCGGGGTCTGCGGCATCGGTGGGAATTCGCAACTCCTCTGGCACTTCGATGTTGGGATACAACGCGGCCGCGTTGAGGCCCAGGATCTTCTTCTTCTGTTCGACGGTGATGGGCGCGTATTCCGTCATGTCCTCAGGGATCTGGAAGTCGACGAATCGCTCGACCAGCCACTGCGGGGTCCACAGCGCGTAGTCGGAGGCGAACAGGATCTTGTCTTCGCCGATCCAGTAGAGGAGTTCGCCGATGATCTGGGCGAAGTAGCGCGGTCGGGTGTGGATGAACGGGATGGCAACGGCCAGGCCGCCGTACACGTTCGACTCCTGGGTGGCGATCCAGCAGAAGTCCTCCAACCGGGGCAGACCGACGTGTTCGATGATGAAGTTCAGGTCGAGATAGTCGGTGGCCACCTTGTCGACGTCGGCGACGTCGAAGGCATCGCGATCCAGCGGCCGGATGGTTGGCCCCTTGTGCACGTGGACGTTCTTGATGCCCAGCTCGATACATTCTTCGAGGTACCGTCGCGACCACGGGTCGTCGAGTTTGTATCCGCGTGAGTCGCCGTGCCATTCGGCGGTGTAGAGCTTGACGCCCTGCAGCTGCATGGTCTCGGCGTCGCGCCGGAGTTGGACCAGGCCCTGCTCGCCGTCCCGCGGATCGTAGGCGTGGTTGTAGGTCAGTTTGTCCGGATTGTCTTGTGCCAGCTTGAGTGAGTCGTCGACCTGGGCGAACCCGTTGACGTAGAACTCGCGCAGAATGGTGGCCTGGAAGATCGCGTGGTCGACTGGGCCGTTGACGAACAGATCGTTCCACAGCCGATCTGCGCCGTAGTAGCAATAGGTGTCGTAGTCCCAGACCTGTTCCTCGGGGCTGAGGTTCTTGTGATAGTCGTAGAAGCAGTCGATGAACTGCTTGCCGTGGATGTTGCGCTGATTGGATTCGCGGCCATCCCACAGGTGGACATGGCCGTCGACGATGAAGTACTTGTCGCCGTTCTTCTCGTACATGCTTCTCACTCGTTCTCTCTGTTGGGCTGGAACAGGTCGGGGTGGAGATCACCGCCCGGGGGTGGGTAGCCACCCCCGGGCGGTGAGGTTCACGAGGACGCGGTCAGGTCGAAACCGATGAATTCCGCGGCGTCCTCGGGGCTGGCGAACAACATCGTGCGGTCGTCGAGGTGGACCATGCGTCCGTAATGCGTAGAGCTGATCTCCTCGAAGACCGATCCGTCGAAGTCCTGGCCGAGGGCGTCGGTCAGTTCGTCGTAGTCGAAATCGAGACGGTTGACGCCGTCGACGCGGATCATCGACGGGTATTCGGTGAGTTCCACGCCCTCCTTTGCGCCCATCACGTCGGCGACCACCCGGCCGATCGGCGTGTTCATGAGCGTCACACCGCACATGTTGGAGAACTCGGTCTCGGCTCCGAATTGCATACTGGTGCTCACTGGTTCAACTCCTCGGGGATGTCGGCGTCGATGGATTCGAGGACGCTTCGGAACTTGGCGATCGCGGCGTCGAGGCTGGCGGCGAAGGTCACCGGCTTGTCGGCAGGCTGCGACCAGATCGGTTGCAGTGCCCGGGCTGCATCCAGACAACGCGGCACCCATACGGCCATCCACTCGTTCAGCAAGGCCTTGTTGGACTCGCCGTAGGTCTCGTCGCGGGTGAGGATGCGGAAGAGGTTGCGGGTGTAGGCGAGATCGCGGTCGTAGTCGTACTCGCCCGTGCCCACGATGGTGGGGGTGATGTAGTCGCCGTTGCCCGCGGCCACCTGCATGACGAGTTCGGAACGGAACAGCGAACCCACCAGCTGCTCGAAGACGATGTTGGTCGCGAACAGCAGCTGGCACCAATCACCGACCGCCGTCAGTCGCTCCACTGTCTCCCGTACGGGTTGCCACTCGGGTGCGTTCATCCACACATCACGATGTGCGCTGCCGTCGAAATCGTCCTCCGCCTCGGCGAGGTCGAGGTTGAACAGGGCCAGATCCTGTGCGAACCGCATCTTGTGGGCCGCGTTGACCGCGACGGCGGTGTTGATCATGTTGGTCGGGCCGGACCGCTGGATGGAGGTGAACACATGGAGCGCGAGGCCGTTCTCCGCGTGCATCCAGGCACCGAGATTGCGTTCGATGAACTTCAGCCACGGCTTGTTCCACACGTCGTAGGCGCGGGCGCGTTTGGCGTTCTGCAGGCACAGGTCCACCTGGTGTACGACCGCCGAGTTGTTCCGGTAGATCGTCTGATCCCATTCCTCGTTGGGATCGAGAAAGGCATGCCAGTTGCTGGATTTCGCGGCCGTCCATTCCTGCGGGTAGCCACCCGGTCCGTCGCCGAACCCGTAGATCCACCCTTGTGTCAGGTGACGTTCCGGGTCTGGCTGGACGTCGACGGTGACGTCCTCGTAGGTGGTCGCACGCTTCTTGGCCGGCTGATAGTAGTTGTACTTGCGGCTCTTACTGCTCGGGAATTCCTTGGCGCCGGCTTCGGCGTCGGTGAATTCGATGGAGGGGAAGCTGCGTTCCCGCGGTTCGGTTGGTGCGGACATACCTTTCGTTCCTGTCGTTCGGGCTTCTAGTCGAAAGCCGGGCTGGTGAACTTGTCGTAGAAGATCTGGTCCCTGGGCACTCCGGCCGTCTCGGCGAGGGCCAAGGCGGCGTCGACCATCGGGGGCGGCCCGCAGAAATACACCTCCGTTCGCGCTAGGTCGGGTTCGCATCCCTTGACGATGTCGGTGACGTTGCCTTCGACCACGTGCACGCCGTCACCGACGTCGGCCATGGATTCCGACAGGCATGCGGTGAACGAGAAGTCGGCGATCTTTGCACCGAGAGAGGCGATCTCGTCGAGATAGAAGAGGTCGGCGGCCGTCCGCGCACCGTAGTAGAAGCGCACCGGACGGTTGATCTCGTTCTCGCTGATGTGGCGCAGAAGCGATAGCAGGGGGGCCATGCCGGCGCCGCCGCCGATGGCCACGATCGGAAGCACATGGCCGCTGCGCAGCGTGCACGACCCGTACGGACCGTTGACCATGATCTCGTCGCCGACGGAGAGTCCCTCCTCCAACATCCCGGCGAAGAGGCCTCCGGCGTACTTCTTGATGACGAACTCCAGTTTGTCCGGCGTCTGCTGAGTGGTCGCGATGGAGAACGACCGCTTCTCGTCGGTGCCCGGGATGAAGAGGTCGACGTACTGACCGGACTTGAACTCGAATGCCGCGGGTTCCACGACGTCGAGGCGCAAGGACACGATGTCGCGGGTCAGCGGTTCGATCGCGGTGACCCGGGTGCGGACATCCTGGATCGGTGCGCCGCCGAGCAACTCGTCCTCGTCGAAGTTGAGCAGTTCGATGTCGCAGTCGCTGTATGCGTATGTCCGGCAGAGGAGTACGTACCCCTCGGCCTCTTCGGCGTCGTTGCACGCGAACGTCGAGTAGTCGTCCATCTGGACGTCACCGTCGAGCATGTACGACTTGCATGCCGAGCACCGACCTTCGCGACATCCGTGCATGAGGTGGATGCCCTGTCGGAACGCGGCGTCGAGGATGGTCTCGTCCTCGGTGACCTCCATCTCGATGTCGACGGGTTCGAAGTTGATGCGGTGGGTGTCGGCCACGGGTTCTCCTGTGTGAGTGGTGGTGTGGCGTGGTCTCGATACGTTCCTCGCCTAGCGGCTCGGAACTACTCGACCACCGGTTGGGCTGGTGGGCCCCCGGTTCGCTGGTCGAGTAGCCGGCGAGCCGCTAGGCGAGGCGGCGTATCGAGACCACCTGGCAACCCGCGGCCTCAGGCGGGGACTGCCCCGTTGCGGTTGGCCTTGTATGCCGCGACATGCGCGTCCCGCTCGGCGTCCGACATCTCGTTCAGCAACACGTTCGGACTCTGGAAGGTGTTGCCGCGGACATCGTCCAGGGTCCACATCTTTTTCGGATCGAGATCGAGGTGCGGTTGTGGGATCAGCGTCTTGCCGTCGTCGCGGACGTAGCCGAGATCGGTGATGATGTCGGCGAGATCCTTGCCGTGGTGCAGGGTCTCCCATTCGCGGAAACCGGTGAGGCGACCCATGTTAGGCGTCTCACGGCCCTCGTACTCGCCGCGGAAGGCGGTGGTGTCGGTCCACGCACAGGTTTCCGAGCAGTAGGTGCGCCACTGGCCGTCGACCTTGTCGGTGACCATGTCCTCACGGATCACGCACGGCACCATGCAGGTCCAGCAGCGGTGCGGGTACTCGTAGTCGACATCCTCGAAGGCGATCGGCTTGTTGCGACCCGGGTAGGCGAGACGGTTGTAGTTCTCCCACCACTTGCCGAACTTGTTGTACCACCCGGGGTACTTCTCTTCGAACCACTCGAAGTCCTTGTCGGTCATGGCGTCGATGCGCCAGTAGTTGACCGGCCAGCCGGTGGCGAAGAAGCGGGCCACGTCGTGCACGTAGTGCTTGTCGACGATGCGCTTCCACGCCTCCTCCACCAGATCGTGCGGAATCGTCAGACCGTACTTCTCCAGCGGCAGAAGATAACTGCGGTAGTAGTCGTCGTAGATCCAGCGACGCCACATCTCCGCGTAGCTCTCCCGGTCCTTGCGCCGGTCCTTGGTGCCGTACTCGATGAAGGTGCCGATGGCGGCGTCGACGACGCAGTGGTTGTTCCACCACGCGTAGCGCAGGTCGCGCTCGAGCAGCGGGCGGTTGCGCTCGTCGGCCAACGCCATCAACAGGATGGAGTAGCCGTTGGAGATGTGGCGCGACTCGTCGGACTGCACCGAGTGGAAGACGGTGGGCAGCAGGTAATCACCGTTGGCGGCCGCCTCATCCGGCATCGCGACGAACAGGGTGTTGGTGAAGGCGGTCTCCGCGACAACCGTCAGGTAGATGTTGGCTGCGGTGATCGCGTCACCGGTGATGAACCCCTCGCCGAACTGGCGGCCGATGGTGCCGGCGTAGTTGTTGGCGAACGCCTTCTCGGTGATGTCGAAGCCGGCGGGATCGATGTAGTTGTTCATGTACAGCTTCTTGAGGTTCATCTGGATCGTCGAATGACGAACCTCGTCGATCATCTGTACGGCGAGACCGTTGTGGATCTCCGGGTTGGGGACCGCATCGATGGCCATTGGCATCGCACGCGCTGCGGAGATCTCCGGGAACGGGATGATCGACAGGAACAGCTTCTGCCATTCCAGCCACCGTTCCTGGACCTGCCGGAACATGTTGCCGCGGATGGCGCCGTCCATGGCGCCGTAGACGCGATTGTCCTTCTCCTCCTCCATCGGGAAGTAGGACCGCATGATCTGCTTGAGAGGGTCCTTCTTCGGAGCCTTCTCGAAGGTGTAGTCGGTGCCGAACCGGGTCGCCGGTGTCGCGAAGGTGGGCTCCCACGACAACTCGGTGATCTTCGCATGTGCTTTGGTCAAGCTCTGCCTGCTCAATGTGCGCCTCCTCGTGAGAAGGCCGACGAGGTGCCGGCCTGCTGGGCTGGAGCGCCTCCGATGTAACCCTGTGATTCAGGTCATATGCGTCTCAGTGTGAGACGGCGAGCACATTGATCTGGCGTGGTCGGGCATACCTGCAGGTCAGCGCATTCCTACCCGGGCGTGATCATCAGGGCGAGGTGCACTTCAGGGCGTCGTACACGGCGGTCTCGAATCCGAGATACGCATTCAGCGCCGTCGGATCGAAGAACGGGAACAGCTGCGTTGCCCAGAAGCCACCGATCCTGCTGCGCCGGTCGATCCAGAAGTAGAGATTGGCCAACCCGGCCCAGCTGAGGGCGCCGGCCGGCCGGCCGGTGGGCACGGGCTCTTCGTTGATCATCGCCGTCAGCCCCCACGTCTTCGGCACGCCGGGGAAGAACTCTGCGTCGTGGGACAGCGCTGGGATCGCGCCGTGCAGCCGGTCCACCCGCCGGTCGCCGAGCTGATCGCGTTCGGCCATCTCGATCGTCTCGGGCCGCAGGATCTGATCCCCGCCGTCCGACAGACCGTCGTTGAGCCACATCCGGATGAAGGCGAGGTAGTCGCGGACCGTCGAATACAGTCCATGGCCGCCCATGTGCAGTTCCGGTTCGTCGGGCAGTGCCCATTTCCGGTTGGTCTTGAGACCACCGTCGGGCGTGCGGTGATGCATCAGCGCACGCCGGCCGGACATCTCGCCGGTGAGTGTGAACGCCGTGTCGGCCATGCCGAGCGGGGAGAACACGCGCTCGCTCATCACCTCGCCGAGCCGCCGGCCGGTGATGCCCTCCACAACCTGCCCGGCCCAGTCGACGTTGCTGCCGTAGCACCACGACGTGCCCGGATCGAACAGCAGCGGTGTGGTCAGCGACTCGCGGGTGGCACTGATGGTGCCGGGCACACCGTGCTCCTGGGCCAGACGGCGATAGGACTCGTCGAAGAAGTCGTACCCGAATCCAGCCGTATGCGTGAGTAACTGGCGAGTCGTGACAGCCGATCGCGGCGCGCGCAACCGTGGATTCCCGTTGCCGTCGAAGCCCTCGAGGACGGCCACGTCGCCCAACCGCGGTGCATAGTCGGCGGCCGGTGCGTCGAGGTCGAGGCTGCCGTCCTCCACGAGCTGCAGCGCAACCGTCGCCGTGATCGTCTTGGTGGTCGAGAAGAGCGCGAAGACACTGTCTGTGGTCACTGCCTCGGTAGTCTTTGCCTCGGTCGCCCTTGCCTCGGTGGCCACTGGGTCGGTGACGATCGGGTCGGACGTCGAGGCGAGGGCGCCGTCGACCGCGCGCACTCCGCCGGCGGTCAGTGAGAGGAGCTTCTCGGCGGAGGTGGTGCCGGCGACGACGCCCGGTAACCGGGGGGCGCCGGCGGTCGCTGCGGCGACAGCCGTCTCGGTAGCCGCGACGATGGCTGCCGTGTCGACCTCGTACGGACTGCTCACCTTGTCATCCTCCTCGAACCCGGCCCCCGACAGATCCCCTCCATACGATCGGCAGTGTATGTGTGCGGCGCACGACAGTCGACGGCCACGCCCCGGTCAGGGATGCAGCGAGCCCACGAAGTCGCCGAGCCGCCGCAGCCCCTCGGTCAGATCGTCCGTCGAGGCGGCATAGGACAGGCGGACGTGGTCGTCGGCGGTGTGATGTCCGAAGTCCTTGCCCGGTGTCAGGGAGACGTGTGCCTGCGCCAACGCCCGGTCGCAGAACTCAGCCGAGGTCAGGCCGGTGGGGGCGACGTCGATGTAGACGTAGAACGCGCCGTCGGGCGCGACCGGCACCGACAACCCGATCCGATGCAGACCATCGATCACCAGTTCGCGGCGGATGCGGAACTCGGCGCGGCGCGCCTCGGTGAGTGCGAGCGATTCGTCGGTGAAGCACTCCAGGGCGGCGTATTGGGCGGGTGTCGGCGGGCAGATGTAAAAGTTCTGCGCCAAGCGTTCGAGTACCGGCACCATCTGCTCGGGCACGATGCACCACCCGAGCCGCCACCCGGTCATGCCGAAGTACTTGGAGAAACTGTTGATCACGATCGCGTCAGGATCTGCGGCGAGGATGCTGCGTGGCGGGTGGCCGTCCGAGTCGTCGGCCAATCCGAGGTAGATCTCGTCGACGATACGCCATCCGCCGCGGGTGCCCACTTCGCCACAGAGGCCGGCCAACTCGTCGAACGGCACCGACGTGCCGGTCGGGTTCGACGGGGAGGCCACCATCACGCCCCGCGTCCGCTCTCCCCAGGCGTCGGCGACCAACTCGGTCGTGAGTTGGAAGCGGGTCGACGGTGTCGTCGGTATCAGTCGGACTCGCGCACCGTAGCTCTCGGCGAAGCGGCGATTACATGGATAGGACGGATCGGCGACCAGCACCTCGTCACCCGGATCGATCAACGCCGCACAGCTCAGCAACAGTGCGGCCGACGCCCCCGAGGTCACCACCACCCGGTCGGGGTCGACCTCGCATCCGAAGTGTCGTGAATAGAACCCGGCGATCGCCGACCGCAGCTCGGGTAGGCCGAGCGCTGCGGTGTAGGCCAGCTGACGGCCGTCGGTGAGGTCGCGTACCGCCGACAGGAACGCCGGTGGCGCACCGAAATCGGGCTCGCCGATGCTGAGTTTCACGACGTGGTGGCCCGCCGCCTCCAACTGCGCGGCACGCTTACCGAACTCCATCGCGTAAAAGGGCGCGACCGCCTCGGCCCGCTGGGAGAACCTCATGGCGCCATTGTGCTCTGGCGCCGAGGTCGAGCGGGTCCAGGGGTCGCGCCCTGCGTACGGCAGATGGTGTCCGGACCGACCTCCTGTCACGGACGGTCCGACCTCATCACGGGATGTAGTTGAACTCGTCCGGGTTCGGTCCGCGACGACGGTCCTTGTTCATCCCGTCGATGGCGGCCATGTCCTCAGGTGAGAGGTCGAAGTCGAACAACGCGAAGTTCTCCTCGACGCGTGAACGGGTCACCGACTTCGGGAACACGATGTCGCCGCGCTGGATGTGCCACCGCAAGGTGACCTGTGCCGGGGTGCGGTTCTTCTCGCCGGCGATCTTGGTGAGGACCGGGTCGTCGAGGACGTCGCCCTGCGCGATCGGCGACCACGCCTCGGTGGCGATTCCATGCTCGGAATTGAACGCGCGCAATGAATTCTGAATCAGATAGGGGTGCACCTCGATCTGATTCACCGCGGGCACCACGTCGGTCTCGGCGAACAGTCGCTCGAGGTGGGCCTGCTGGAAGTTCGACACGCCGATGGCGCGGGCCTTGCCCTCGGAATGGATCTTCTCCAGTGCGCGCCACGTCTCGACATAGTCGACATCGATGCCGGGCAACGGCCAATGGATGAGGAAAAGGTCCACGGCCTCGACACCGAGGTCGGCCAGCGTCTGTTCGGTGGCGCGCAGCGCGTCGTCGTGGGCGTGGTAGCCGTTGTTGAGCTTGCTGGTGACGAAGATCTGGTCACGAGGGATGCCGGATTCGGCGACCGCCTGACCGACCTCCTTCTCGTTGCCGTACATCTCGGCGGTATCGATGTGGCGGTAACCCACTTCGAGCGCGGCAAGGGTGGCGGCCTTGGTGTCCTCCGGCGGTATCTGGAATACGCCGAAGCCCAGCTGTGGGATCTCGACGCCGTTGTTGAGGGTGATGGTGGGTACTGACATGGGTGATGTCACCTTCCTCGTCAAATCGAAAATTGCACCGTTCTGTGTGGTCGTACCCGGTGGTCTCAGGGCACGAGGATGAATTTGCCTCGCGGATGGCCGATCTCGAGCTCGGTGAGCGCGACCGCGGCGTCGGCGAGCGGGAACGTCTTGGCCACTTCGGTGACCAGCGAACCGTCGGCGGCGCTCGCGATCAACGGTTCCACCGCTTCGGCACGATGGCGGCGACTACTCGGTGTGCTGCCGTTGACCAGGACGATGCCGTCGGACGCGCGGCCGAATGCGGCGATGCTGACGATCTTGCCGGGGTTGTCGACGAGTTCGAGCGATGTGTCGATCGCCTCGTCGGTACCGGTGGTGTCGATCACCGATGTGATCGGACCCGGAGCGGCATCGCGGACGCGGTCGAGCAACCCGTCGCCATAGGTCACCGGGATCGCCCCGAGGGACCGAAGATGATCGTGGTTGCGCGCAGACGCAGTCGCGAGCACAGTCGCACCTGATGCCCGGGCCAATTGGATCGCGATGACGCCGACCGCCCCCGATCCGCCGTGGACCAGGACGACGTCCCCACTCTCGACGTGTGCGGTGCGTACGGCGTCGGCTGCGGTGACCCCCACCAACAGGAGGCCGGCCGCATGCTCGAAATCGAGCTCGTCGGGGATGCGGTGCACGGAGGTCAGGTCGGCCGCCAGCCGGTCGGTGTAAGCGCCCTGGGCTCGATAGACGATCACCCGGTCCCCGACGGACAACATGCCGTCTGGGGTCACGGCGCCGTCGCCGACCGCCGAGATCACCCCGGCTGCCTCGAAACCGATCGGCAGCGGCAGTCGGGAATGGTCTCCGCCCATCTCACCTCGGACTGTCTTGGCGTCGGCAGGGTTCACCCCGATCGCCTTGGTCTCGACGATCGCATGGCCCGGGCCGGGCAACGGTGGCTCCGTCTGCACCAGCTCCAAGGCCTCGGCGGGGGGACCGTAACGGGTCGCGACGATTCTGTGGGCCATGCCCCGTTCAAGGTCGCGACGCCCCCGGAGTATTCCAGCAGTCTCGGACTCACTGGTGACGGGCGCGATAGGGGACAATCGGCCGAAGCCTCGAGGTGCTCGCGGCAGGCCTGGTGCAGGTGGGCTCGGTGGGCACATATTGAGTGGGCAAGTACTTGGTGGGCACGTGATGACCAGGAGGAAACAGCATGACGCTCATCCCCAGCGGACGCCGCCGACTGCGCCCGGAGGGCGACGCGGTGGAGTTCACCCGCACCTATCGCACACCGATTTCAGACGTCTGGGCGGCAGTGACGGAATCGGACAGACTGGCCCGGTGGATCGGGTTCTACACCGGTGACCCGACGCAGGGTTACGTCCAGTTCACCATGAATGCGGAGGGCGAGGACAACATGATCCCCGTGCGCTACGACATCCGTCGGTGCGAACCGCCGCGAGTCCTCCAGATCCGCGCCACCGACGACTTCGGCACCTGGGATCTGGTCGTGGAGATGGTCGAGGCCGACGGCATCACCACCGTGACTCTCGCTGAGATGGTCAACGACCCGACGGCGATCGAGAACACCGGACCGGGCTGGGAGTACTACCTGGACAGGCTGACTGCCGTGATGCTAGAAACCGACCCGGCCGCAGTCGATTTCGACGACTACTATCCGGCGCAGCGCGAGTACTACCGGCTCATCCAGCAAGCGATCGTCGACGACGCGACGTCGGCGAACTGATCAGAAGAACCCGATCAGCGACGAAACCAGGCTGCCTGATCGTCGCGCAGCGCCTTGTCGATGCGCAGCCGAGAAGTGGTGGCCAGGTCAGCGGGCAAGGCGTCCGGAGAGAACCACTCGACGGCGATGTTCTCGTCGTCGGCGGGATGTGGCTCCCCGTCACGGTGGCGGGCGAGGAAGCAGACATCGAGATACTGCGTCTGATCCCCGTTCGGATAGGTGATCATCGGGGTGACGTCGACACTGGTCAGCCGCTGCACTTCGGCGCGTACCCCGGTCTCCTCGGAGATCTCGCGCAGGATCGCACGTGCGGGCTCCTCCCCGGGTTCCAACACCCCCGACACCACCGCCCACTGACGGGTGTCGGCGCGGTGGGTCAGCAGTATTCGTCCATCGGAGTCGAGTACGACGGCACTGACGCCGGAGAGCCACAGTGGGCGGTGGCCGACGTGATGGCGCAGATCGCGGATGAATTCGGGAATCGGCACCCGTTCATCCTGCCGGTGCCGACGGAACCCGGCAAAAGGCGAGGTCGGGCGCGCGCGACGGAATTGTCGGTGCCAAGTGATTCACTGACCGCGATTCACTCACAGGAGGTGCGCACATGGACGAGTACCAGCCCGACCACACCGACGATCATGCCGATCGACGTCGACCGGACCGGCACCCGGCACACGCCGGACATCGCGCCCGGCGGCGGGCCGTGGACTGGCCGGCGATGGAGCGGTGGCTGGTGGAGTCGATGGCCGACATGGGGCGCGCTGCGATCCTCGACATCGGTCCGGCCGTTGCGCACCCCGACGACGAACATGACGTCGACTGCGCGCAGATCCAGGTGCTGGCCTCGCAGACCTATCTGGTCCGGTTGTCGACGACGCTGATGTCCGTACCGCTGCTCGCCTCGCAGACCGTCGGTCGCGACGCCCTCGACAGGTGGTTCTACGACGACACCTTCGCCGACTGCACCCACGGATTCCTGATGAGCCGTTCACGGCGGCGGGTCGCCGAGATCGTGGTCACCTGGTTCCGGGATCGGTGCGGATTCGCGGCGCCGGATGAGTTGGGATGCTCCTATCAGGCCTCGACCATCCTGCCGAGATCAGCGCCGACCGACCCCTCGGCGCAGCGTCAGGGATACCCCTGAACTTTCCCCGATTTCGCCTGCAGACAGGTGATTTTTCGCGCCAACCGGATCACAGTGGAGACATGACATCAACGAATCCCAACGGAACCACCAACAGCGGCATGACCTTCTGGAAGGTCCTCGGCGTCATCGCAGTGGTGCTACTCGCGCTCGCGATGGTGGGCCCACTGCTCAAGGGCCTGTTCTGGATCGCACTGCTCGGACTGGCGATCTACGGCGCATTCGCGTTGTACAAGGCGCGCTCGCGAAAGAACACCAACGGACCTGCGTCCTTCTGACCGATCGATAGCCTGGACGCATGACCACCATCGAGGTCACCATCGGCGATATCACCACCCAACGCGTCGACGCGATCGTCAACGCGGCGAACTCGTCGCTGCTCGGTGGCGGAGGTGTCGATGGAGCGATCCACCGCGCGGGCGGCCCGGCGATCCTGGCCGAATGCCGATTGCTGCGGGAGACGTCGCTGCCGTCCGGGCTCGAATCCGGCGCGGCCGTCGCGACCACCGGGGGCGACCTTCCGGCGCAATGGGTCATCCATACCGTCGGTCCGGTCTACGCCCCCGGCGAAGACCGGTCGTCTGTCCTCCGTTCCTGCTACACCCGAAGCCTTCGGTTGGCGCACGCCCTCGGCGCGGCATCGGTGGCATTTCCGCTGATCTCGGGCGGTGCCTATGGCTGGCCGGTCGACGATGCCGTCCAGCAGCAGGTTCGCGCTGTCAAAGGTGCGGATTCGACTGTCGAATCCGTTACGCTCGTGGCGTTTTCAAGCCGGATCGCCGACATCACACGCCGCATCCTCGCCTGAACCCCACATCGGGCGTCGCCCGACTATCCTCTGTGCGTGGCCGACTCAACGGGACCTGACTCAGCCGAATGCGGCGCGACCGTTCGCTGCGCGCACGGTGCATGCCTGAGGTGCGGATCGGCCGATGACCACTGACACCGGCAATGCCCCCGGTGCGGTCGGGGACGGCGCCGTGTTCGGGTCAGGTGACTGCCCCGCTCATGTCGAGTCACTTTCCGCACGTGCTCGTGATGACGCGGACACGCCGCCGGTGGAGCCGACCGTCCTGCGACCCCCTCGATTCGCCTACAGCTCGGCCGAGTGGCATCGCGCGGGTCGTGGGCAGTCGCAGTCGACCGACATCCCGATTCTGGATCGACTCGCACAGATGTCGGTGAGCGCAAGTCGCGTCACCGACGCCGACACCATTCCCGGCGAAATCCTGGTAGACGTCGACGACGACACCTGGAGCAGCGTGCTGGCGCCCGGCTATCTGCGGTTGTACCTCGCCGGCCATGGCCACGACGGCACCATCGCGATCGTGTTGACCCGCTTCGTCATCGATCACGCCGTAGCTGTGTCCGAGCTCATGGATCACGCGTTTGTCGAGGCTCGTTCATTGCCCGAGTGGGACGAGAGCGAAGCCACGCGTACTCAGCCGGGTTTCCGCACCGAGGGATCGTCGGTCCAGTCGGGAACCTACGTCGGTGATGACGAGACCTGGTTCTGTGCCATCCGGTATGCCGCCTACCGTCGCGGAAACGTCGCATATCTGCTGCACGCCACCGGAACCGCCCCGGCGCGCGAGGGTGCTGCGTTCCGCCGATCGATTACCGCCGCCGTCAGTTCGGTCCGATTCGACGACTGATCGGGACAGCCGCCCGATTCACCGATGGTCGACACACCAGCAGTTCAACACCGACAGGGGAGGACATGGTCCGACGCAGCGACCGAGTGGACGATCTCGAGCAGGTCTTGGCCGCCGACGCGGTCTTCGCCGACGACCCGGACGATCAGGGCTGGCTGACCGCTCGCGCCGCCGATCAGCAGATCTATGCGCGGATGGGCGATTTCCCCGATGAGGATCTCTGGTCACTCTGGCTCGGAGATGGGCGATGGATGGACTTCACGGTCGCACCGGCGCGTTGGACGCTCCGGATACCGGGACGTCGGCGCCCGACCGGAACGCGCCCACGACTCCCGAAAAACGAGTTCCACGAATGACCCTGGGCTCGCAGCTGCCCGGTGTACCGCTGATCCGGGATACGCTGTCCACCGAAACTGCCAGCACACGGGGTGGGCCATGCCGACGGCGATCGCGACCATCAGCCTCAAGGGAGGTGTCGGCAAGACGACGCTGACTGCCGGTGTGGCCGAATTCCTGGCCGGCGAGTTCGGGCAGCGTGTTCTGCTGGTGGATCTCGACGCGCAGACGAACCTCACCACCATGATGATCGGACAGGACCGGTGGCTGCAATGCAACAAGCGGGGACACACACTGGCGACGCTGTTCGCGGACGCACTCGACGACACCAGGCGTTTCGATCTCGACACGACGCTTCAGCGCGATGTGTCACCCGTCGAGTCGGTGCGGGGTGTGGACCTGTTGCCGGCCTCCCTCGACTTCATCGAGTTGCAGGAGGAACTGAGTGCACGCCGTGTGGCCGCCGACGACCACGCCGCGCTGATCGACGTGCTGCGTCGCGCGGTTGCCGCGATCGCCGACAATTACGACTTCATCCTCATCGACTGCCCGCCGAATGTCGGTCCGTTCAGTCTCAACGGTCTCTCGCTGGCCGATGCCTATGTGATTCCGACGATCCCGGACGTGTTGTCGACGTACGCGATCGGTCATGTTCAGCGTCAGGTCGCCGACTTCGGAAGGGAAATCGGCCGTGAGATCACCGAATTGGGTGTGGTGGTGACCAAGTTCCGCGCTGCGGCGACACTTCACCAGGACACGGTCTTACGGCTCCGTCGGGACCCGTCGATACAGAACGTACTGCCCGCGTACCTCCACGAGGCCAACGTGATCGGTGCCGCAGCGGAGTACCGGCCGTACGTGAACCTGCGCGCCAAGTACGGCCATCACGGGCACTTCGAGCAGTTCCGGGGCGTGACACAGGCACTGATGATCGAAGCGGCCGCGAAGGTCTCGTCCACCGCGTAGCGTCGAGTCGGGTGTGCGACCGAACGCGGTCTGGTCCAGCTGCCGCCGCGTACCGACCAGGTGGAGGAATGATGCTCGGACTCGGAATCATCGGATGGATCATCGTGGGCGGCCTTGCCGGGTGGATCGCCAGCATGATCATGAAGACCAACGCTCAGATGGGCATTCTGCTCAACATCGTGGTGGGCATCGTCGGTGGCCTGCTCGGAGGGTTCATCCTCGCCCTGTTCGGCGTCGATGTGGAGGGCGGCGGACTGATCTTCAGTTTCGTGACCTGTCTCGCCGGGGCCTGCCTGCTGCTGTGGATTGTCGGCCTCGTGCGTGGTCGATCGAAGGTGTGACCACCCTGCGGCCAGTGACCGCCCCGCGGCCAGTGGCCGCTGGTGTACAGGCGGTGCGCGAGGCAGGCCTCCATGACCGAGATGGGTTGGGGGATCATCTCGGTGAGTTCGAATGAGTTGAGACGCTGCGGCGGCGCCTGTGCTGGTGGTGGGTGGATGCGGGCGCGTGCTTGTTCGAGGGTCGGGTTCGCTGTTGCGTCGCCACCACACGCGGCCGGCGTCGGGGCCGTCGGTGTAGACCCCGGCGGTGAACTGGCCCGGGTTTTTGCCGACCATCCGGTTGTGCGGGCCACAGGCGGGGGCGAGGTCGACGATGTCGGTGTTGCCGCCGTCGGC
This sequence comes from Gordonia sp. Z-3, assembly GCF_036233855.1. Lineage (NCBI taxonomy): Bacteria > Bacillati > Actinomycetota > Actinomycetes > Mycobacteriales > Gordoniaceae > Gordonia > Gordonia sp. Z-3. The sequence continues at coordinate 313,278 of NZ_JAZARS010000001.1, forward strand.
GAAGTCACGCACGGCGTGATGCATCTCCACGTGGGCGGCGGGCTGATCACAGTCGGGTGCTGAGCACACGTGCCCGTCGGGGCGGGCGAAAGACACCAACCGTTGCGCGCGAGTGGCGAGTCGGGGTCGTCGGGATTGTTGAGGCCGGGTGTGGCCCATACCGCCCACAGCGTTTCGATCAGGGCGCGGGTTTCCGGGTCGAGGTGACCGGTTAGTTTCGACATCTGCTGGGCGTCTTGCCGGTTGACCCACACGTTACGACGTCGTTTACGGTCACTGCCGTCGGACAACTCGCCGTCGGGGTCGAGGTTGTCGAGTAGCCGCTGCCCGAGTTCACCGATCTCGGCGGGCGTGTGCTCACACGCCAACCCGGCCAGGGTGGCCTCGGCGGCCACCTTCTTGTCATGCGGCAACCGATCCACCACCGCATCCAGCTCGGCGAGCAGACCCGGCACCTCCGACAACGACCCCGCCGACACCGACCCAGAAGGTACCGAATCAGGGGGTACCGAATCATGGGGCACCGAATCAGGCGGCGCAGAGTCGGTGGGCGCAGACTTGGTGGGCGCGGCATCGGTTGCATCACATTTATGAAACTCGGCCATACTCACCCCCGACTGACCGTTCCGAACGTATGTTCGATCATGCCGCAACCAGTCGAACCCGCAACCCTTCGTCGCGTCCGGTCGGTACGTTGGTGGGGTAGGGACCGCAACGAGAGGAGTGTTCATGACACGCGTCGCGATCATCGGGGGTCACGGCAAGATCGCTCTGCGCTTGGCGAAGATCCTGTCCGACCGGGGCGATGAAGTGACCTCGCTGATCCGCAACCCGGCCCATCGCGACGATGTGGAGGCCGCCGGTGCCACGCCGGTCGTTGCCGATGTGGAGAATCTCGATGTCGCCGGGATCGCTTCGGTACTCACCGACCAGGACGCGGTGGTCTTCTCCGCCGGCGCGGGCGGTGGCGACCCGAACCGGACCTACGCCGTCGACCGCGATGCCGCGATCCGCTCGATGGACGCCGCTGCCACCGCGGGCGCGAACCGCTATGTAATGGTGTCCTATTTCGGAGCCGGGCCCGACCATGGTGTGCCGGAGGACAATTCGTTCTATCCCTACGCGGAGGCGAAAGCTGCCGCCGACGAACATCTGACGGCATCCGATCTGCAGTGGACCGTTCTCGGACCCAGCCGGCTCACCGACCAACCCGGTACCGGCCGGATCACGGTCGGCGGGGACCGGGTGGCCGGCGACGAGGTGAGCCGTGACAACGTCGCGCAGGTCGCCGCGGCCGTACTCGCCGTCCCCGCGACGGTGGGTAAGCGCATCGAGTTCAACGACGGCGACACCCCCATCGCAGACGCGGTGTCGTGAGATCTCACCGGTCATCGCCGACAATCGGACCATGACCGATACACACGCCACGTCGTTCCTGTCCGATGTCGTGGCGATCGTCGGGGACGCGCATGTGTTGACCGACACCGATGCGATGGCCGGCCATCTGACCGATTGGACCGGACGTTGGACCGGGACGGCGGACGCGGTGATCCGCCCGCGTACCACCGATGAGGTGGCTGCGGTGGTCTCTGCGTGTGCCGCCCACGGCGTGGCCATCTGCGTGCAGGGTGGCAACACCGGGCTGGTCGGCGGGTCGGTGCCGCCTACCGAGCCCGCGTCCCGGGGCCTGCTGGTGGTGATGAGCACTGCCCGTATGACCGACATTGATGAGGTCGACACCCGCGGTCGCTGCGTCGGTGTCCAGGCGGGTGCGACGATCGATCAGATCGACTCCCGCGCCGCAGAGCACGGCCTACGCTTCCCGGTGGATCTGGCGTCGCGAGAGTCGGCCACCGCGGGTGGGGTGGTCGGGACCAACGCCGGCGGGGTGCGGATGATCCGGCACGGCAACACCCGTCGCCAGGTACTCGGCATCGAGGCCGTACGCGCCGACGGTCAGGTGTTGCGCAGGTGGACATCGCTCGTCAAGGACAACGTCGGCTACGACATCCCCGGATTGCTCGCCGGGAGCGAGGGCACCCTCGCCATCGTGACCCGGGTCCTTTTCCGGCTGGTGGCCCCGCCTGCCTCGACGATCGTGACGGTGGCCGCGGTGCGCCACGTAGAGGATTCGTTCGCCCTCATCGACACCATGACCGAGCGAGGGCTGACCGTCGAGGCGGCCGAGATCATGACCGATGCGGGAATCGAACTGGTGCATGAGCACGGCGTGCGCCGGCCGGTGGCCGCGCACGCGCCTTTCTACACCCTGGTGGAAGTGTCGGGCACCGGTGATGTGGAGGCCGCGGTGATCGACGTCCTCGACGATGCTGACGTCGTCGACGCCGTGCTCGAACCCGGCCCGGCCCGCGATCTCTGGGCGGCGCGTGAGCGGCACACCGAGACGATCTCGCGGTCGTCCACCACGCCGGTGGTGAAACTCGATGTGTCCGTGCCGATTCGGGCGCTTCCGGAGGCGCTTGCCGAACTGGCCGCCGTGGCCGACCTCGTCGAGCACCCGTGCCGGTCGATCCTGTTCGGGCATGTCGGGGACGGCAACATCCACGTCAACCTGCTCGATGTGCCCGAACGCAACGCCGAGGAACTGACGGGGCGAGTCTTCGGGATCGTCGCCGCCAACGGCGGCAGCATCAGCGCCGAGCACGGTATCGGCCGGGCAAAGGTGGCGTGGACGCACCTGGGGCGTAGTGACGTCGATCTCGCCACGATGCGTGCGATCAAGGGTGCCTGGGACCCCGACGGCCGGTTGAACCCGGGCGTGCTGTTCGGCTGACGCGCGCGAACGACCGAATCCTGAGACGATTCATCTCGTGACGACCGACGATGGGGCGCGCGAGGACCTGGTGGAGCTGGCCCGACGCTGTGGCGTCGCCGATCGGTATGTGGGCTGGGATCAACTCGACCATCACGTGAGTTCGGAGACGATCGTGGCGGTGCTCGCCTCGCTGGGCGTGGCCGCCGATGGCTCCGAGGAGATCGCCGCGGCCCACGCGCACCTCGACGATGCGCCGTGGCGGGAGATGTTGCCGCCGGTGACGGTGGCCGTCGAAGGCGCCCGGACCCGGTTCATCGCCCATGTGCCGCACTGGGATCCGCTTCATGTCTGGATCGTCACCGAGGACGGACGCACCGAGCAGCCCGCACAGGTCGACGAGTGGGTCGAACCGCGCGAGGTCGACGGGGTACTCATCGGTCGGGCGACCTTCGAGGTCCCCGCGAATATCGAACCGGGCTATCACCGGGTGCATGCCCTCGATCCGGCCACCGAACAAACCATGGACCGGCCGCTGATCGTGACGCCTCGGCGGCTGTCGACCGCTGATGGCCTGCTAGACGGTCGGCGTTGGGGCGTGGCCGTCCAGCTGTATTCGGTCCGCTCGTCGAGGTCGTGGGGAGTCGGCGATTTCGCCGACCTCGCGGGCATCTGCGAGGCCGCGGCCAGTAGTCATGGGGCAGATTTCGTCCAGGTCAACCCGCTGCACGCGGCGCAACCGACCGCACCCATCGAACAGTCCCCGTACCTGCCGGTGACCCGGCGGTTCGTCAATCCCCTCTACATCCGGGTCGGCGACATCCCCGAGGTCGCGAGACTGGACAAACGGGCACGTAAACACCTCAAGACGCTGGAGGGAGCCTTTTTCGACGAGAACCTCGCCACCGACAAGATCAAGCGCAACAAATCGTTCCGGGCCAAGATGAGCGCGTTGGAGATGATCCGCGACCAGCCGCGATCAGACGAGCGGGACTTTGCCTACCGATCGTTTCGGCGGCGTGAGGGCAAGGGGCTGCGCCGCTTCGCCACCTGGTGTGCGCTGGCCGAGCATTTCGGCTCCGACAGCCCCAAGTGGACGACGCGCTTGCGGGACAAGGACTTCGTCAAGCGTAAGCGCCGAGAGCTGGCCGACCGCGTCGACTTCTACATGTGGCTGCAATGGATCTGCGATCAGCAACTCGCCGATGCGCAGCATGCCGCTCTGTCGGCGGGCATGCGGATCGGGATCATCGCCGACCTCGCGGTCGGGGTGGCTCGGCACAGTGCCGATGTGTGGATGCTCGGCGATGTGCTCGCCCGTGGCGCGACTGTCGGGGCGCCGCCCGACGGTTTCAATCAGCAGGGACAGAACTGGGACCAGCCTCCGTGGGACCCGCGCCGCCTGGCCGAGGCCGGATACGAGCCGTATCGCGACATGCTGCGTACGGTCCTGCGGCATGCGGGCGGTCTGCGGGTCGACCACATCCTGGGGTTGTTCCGGCTCTGGTGGATTCCCGACGGCAAGAGCCCGGCAGCGGGCACCTATGTCCATTACGACCACGACGCGCTGATCGGCATACTGGCGTTGGAGGCCGAACGGGCCGGTGCCGTGGTGATCGGTGAAGACCTCGGAGTCTTCGAACCGTATGTGCAGCAGGCGCTCACCGAGCGCGGAATACTGGGTACCTCGATCTTATGGTTCGAACACGGTGCCGATGCGCCGGTGCCGCCGGAGGAGTACCGGCAATTGTGCCTGACGTCGGTGACGACTCACGACCTGCCACCCACGGTGGGCTACCTCGCCGGTGACCACATCGAATTGCGTTCTCGGTTGGGGTTGCTGGAGACCGGTGAGGCGGCCGAACGCGCACGTGACGAACGTGACCGCGACGCCGTACTGAATCTGGCCCGATCCCGTGGACTGCTACCGCCCGACGCCGCACCGACCGGGCAGGAGACGGTTGAAGCGCTGTACCGACTCATCGCGCAGACGCCGTCTGTGCTGTTGAGTGTGGCGCTGGTCGATGCGGTGGGGGAGCGTCGGATTCAGAACCAGCCCGGCACCGATTCGTCGCAGTACCCGAACTGGTGCATCCCGCTCGCCGACGAGAACGGCCAGGTGGTTCTCGTCGAGGATCTGGCCAGCAATGCGCGCTTCGCGAGTCTGGTCGACGCACTGACGGAGCAGGGCGTCGGGTCACATTGAGTGGTCACCCCGGGAGGCGGTGTGCCGCGGCCCGGGGCCGTGATCGGAGCGCACCGCCACTAGGGTCAATACCAGAGCGATGAGGGCGAGAACACCGACCGCGATGTTGAATGCGATCCCGGAGGTGCGCAGCCCCCAGTGGGCCGCGGCGAAACCCTCACCGACGATCGGGATCGAGATCGCCACATAGGCGACCACGAAATAGGTCGAGGTGACTTCGGCGCGCCGGTCGGATGGGCTGGCCGCGACGACCGCGGCCAACCCCTTGCTGAAGGAGAGTCCCTGCCCGATTCCGCTGATGATCGCGCCGAGGAACAGGATGGCCAACGATGGGACCAGCAGCCCGCTCACCAGCACGGCCATTCCGACGACCAGGACTGCGCATCCGACGATCAGGGACCGCTCCGTGGGCTGTGAACGCCCGACGATCTGGGTCAACGCCGAGGTCAAGAACAGCACCGCCACCAGGATGCCGGCGATCGCGTGCGAGTCGATGCCGAGTATCTGCGACACGAACGACGGGGTCACGCCGGTGAAGGTGCCCATCACCGCGAACCCGGCAAAGGCCGCGATGGCCGCACGCACGAAGACGCCTCGGACCTCGGCGGGAACCGACAGCCGCTGCAAACCCAGGGGCGTCCCGGCGCGGACATCAACCGATTCCGTCAGGAACCAGATCCCGACGAGGACCGGTGCCAGCAGCACCAGATCGAGCGCAAATGGCAGGCGGAGCGGGGCGGGTGCGAATTGAGCGAGGAGTCCGGCGATCAGCGGCCCCAACCCCAGACCCCCGATGTTGGCGGCGGTGGCGATGGCGGGTGCCCGGCCCTGCCAGCGCCCGGGTGCCAGTTCGATGATGGCCGCGGTTGCGGCGCCGGCGTAGATTCCCGCCGACAAACCGGACAGCACCCTGCCGATCATCAACTGCCACACGGGTCCTGCGGTGAGGAACACCACGGCGCTGGCTGCCGAGAGCAGTGCGCCGGCGAGTAGCAGTGGCCGTCGTCCCACCGCATCGGACCAGCGACCGAACACGATCAGTGCGGCGATCACGCCGGCGGCGTAGATCGCGAAGATCACCGTGGTGGTGACCACGCCGAAGCCGAGCTCGGCCGCGTAGATGGCATAGAGCGGGGTGGGCAGGGTGGTGCCGAGCATGACGACGGCGAAGGCGAGTGCGGCCGCGGCGAACGAACGCCCACGTGACCGTTCTCGTCGTTGCGCTGGGGCCGTCTGTGTGTGGCTGCTCCCGGTCTGCGGCATGACTGTGCCAGCGTCGGATGTCGCGGCCGTATTCCCGCGCAGCTCCGGTGTCCACTTCGATGTCGGTGTCGGCCGCGGCGATCGTCAGGCTGCGCCCGACGCGTCGGCCTCGTCGGGGTATGCCGCGACCATCAGCGACGCCACTGCCGCCAGCACCTCCGACCACGCCGCGGTCATCTCCGCGGTCCAATGCGGGTCGCCGACTTCGGACATGGTGGCGATCATGCACTCGGCGACCGCGCCGTACATCAATTCGGTCACCCCCAACTCGGCGTGACGGCGGCCCAGCGTGCCCAGTGTCGACGAGAGCCACGCGGAATCCTCGAGATGATCGACCACCGCGATGATGGCCGTGCGCAACATCGCGGCTTGCGGACGCACGCCCCGACTGAACATGGGTTGTACCTCGGGATATCGCTCGAAGAGCACCTCATAGAACCGGACGGTGAGGCCGTCGTCGGGTAGGTCCACCAGCGCCAGACTGCGCTCGAGAAGAATTTTGTCCATGCGACGATCGTGGTGAACCGCTGTTACCTGGCAATTACCGCGACGGCACAACGGGTCGCCGCACCGGTAACACCAACCTCACAGCCGCTCGGATCACCGACGTCGCCGACGGGTCTGGTCACGTCGCGTCTCGTCGATTAGTGTTTCGGGGAGTAACACTCACATCGGTCAGCACGATCGACGATTCGGCCCGGGGGCGGAAGCGATGACAGAGACGGCACGACCCGACCACGATGTGGTGATCGTCGGGGCGGGCTTCGGCGGGTTGGGTGCCGCAATCGAGTTCAAGAGCCTGGGTTTCGAGAACATCGCCATCCTCGAGCGCGAGCAGGATCTCGGTGGCACCTGGCACGTCAACCACTATCCCGGCCTGGCCGTCGACATCGCCTCGGTCACCTACTCGTACTCGTTCGAACCGAACCCGTATTGGTCGCGGCTGTTCGCGCCGGGAGTCGAACTCAAGCGTTACGCCCATCACGTCGCCGACAGCTACGACCTGAAGCGACACATGCAGTTCGACACCACGGTGACGCGGGCGGAATGGGATGAGCGCGAGCGACTCTGGCGGGTCGCCACGGCCGACGGTGCGACGCGAACGTGCCGCTATCTGGTCACTGCCACGGGGTTCCTCTCCCAACCGCACACGCCTGACTTTCCGGGTCTCGACACGTTCGGCAGAACGATCATCCACACCACTGCCTGGGAGGATGGCCACGACTTCACCGGTGAGCGGGCGGCGATCGTGGGCACCGGCGCCACCGCGGTCCAGCTGATACCCGAGATCGCCCGCCAGGCAAAAACTCTCACCGTGTTCCAGCGGACGCCGATCTGGGTGGTGCCGAAAGTCGATTTCGGAATCCCGGCGCCTGTCCAGAAGATCTTCGCCCGGGTGCCGATTACCCAGCGCCTGGCCCGGATGGTGAACACCGCCGCACTCGAGGCCCTGATGGTGTTCGGGGTCCTGCACTTCAAGCAGGCCAGAATCGGCAACCGGGGAGCAGAGCTGTTGGCGCGCGCGCACCTGCGCGCCCAGGTGCGCGACCGGAGTACCCGAGCGGCACTGACTCCGACGTACGACTTCGGCTGCAAACGGCCGACGTTCTCCAACAGCTACCTGCGCGCCTTCAACGATCCGCATGTCTCTCTGCAGACGAGCTCCATCGACCGGGTGGAACCGGGAGCGATCATCACCACCGATGGCGACCGCACCGAGGTCGACGTTCTGGTCCTGGCCACCGGTTTCGATCTCTGGGGAACCAACTTTCCGGCGTTCGACATCGTCGGGCGGGATGGACGCGATCTCGGCACCTGGTGGCGAGAGAACCGGTTTCAGGCGTACGAGGGTATCGCCATGCCGAGTTTCCCCAACCTGCTCTCGCTGAACAGTCCGTACTCCTACAGCGGGTTGTCGTACTTCACGACGATCGAAGGGCAGATGACCCACATCCGTCGGCTCTTCGGTGAGTTGCGGCAGCGGCAGGCCACGACCTTCGAAGTGACCGAGGAGGCCAACGCGGAATTCCTGGCCCGGGTCACCGAGAAGTTGCAGTCCTCGGTGTTCTACAACGGCGACTGTGCGTCGGCCCGAAGCTATTACTTCAACCAGCACGGCGAGGCGGCGTTGTTGCGGCCGAGTTCCACTCTGTCCACGCGGCGCGAGATGGACGGGTTCCCGCTCGACGACTATCGGTACCGCTGACCCACCGTCACCGGGCTGGGTCGGGGACATGCTGCCGACGCCCCCATCACCGCAGCAATGGCGCCATATCCTGGAATCATGCGTGCCTGGGAAGTGAGCGCTCCGGCGCCGATCGAGCACCACCCGCTGCGGTTGGTGCGCAAAGATGTGCCCGTGGTGGGTGACGACGAACTGCTCGTTCGTGTCCTCGCATGCGGCGTGTGCCGCACCGATCTGCATGTGGCCGAAGGGGATCTCCCACTCCATCGAGATCGGGTGACCCCTGGGCACGAGGTAGTGGGGGAGGTGGCAGCGCTGGGTCCGCAGGTCACCGAGTTCGCCGTCGGTGACCGCGTCGGGGTGGCGTGGCTGCACCGAACCGACGGCACCTGCGACTACTGTCGGCGTGGCGACGAGAATCTCTGTCCGGCATCGTCTTACACCGGGTGGGACCATGATGGCGGCTATGCCGACTTCACCACCGTGCCTGCGCCGTTCGCGTATCGCCTGCCCGCCGATCTGGACACCGTCGCCGCGGCCCCGCTGCTCTGCGCCGGCATCATCGGCTATCGTGCGCTCAAGCGGGCGAGCCGGCCCGACCCGGGTGCCGAGTTCGGCTTCGAGATCCCGCACCGATTGGGCCTCTACGGCTTCGGTGGCAGTGCACACCTCTGTGCGCAGGTCGCGATCGCCCTGGGCGCCAGGGTGCATGTGATGACCCGCGGCGAACAGTCACGCGAGCTGGCGCGACGCCTGGGGGCGACGTCGGTGGGCACCACCGACGCTGCCCCGCCGGAGCCACTGGACGCCGCCATCACATTCGCTCCGGTGGGTGAGCTGGTGCCGGTGGCGATGCGCGCCCTCGATCGCGGTGGCGTCCTGGCCATTGCGGGCATTCACCTGAGTGATGTTCCACCGCTGAACTATCAGCGAGAGCTTTTCTACGAAAGAGAGATCCGCTCGGTCACCGCGAACACCAGGGCCGACGGCGAGGAGTACCTGACACTTGCCGCACGCCATGGCGTGCACGCGACCACCCACCCCTATCCGCTGTCGAGGGCTGATGAGGCGCTCGCCGACCTGAAAGCGGGCCGCTTCGACGGTGCCGCGGTCCTCATGCCCGACTGACCGCGGGCCGCTCAGACCGGTTCCAACAGTTCCGGCCCGTTGTTGGCAACCCGGTTCACCAGCGGGGCCACCTCGCGGACGTCGACCGCGTCGGCGATCGCCTCGCTCGGCGGTGCGAACAGTTCGGCGGGGGCGGTGTGGTCCGGGTCGAGCCACGGATCCCAGTTCTCGAAGGGCATGATCAACGGCATGCGGTCGTGAATATCGCGCAGGTGTCCGACGGCGTCGGTCGTGAGGATCGAACAACTCAGTAACGGCGGTGTGTCCCGTGCGGCGTCCTTCGGGCGCCACACCGACCACAGACCGGCCATGAATAGTCGAGTCCCATCGTGGGGGGACATGAAGAACGGCACCTTGGTGGGTTTGCCCTTCGCATCGGCGGGGCCCTTCTTCCACTCATACCAACCGTCCATCGGGACCAGGCACCGCTTGGACTTCACCGAGGAGCGGAACGAACTCTTCTCCGCCGCGCTCTCCGCGCGAGCGTTGAACAGCAGCGGGCCTTTGCCGACCTCCCTGGCCCATGGCGGCACCAGGCCCCAGCGCATCGCGCGGATGCGCAGCGCCGGGTCGTCGTCGGCATCGTCGGGTGCGTGACGCCGCACCACGGTCATCACCGTGGTGGTGGGTGCGACGTTGTAGTTCGGTCCGGGGGACCGTCCGGACGTGCCGCGTTCGGCCGACGCCGGCTCATTGTTCGCGGACTCGTCCTTCGCCGATTTGTCATCAGCCGATTCGTCGCCCGCCGGGTCGAGGGGAACGGGCACCTCGTTGATCGCATCGATCTCCGCGGCGAGCTTCGCCGGGTCGGTGGTCACCGCATATCGTCCGCACATGGCCTCCATGCTGGCACGAACCCCCGACACGGACCCATGACACGATTCACTGACACTCACACTGCGACCCCTCACACCGCGACCCCTCACACGGCGATCACCCACACCGCGACCCCTCACACTGCGATCACTCACACCGCGATGTCGGCGGTCACCGCATTCGTCGCCGCAACGAGGTCGCCGGGAGCGAGTCCGATCTCCATACCCCGCCGACCGGCACTGCAGTACACCGTCGACCAGTCGAGCGCGGATCTGTCCACGACCGTGGGCAGCGCCGTGCGCTGGCCGAGGGGTGACACCCCGCCGAAGACGTAGCCGGTCGAGCGGGTGACCGCCTTCTCGGCGGCCATCGCCGCCTTGGATGTGCCCTTGGTGACATCGGCCAACGCCGCGGCGGCTGCTTTCAGCGAAAGTCGGCGCGGTACCGGCACCACTGCGACCGCCAAGTGACCGCCGAGATCGATCACCAAGGTCTTGAAGACCTGATCCGGACTGATCCCGAGGGCATCGGCGAGCGCAGCGACCGCCTCGGCGCCGTACGCGTCGCTGTTCTTGTCGTGGGTGTACCGGTGCACGCTGTGGGCGATACCTGCGCGTTCGAGTGCCGTCACCGCCGGTGTTGCGGCCATCATCTCGCTCCGTTCTGCTGGCTGTGCTGCCGATCCGTACATCGCATGGAACATTTGCCGTGCACACACTGTTGACGCATGTGTCGACGACGTGGGCAACCGGCGGTGGCCGCTCGTCAACCGAACATTCCCGACTCACACGGAAGGTCGAACAGCCATATGAGTAGCACTGGTCTGGTCGAACCCACCAGCGCGGTTCACGAGTCAGCATCCCAGGTGGGCGTCGCGCCCGGCGCGGCATCGGTAAGCTGGTCCGACAGTGGGATCTCCAACGGGATCGTCGCCCCGGACACCCGATGGGTGCTGCGGGCACCGACCTCGGTCCCAGCGAACGCCGTCACCGAAGGGATCGTAGTGACCGAACCCGAGTCGCAGGACCAGGCGCCCGCCGATGCGGACTCGAAGCGCACATCGGGAGTCGGGTCGCAGGCGCCGCGCCGAGCCGATCCGGGCGAGTCGCCCGAGGCGTTGACGGAGCGTTTCGAGCGTGACGCGTTGCCGTTGCTCGACCAGATGTACGGCGCAGCACTGCGGATGACCCGTAATCCGGCCGATGCCGAAGACCTGGTTCAGGAGACCTACGTCAAGGCCTTCTCGGCCTTCTCGTCCTTCCGGGAGGGCACCAACCTCAAGGCGTGGCTTTATCGGATCCTGACCAACACCTACATCAACGGATATCGCAAGAAGCAGCGTCAACCGGCGCAGTATCCCACTGACGAGATCACCGATTGGCAGTTGGCGGCGACCGCCGAACACTCGTCGACCGGACTTCGCTCAGCGGAGATCGAGGCGCTCGAAGCCCTACCCGACGACGACATCAAGGCCGCGCTGCAGGAACTCCCGGAGGACTTCCGGATGGCGGTGTACTACGCCGACGTGGAAGGTCTGCCTTACAAGGAGATCGCGGAGATCATGGACACGCCGATCGGAACCGTCATGTCCCGGCTGCATCGTGGCCGGCGTCAGTTGCGCGATCTACTCGCCGACGTCGCCCGTGAGCGCGGCTTCAACCGCGCCGCACGCAACTCCGAGAGCGGGGTGAAGAGATGAGCGGCACACAGCGAAGTGATGATCAGGGTGGCGACATGGATCCTGAGTTCGTCGAACTCGACTGCTCCGCGGTGATCGCGGATGTCTGGTTGCTCCTCGACGACGAGTGCGATGCCGATGCACGGTCACGTCTGCAGGAGCATCTCGACACCTGCCCATCGTGTTTTGCCCATTACGGCATCGAGCAGCAGATGAAGACTCTGATCAACCGGAAGTGCGGCGGCGATCACGCACCCGAAGGGCTGCGTGAGCGGTTGCGTGTCGAGATCCGTCGGACCGTGATCGTGCGGGAGTCGGGCCCGGAGTAGCGACCCCGCGAGATCCACGCCGTCACCTGCCCCACGGCGGTCGACAGCACCCGGAAAAACGCCGAGAGCATCCACCCTTGTGCAGAGAAGCGACTCTCTGCTCCAACAGTGGATGCCCTCGGCGTTTTTCCGGGTGCTGTCGACGCGGACCGTCGAACCGAACCCATCCAATAAGCTCGCTACCCGAGTCGAAACTCAGGAGTTGGGACGCTTGCCGTGGTTGGCAGCGTTCTTCTTACGAGCGCGCTTCTTGCGTCCGCGCTTGCCCATGACGGACCTCCTTCGTACTGTGTGCGGGTCTGATTGTCCCACGTGTGGCATGCGTGATCACAATCGCCTGTCGTCGCGCCGCCGTGTGCGTCGGCTAGGTTATGACCATGGCTGAAGACGTCGTGGCGGAGATCGTCGCCAGCGTGCTGGAAGTGCGGGCGAGCGCCGGGCAGCAGGTCGAGGTGGGCGACACCCTGGTGCTACTGGAGTCGATGAAGATGGAGATCCCGGTCCTGGCGGAGGAACCGGGCACCTTGGCCGATGTCAAGGTCGTGGTCGGCGATGTGATCCAGGCCGGCGACATCATCGCCGTCTACGAATGAACCGTGTGGGCAGGCGATTGCGTTCGCCGGAACGCACGGCTGAGTAGCCCCAGCTATGTCGACGCTGGCAGATCTTCTGGCAGAACACACGCAGTTGTCCGACGCCGCGGCAGCCCACCTGCAGCGTCTGGTCGCGGAATGGCAGTTACTGGCCGACCTGTCGTTCGCGGATCTGCTGATGTCGGTGCGGACCGAGAACGGCGACATGGTGACGGTGGCGCAATGCCGCCCGAACACCGCGTCGACCGTCTTTCCAAGCGATGAGGTCGGCTCGGTGGCCGACCGCGCGATGAATCCGCAACTGGACCGGGCATTCTTCGCCGACCGGGTGTTGCGTGACGAGGACCCGGAGTGGTTCGGTTCGGTGGCGATTCGTCGCGAAGCGGTTCCGGTGGGGTTTCCCGGCGCCGACGGAGCGATCGCGGTTCTCACGCGCGCGGTGGATCTGACCCATCCACGGTTGCCGTCACCTCTCGAGCTGGCCTATCAGGACTCGGCGAACGATCTGTGTCAGATGGTCGCCGATGGGACCTTTCCGCATCAAGAGGGCAATCCGCGCGGCCTGTCCACACCCCGCGCGGGTGACGGATTCGTCCGGATCGACGAGCACGGGATGGTCGTCTATGCCAGCCCCAATGCGTTGTCTGCGTTCCACCGGATGGGGTGGAGTGCGGAACTGACGCACACCCGGTTGTCGGAGGTGACGTCGGCGTTGTTGACCGATCGGTTCGAATCCGAGGACGTGGCCACCATGATCGATGCGGCAGCGGGGGTCACCGCGCCGCCGGTGACGCCGTACCGCGACGTCGGGATGCGGATGGAGGCCGATGCCAGTCGGGCGACCGTGCTCATCCGTGCGGTACCGCTGCATCCGCGGGCCGTCGATACCGGCGCGGTGGTATTGATCCGCGACGTCACCGAGGTCAAACGACGTGACCTCGCGTTGATCAGCAAGGATGCGACGATCCGCGAGATCCACCATCGGGTCAAGAACAATCTGCAATCGGTGTCGGCGCTGTTGCGTCTGCAGGCACGGCGCACCTCCAACCCGGAGGCGCGCGGCGCGCTGACCGAGGCGGTACGCAGGGTGGCGTCTATCGCCCTCGTGCACGAATTGCTCTCCGGCAGTGTCGACGAGGAGGTTGATCTCGACGAGGTCGTCGATCGGTTGGTGCCGATCCTGGTCGATGTCGCCTCCAGGGATGCCAGAGTGCAAGTGCGGCATCGTGATCGACTCGGTGTGCTCTCGGCGGAGCTCGCGATGCCGCTGGTGATGGTGCTCACAGAACTGATCCAGAACGCGATCGAGCACGGCTTCGATGATGGCGCCGCCGACAGCGAGATCGAGATCGTGGCCCACCGCGATGTCCGAACACTCCGTATCGCCATACGTGACAATGGTTTCGGGCTACCCGCTCATTTCGACATGAGCACCTCGGATCGACTCGGCCTGCAGATCGTGCAGACCATGGTGTCGATCGAACTCGGTGGCACCCTGGCCATGGGAGCGAATCCCGCGGGCCGGGGCGCCGAGGTGAGTGTTACGATCCCGTTGCGCTGAAAGCGAACCTGCTGATGGCCGAGATCTTATGTCCCACAGACGAAGAGACCCGGCCGGGGCCGGGTCTCTTCGATGTCGCCGTGGCGACTGGAGGCTGTGGCCCCTGTCAGACGCTGCTCCGCGTCCGCGTCCGCGCGGTGCGCCGTTTGAGCGCGCGCCGCTCGTCCTCGCTCATTCCTCCCCAGACGCCTGCGTCCTGCCCGGACTCCAGGGCCCACGAGAGGCATTCGGCCGTGACGGGGCACCGGGCGCAGACGAGCTTCGCATCAGCGATCTGTGCGATGGCCGGTCCGCTGGTCCCCACCGGGAAGAACAGCTCCGGATCTTCGTCGCGACAGATTGCTTTGTGACGCCAGTCCATTCCTTCTCCTTCAGGTGCTTGACGCACCACTCGACAACTACCAATGTCTGGTTTGTTGTGGCTGTAACCGCTAGTTCACGCGGACCCACCAAATGTTTCCGCACTGTTGCTTGTGAATACTTTCACGAATCCAGGCGAAGTCAATGGTGTTCCGTTAACACGTGTGCAATATCACTGTTCGGTGACCCTCCCCGAGGGGGGTGGCTGCACTTGGTTGCGCACCGATGTACTACTCTACTCGGGTTTGTGGCTGCTTTGGTGTGATTTTCGCTGGTCGCCGAAAGAAATCCCTGGTGGTCTTCGAGTCATAGTCGGTAGTCTGTGAGGCATGCCACGACGACGACGTTGATCCTCATCACACCGACCGCGCTCCCGGCGACGGGCTGAGGGCGCCGACCGGCTGAGCGTGGCCGCCTCGGTCGCGGCACTGGCCGAGGACGCGATCCCGCTCTACCCACTGTATGCGGTCATGTTCGCCGACCCCGACGTCGTCGGGGCCGGACTCTCACCCGCGTCGATCTCCGTGCTGTTCATCATCTGGTCGGCGTGCTCCTTTCTCTTCGAGATCCCGACCGGGCTCCTTGCCGACCGTGTCTCGCGTCGCCCCCTGCTCGTCGTGGGTCCGCTGGTGACCGGGGCAGGCTTTGCGCTGTGGACCTGGTGGCCGTCGTTCGGGGCGTTCGCTGCGGGCTTCGTGTTGTGGTCGGCGGGCTCGGCGCTGCGCTCCGGCACGACGCAAGCGCTGCTCTACGACACCCTGGCCGCCCGAGGGCACGCCGTGCGCTATTCGGCGCTGGCCGGCCGACTGCGCGCATTCGGTGCCTGCGGTGTGCTCGTGGGCACGGTCTCGGCGGTGCCGTTGGCGGCGTGGGGCGGATATCAGGCGGCCGGCGCGGGGAGCGTCGCGGCGTGCGTGGTCTGCGCGGTCGCGTCGTGGGCACTGCCCGAAGAGCGGGCACCCGTCGGTGACGTCCACGATCTCGCGCGAGGCAACGGCGACGGAGCCGACCGGGAAACGGATGCCGAACACGGCGTTGCGTGGACCGTCTCGGTGACGGCCATCCGCATGCTGTGCACCGACCGGGCGTTGGGCGGGCTGTTTCTGCTGGTGATCGCGCTCACCTGGGTATCGGCACTCGACGAGTATCTGCCGCTGCTCGCCGACGAGATGTGGCATGGGGGCCGGTGGGGGTGGCCCCCTTCCATCGGGGTCCCCGTTGCGATGATCGTGGTTGCCGTCGGGGACATCGTCGGTGGCTGGGCGGCACACCGGACCCGAGTCGAGCGGCTCACCGCGCGGGGCACGGCGCCGTGGCTGCTCTTGGGCGCAGCGGCACTGGCAGTCGGCTCGTGGTGGGCCCATCCGGCCGGAATCGTGGTGGTTGCGGGTGCCTTCGCGATCTTCGGCTGGGCGTTCGTGATGGCCGAGGCGATGATGCAACGGCGGGTTCGGTCCGAAGTAAGGGCCACCACCTCGTCGGTGGTCGGCGTGGGGGAGGAGGTGATCGCTGTGGTGGCGTTCGGTGCCTGGGCGCTGGGATCGGGCTGGTGGCCCCCATCGGTGTTGTTCGCCGTCGCGGCGGTGCCCTATGCCGTGCTGGGTGTGCTGCTCGGCGTCGGGGTGGGGGCCACCACGGCGAGAGCGTCGGCGCGATACCCGAAATCGACCGCATGATGGGCGCCGATGTAGTCGCCGTCCATCTGGACGTCGATGGGTTCCTCGGCGCGGAACCGCACCCAGGCGACGTCGTCGTTGCGATGCAGATGGCGCGCTTTCGGCGTGCGATGGCTGAGCAGCCGGGCGGCCAGCGGGATATTGCGGGCGACGCCTGTCGACGTGGCCGCGAACACCCCGAGTCGCGTGTCGAAGCCGGTCGTCGGATTGGTGCGGATCTCGAAGTCGCCCAGGTAGGTCCACGGACTCGTGTTCGACACGAACGCAAACCGGACGCCGTCGATCGGGTCGAGGCCGGGCAATTCGACGGTGAACGACGAACGGTCCATCGCATTGCGCAGGAAGGACGCGACAGTCGTCCACAGGTAGCGCATCGGCGTGGCCGCCTTGCCGGCATGCCGCTTGTCCTCCATCGCATGCACGACGACGGCATCCATTCCCATACCGGTGTTGAACAGGAACCACCGATCGCGGGTGTGTCCCAGGCCGATGCGCCGGCACCCGCCGCCCTCTAGCAGTCCACTGAGCTGAGCGGTCGCCGCGAGTGGATCGGGTTCGATACCCAGGGTGCGCGCGAAGACGTTGGCACTGCCGCCCGGGATGACGCCGAGCGCCGGCAGCCGGCGGTCGGGATCTGGCATGGTGCTCGGCGGCCCCAGGATGCCGTTGACCGCTTCGTTGACCGAGCCATCGCCACCGTGGACGAGCACCACGTCGAATCCTTCGTCGACCGCACGGGCGGCCAGCTCGTGGGCGTGACCACGATGGGTGGTGTGCTCGACGTCGAGGGCGAACCGTGAACTCAGCGTGTGCGCCAGAGCGTCGCGGCCGGCCGGGGTGGTCGCGGTGGCGAAGGGATTGACGATGAGCATCATGCGCACGAGATCCCACGATATGGGGTCCGGGCGTGTGACGTGCACCCGCCCATCTCCGTTGTCGCTCGCCACCCATAGTCTGGAGTGGTGAGCAGCAAGCAGGGCGCCGGTCGCGCAACAGGTGGTGACGGGCAGTCGGGGGCCGATTCCGCGGTGGCGCAGCGACCGCCGACCACCGTGCGGGCGGCCGGTGCGGTGACCGCGCTGGAGGGCGCCGTCGCCGTCGTCGTCGCGATTGTTCTCGCCATCCGCGAGGCGGCGGGCCATCGGGAGGCGTTCATCAGCGGCTACGGCACTGCGGCATGGTTCGGCATCATCGGCGGCGGAGTGTTGATCGGCGGCATCGCCCTGCTGACAGGTCGCCGATGGGGACGAGCGATTTCGGTGGTCGCCCAGATCCTGCTACTGCCGGTTGCCTATGCGCTGCTGACCGACAGCGGGCAGCCGTGGTTCGGTATCCCACTGGCCATCGCGGCGCTGGCCGTGCTGGTGCTGATCTTCAGTCCGGCATCCACGCGATGGCTGGTCGGCGAGTACACCACCGACGACACCCCCGAGTCGGGAGCCGGCTCGCGACGACGACGCTGACCCGGGCGGTACCGATCACGGCCGGTTCGACTCGGGCCGGTCGGTAACGCGGGTTACCCCAGACGGGGTGAGTGATCGGCCGTACAGTTGAGGCCATGACCCGCATGCTGGCCATCGCGAATCAGAAGGGTGGGGTCGCCAAGACCACCACTGTCGCGTCATTGGGCGCGGCGCTGGCCGACCTTGACGTGTCGGTACTCGTCGTGGATCTCGATCCCCAAGGCTGTCTTACCTTCTCACTCGGGCACGACCCCGACCAGCTGGAGTCGTCGGTGCACGACGTGTTGTTGGGCGAGGAGGAGATCGCCGACGTGTTGCTCGACACCGACGACAACGTGACGCTGTTGCCGGCGACCATCGACCTGGCCGGCGCCGAGGCGTTGTTGTTGATGCGGCCGGGGCGGGAGTACGCCCTCAAACGCGCACTCGCAGAGGTCGCCGAGGACTACGACGTCATCCTGATCGACTGTCCACCGTCACTGGGTGTGCTCACCCTCAACGGGCTCACCGCCGCCGACGAGGTGGTGGTTCCGCTGCAGTGCGAGACGCTGGCCCACCGCGGCGTCGGGCAACTGTTGCGCACAGTCAACGAGGTGCAACAGATCACCAACCCGGCGTTGACGACCCTGGGCGCGGTGGCCACCCTCTATGACGCGCGCACCACCCACAGCCGTGACGTGCTCGGTGATGTCGCCGACCGCTACGACCTGCCGGTTCTGGACCCACCGATACCGCGTACGGTGCGGTTCGCCGAGGCGTCGGCGTCGGGCACGTCGGTGATGCGCGGCCGGAAGAACAAGGGCGCCAACGCTTATCGTGGACTGGCGGAGAATCTCTGGAAGCATTGGGAGGCCGGGACACCGGTCCAGACTTTCGACACCGCCTGACGTCTGAATCTGTATCTACGAGCGGCGCAGCGCTCCTGCGTGACCAGCCGGGTGCGCAGCGCCGACGATGCTCCCGAGCGGGGTGTGTGACGACCCGGCATCGTACGGCCGGGATCAGGCAGGGGAGTAGGACGTGACGGTTGGCCCCCACTGTTCGATGACGTCGGCGCCCAGCACCCGCAGAGCCACCGGCTCGTCGCGGCGGCCGTCTCGCGGCAGGGTCATCGCGCGCAGTTCGCGGCCGGTGGCCCCGTCGCGGACGCTGACGCCGTCGGCGGTCGGCAGGAGCAGCTGGCCGGCCATGACCTCGCCCGTCCCGATGGTGCCGGGGATCTGGTAGATGGGCCGAAGATCGGAAGCGTCCAGCACCACGGTGGCCGTGCCGGTGTAGAAGGTGGTCAGGCCGCCGCCGGTGACGACGACTCCATCACCGGGGGGTGCTTGCACCCCGTTGACGGTGTTCGTGGCGGTGGGTGCTCCGTCCGAGGAGAACTGCCGGATCGTCGGCGTTCGATTGCCGTCAGGCGTCGGGGTGTCCGCGGCGGGAAGCGGCGGGTCGCCGCCGCCGTCGTAGACCGCGATGGTCGAACTGGTCATCGCGATCAGGATCGGCGGTGGGCCCGCTGAACCATCGGTGATTATCGATGAACCGTACTGCTGCACATCTTCATCGTCGTCGAGGACGGCACCGAGCACGGTCAACCGGTAGCCAGGGTCATCGGCGCAGCGCTCGATGACCGCGACGCGGCTACCACCGACCGCGGACGACAGCAACTGGCAGTCAGAGCGGCCCGGCTGCACATCCGGGTTCACCGGTGCATCCACCCGGCCGTACTCGATTCCGCGCACCAGATTCGACCCCCACGTCTCCAGACGTGTAGGGCCCTGGGAGACAACGTAACCGGAGTCCGACAGGAGTCGGACCCGATCGTCGGCGTCACTGCTGCGGCCGCCCGCACGCTGTCCCGAGGAAGCGTCGAGTGCGGTGATCTCGCCACAACCGCGCGAGTTGCGGTAGGCGGCGAGCACCTTGTTGTTGCTCGCCGGCCACGCCGCGATCGCCGCGCACAAGTCCAGGTTCCGGGTGTAGCGCCACAGTTCGCGTCCGGTCCGCGGGTCGCGGCCCGCCACGGTGCCGCCGTCGGCGGTCACCACGGTCGAGTTCGCGACGGCCGGGATCCGGGTGGCCGGCGACTGCGCCCGCCACGAAGGTGTGAGGGCCGTGGGCACCTGCGCCGACGGCTCGACCTCGGGTACCGGCGCGACGGCTTGAACGCTCTCGGTCTGCCGGACCGGACTGTTCGCCCAGACGAGCAGTCCGACGACGACGGTGACCACGATGATCGCCGCGGTGACCGCCAGGTCGACCGGGGTGCGACGCTCAGGTCGAATACGGGCCACGTGCCCTCCGGTCGCCACTCACACGTCGACCAGCGCCGAAACGGGTCACTCGGCTGCGGCGACGGTCGTGGTCTTCTCCGGCTGTGAGTCGCCCGACGCAGCACCGCGCTTGGCGCTGCCGCGACGACGACGACGTCGACGCGGGCGCTCACCGCCGGCGGAATCGCTACCGTCGGCCGCACCGGCCCCCGCGTCTGTGGTGTTCTTGCCCGACGTCTGATTGTCGGCGGCGTCGTCCGAGGACCGCGCCGCTCCGTCGGAGGACTTGCCGCCGCGGGTACGTCGACGCACCCGGTTCGACTTCGGACGCTGCGACCTGCTCGTGCGCTCCTCGCGCTCACCGGATGGCTTCGGCGTGGCGATTCGTCCGGTGGCCGATTCCGGGATCGAGAGCTCTTCGCGCAGATGCTCCGAGGTCGAGTAGGTCTCCACCGGCGCCGGCACATCGAGACCCAGCGCCGAGTTGATCAGCTCCCAGCGATGCAGCTCATCCCAGTCGACCAGGGTGATCGCGATGCCGGTCCGGCCGGCACGTCCGGTGCGGCCGATGCGGTGCACGTAGGTCTTGTCGTCCTCCGGGCACTGATAGTTGATGACGTGGGTGACATCCTCCACGTCGATGCCGCGGGCTGCGACGTCGGTGGCCACGAGCACGTTGATGTCACCGTTGCGGAAACGCTTGAGTGCTTTCTCGCGCGCGACCTGTCCGAGGTCACCATGTACCGCGCCGACGGAGAAACCGCGTTCGGCGAGGTCGTCGGCGACCTTCTGTGCCGTGCGCTTGGTGCGGGTGAAGATCATCGTGGCGCCCCGGCCCTCGGCCTGCAGAATGCGTGCGACCAGTTCGGCCTTGTCGAGTGCGTGGGCGCGGTAGATGAACTGCGTGGTCCGCTCGTGGACGGCCGAGTCATTGGCGTGTTCGGCGCGGATGTGGGTCGGGCGGTGCAGGAACGTGCGGGCCAAGGTGACGATCGGACCCGGCATGGTGGCCGAGAAGAGCATGGTCTGCCGGGGTGTGGGCAGGGCTGCCATGATGCGTTCGATATCGGGCAGGAACCCGAGATCGAGCATCTCGTCGGCCTCGTCGAGCACCAGCACGCCGACCTTGCCGAGGATGAGGTGGCCCTGCTGGGCGAGATCGAGCAGGCGGCCGGGAGTGCCGACGACCAAGTCGACGCCCGACTTGAGGTCGGCGATCTGCGACTCGTAGGGGCGCCCGCCGTAGATCGAGGTGATCTTGAGCGGACGGGTGGTGCCGTCGGCGAGGGTGACGTCGAGCTTCTTGGCCGCGACCTCGAGGTCGCCGGTCACCTGCAGACACAGCTCGCGGGTCGGCACGATGACCAGGGCGCGCGGAGTGTTGTCGAGTGGGCGGAGACCCGATGCCTCGGCAGTCGCGAGACGATGCATCATCGGTACGCCGAACCCGTAGGTCTTGCCCATGCCGGTACGGGCCTGACCGATCAGGTCGTCCCCGGACAGGGCCAGGGGAAGCGTCAGCTCCTGGATCGCGAAGGTATGTGTCTTGCCGTCGTCGGCGAGTGCCTCGACGATGCTGTCGTGCACGCCGAGTTCGGCGAAGGTGGGGGAGGTGTGGGTTTCGTCGACGATCGTCGTCTGGACGTCGTCACGGGAGTTGGTCCCGGTGGTATCGCTCATGTGAGGTTGTATGCCTTTCTGCATTTCACGCACGCACGAAAGGCACCACAGTGGGGTCGAGCGGCCTGCGCCGGAAGGGCCCTGGTCGGGCCGCGTCGGTGGGTCCGGGACGGACCGCGCAAACCGCGTTCGGTGACTGTGTGGTGGCTCCGCTCGGGCAGTGTCACCCGGCGACCAGTGCGCGCACATTGTCCGGTGACCGCGCGATGAAAGGGCCGCTCCGCCCGGCCGTGATGAGTCGTTGCCGGTCGGTTCGCCACCGAATCGTCATGATCGCGTCAGTGCACCGTCGTCCAGTGTACTTGGTGAACGTCGAGAGCCCGCATACCATCACCAGCATGTCGACTGCGCCGCACCCATCCGGAGTTTCCCCCGATCCCGCAGATACCGCTGCGACCAGCGTCGATGGCGGTGCCATCGGCAAGTTGTTCGCCGTCTTGCTGGCCGGTGAATACGCGGCTTTCTATCGCCTCATCGACGAGTCCCGGATGGCACCCGACGTCGCGAGCAAGGTGGCCATCGCCCGGATGGCGGCGTCGGAGATCAATCACTACGACACGTTGGCCGAGCAGGTCTGCGCGCGCGGCATCGACCCGATCGCGGCGGTCGAGCGTTACCGATCGATCTTTGACGACTACCACCGTGTTACCACCCCGAAGACCTGGTATGAGGCGCTGGTGAAGGCGTATGTGGGCGACGGGCTCGCGGCCGACTTCTACACCGAGGTCTCGGGAGTTCTGCCCGCCGATGCGCAGACCGTCATCCGCGAGGTGATGGCCGAGACGGCCAACTCCCGGTTCGCGCGCGACCAGGTCGCGGCCGCCGTCGCCGCCGACCCGTCCTTGAGATCGCCGCTGATCCTGTGGGGCCGGAGATTGCTCGGCGAGGCCGTCACGCACGCCCAGTGGGTGCTCGCCGCCGAGGAGGAGGTCACCGACCTGCTGTTCGCCGGTTCGGCATCGCTTCAGGGTATTGCCGGATTCTTCGATGCGATCACCGCCGACCACGCCACCCGGATGGCCGAACTCGGTCTCGGTGGATAGGTCGGGTGGGGTCGAGGCTTCGCGTGTTGCGCTGTGAGCGGAGCCGATGTCGTCGGCGATCGGGTCTGATCTAGCCTGGATCAGCAGACAGTTGAGTGCCGTGTGCGCGGTTGGCCGCGACGCGGCGGATGACCTTCGGAAGGGTGGCCATGGCCGTTGAAGTGAAGATCGGAATCACCGACAGTCCTCGTGAGCTGTCCATCCAGACCACGCTCACCAGTGACAAGGCGTACTCGGAGGTCGAGGCGGCGCTGTCGGGTTCCGGACAACTGCTCGCGCTCACCGACGACAAGGGCGCGCGCTTCTTGGTGCCGGTGACGAAAATCGCCTACGTCGAGGTGGGCAGTACCGAGAACCGGCGGGTGGGCTTCGTCGCCTCCTGACCCATTGGCTCCGATGTACGGCCGCTGTCGATGAGTGTCGACGGCGGCCGAAGTCGTTTCCGCAGCCGGCTCCGGGGAGAGCGCGGCGGTATCGAGCGCTTCTCGGAGCTTCTCAGGCCAGGTCGTCGGAGTCGTCGTCGCCCGTCCCGATGCCCTGCAACGGCACGTGGGACAGCCCGCCCCACAACAGGGCGACCGTGGTGTCCACCGCGGCCCGCTTGTCGACCGGGCGTTTGGCCTCGAGCCAGTAGCGGGCGTTGACCTGGCTTGCGCCGACCAGCCCCGCAGCCAGCATCCGCGAGCGGTACGGGTCGAGGCCGGAGTCGTGCATGACCAGCCCGTAGACCGCGTCGACGCATGCCTCGGTGGCTCCCTCCACCCGCCGGATCACAGCGGGGTCCTTGGCGTCGGAGGAGAAGATGAGCCGGTAGCCGGAGTTGTCCTGGTCGATGAAGTCGAAGAATGCCTCCACCGCGGCACGCACGCGCTGCTTGTTGTCGGTCGTGGTCAGCAGCGCGCGGTTGACGTCGCTGACGAGCTTCTCGGCGTGGGAGTCGACGACGGCGATGTAGAGGTCCAGTTTCGACGGGAAGTGCTGATACAGCACCGGCTTGCTGACTCCGGCATGCACGGCGATCTCGTCCATGCCCGCAGAGTGGTAGCCGCGCTCCACAAAGATCTCGCTCGCTGCATCGAGCAGCTGCATACGCCGGGCACTGCGCGGCAGTCGGGTGTTGCGCGCGGCACCGTTCGACGGGTTTGTGGTGGTCGACATGGGTAGAGCGTACTCGGCGACGATGCCGGGTCCCGTGGCCGCACGGCCCCATCGCGACACACCGTTCCACGCCTGCGCGTTTACCTGTGAGAAGGTTGAGCTGTGAGTCACCCAGGAGGCGGGCCGAACTCGCCGTACCCCGGGGCCGGAGGGCCCGGCGCGACCGGTGGGGGGATCGGGGCCGGGCGGACAACCGGCACGACCACGGGCATACGCACCGGTGCCGGGTCGTCGGCGGAGCCCCCGCGGGCCAGACCGAAGCCGGACCAACCACTGCGTGCCCGGTGGGATCCCACCGACGACAGCGGACGGATCCGGGTCGATCGCGATGCTCAGCCCGAGCGCAAGAAACAGAGCGCATTGGGTCGGTTCGTCGCCACCTATGGGTGGCGCGCCTATGCCATCCCGGTCTTGATCGTGCTGACCGTCGTGCTCATCGTGGTCACCGTGCGGTCCGCCGACGACACCGCCTTCGTGCCCGCCGCGGACGTCAACCCCGATGCGGCCTCACGCAACACCGACGTGAGCAAGGAGACCGGGCCGATCGGTGCCCCGACCGGAACCATCCAACCCGAGGCATTGCCCGCCGGGACACTGCCCGCCGGCGGGCCGTACACCGAAAAGGGGCGTGAGGTCTACCACGTGGTGCCCGGGGCCGGCAAGCAGGTCGGCACCGGCGGCGAGGTCTACACCTACACCGTCGAGGTCGAGAACGGCATCAACGCGCAGGACTTCGGCGGCGATCGGTCGTTCGCGAAGATGGTCGACGCGACCCTGGCGAATCCGCGCAGTTGGATCGGGGACGGGAAGGTCAGCTTCCGACGCATTGACTCCGGTGAGCCGGACCTGCGCATCACGCTGGCATCGCCGGCCACGACACGTGAGTTGTGCGGCTACCAGATCCAGCTGGAGACGTCGTGCTTCTATCCGCCGGAGGAGCGGGTGACGCTCAACGAGGCGCGCTGGGTACGTGGTGCCATCTCATATCAGGGTGACGACCTTCTCTACCGGCAGTACCTGATCAACCACGAGACAGGGCACGGCATCGGGTACGAGGCGCATGAACCGTGTAAAGAGAACGGCGCGCTGGCGCCGGTGATGATGCAGCAGTCGTTCGGGGTGGCCAACAGCGAGATCATGGCGCTCGACCCCGATATGCAGGCGAATCGCAGCTATGTGTGCAAGCCGAATCCGTGGCCGTTCCCCGACCTGTGATGCGGCCGTCCGTGGCTGCGGAATGACCGTGCCGCCGCGGCTGTTGTGATCAGCAGATCGCTCTCGAACAACGACGTAGGAGGAGGCGCCCGTGTCGTCCTTGCCCCCGCTGGTGGAACCTGCAGCGGAACTGTCCAACGAAGAGGTGGCCCGATACAGCCGCCACCTGATCATCCCGGATGTGGGGATGGACGGCCAGAAGCGGTTGAAAAATGCCAAGGTGCTGGTGATCGGCGCGGGTGGTTTGGGATCACCCACGCTGCTGTACCTGGCTGCCGCGGGTGTCGGCACCATCGGCATCGTCGAGTTCGACGTGGTCGACGAGTCCAATCTGCAGCGTCAGGTCATCCACGGACAGTCCGACATCGGCCGGCCCAAAGCAGAGAGCGCCCGCGACTCCATCCTCGAGATCAACCCGTTCGTCACGGTCAACCTGCACGACGAGCGGCTGGAACCCGAAGGCGCCATCGAACTGTTCTCCCAGTACGACCTGATCCTCGACGGCACCGACAACTTCGCGACGCGTTACCTCGTCAACGATGCCGCCGTGCTCGCGCACAAGCCGTACGTGTGGGGGTCGATCTACCGGTTCGAGGGTCAGGCGTCGGTGTTCTGGGAGGACGCGCCGGACGGGCGCGGCCTCAACTACCGGGATCTGTATCCGCAGGCGCCGCCGCCCGGCATGGTGCCCTCGTGCGCCGAGGGCGGTGTGCTCGGCATTCTGTGCGCCTCGATCGGATCGATCATGGGTACCGAGGCGATCAAGTTGATCTGTGGCATCGGTGAACCGCTGCTGGGTCGCCTGATGGTCTACGACGCCCTGGACATGAGCTACCGCACCATCAAGATCCGCAAGGACCCCGAGGGTGAGCGGGTCACCGAACTCATCGACTACGACGACTTCTGCGGGGTGGTCTCCGATGAGGCCGCCGATGCCGTGGACGGTTCGACGCTGACCGCCGCCGAGCTCAAGGAGAAGATCGACGCCGGCGACCGTGTCGCTCTCATCGATGTCCGCGAGCCGGTGGAGTGGGACATCGTCCACATCGACGGTGCCACGCTCATCCCCAAGGACGAGATCCTGTCCGGTGCCGGACTCGCCAAGTTGCCGCAGGATCGCCCGACGGTGCTCTACTGCAAGACCGGTGTCCGCTCGGCGGAAGCGCTCGCCGCGCTCAAGCGCGCCGGGTTCGCCGATGCCACCCACCTGCAGGGTGGGGTCACCGCGTGGGCCAACCAGGTGGACAAGACGCTGCCGGTCTACTGATGGGGCGCGTTCATGTGGTCCGGGGCGTGATTGGAGACCAGATGCCCGCGTCGTTGCCGCATTCTGCCTGCATCGCTCGGTAATCTCTGCAGATGTGAACACCGTCGAGCCGCCCGAACACGTGCTGAACACGTTCGGGCTGACCGCACATCCGCCGATCCAGATGGGCGATTCCTGGGTCGGCGGTTGGCGGGTCGGTGAAGTCGTCTTGTCTTTGGTGCCCGACCACGCGCGGGCCGCATGGTCGGCGTCGGTCCGTGAATCGCTCTACGTCGAGGGGTTGCGGATCGCGCGACCGTTCCGCGCCACCGACGGCCGATATGTTGTGTCCGGGTGGCGAGCGGATACCTATATCGCCGGTGCGCCAGAGCCGCGGCACGACGAGGTCGTCCTGGTGGCCGACCGCCTGCATGCGGCCACCGCAACGCTGGACCGGCCACGGTTCCTGTTGCAATCGCCGGCGCCACCGCATACCGACGTCGACGTGTTCACCGCCGCCGATCGTGCGGCGTGGGAGGACGTTCCGTTGCGCACGGCCCGGGCGGCCGGCATGGGGGAGCCGACGTCGCCGGATGGTGCGCAGAGCGTCGAGATGCTGAAAACCCTTGCCACCCTTCGTAAGAACGTGTCGCTGCAGTCGCAAGTGGTGCACGGTGACCTTTTCGGCACCGTCCTGTTCGCCGGTGCCGCCGCGCCGGGCATCACCGACATCGTGCCGTACTGGCGGCCCGCCTCCTGGGCGTCAGCGGTGGTTGTGGTGGATTCGCTCGCCTGGGGTGGCGCTGACGACGACCTCGTGCGACGCTGGGCGGATCAGTCGGAATGGCCGCAGATGATGCTGCGGGCAACCATGTTCCGTCTGGCGGTCCACGCGTTACATCCGCGTGCCACCGCCGGCGCACTGCCCGGGCTGCAGCGGGTCGTCGATCTCGTGCGCTTGATGCTGTAGGCGCAGGTCAGAGTCTTCTGGTCCTTCTCACACGCGCGCCCTCGCGATGTGAGCACAACGTGACTCTTCGGTCACGCGAGGGAAAATCCCGGCAACACACGCTGCCTAACTTTGAGTCCAATCGTCCGACAGAGCCGTCGGTCACTGCGTCCACAACAACGATTGGATGACTCATGCCCGTACTTCCCGCATCCGTGCGGACCGCGCTCGCGCGTGACCACCGGATCACCGACTGGGATCCCGAGGACCGCACTGCCTGGGACAACGGCAACGCCGCCATCGCCAAGCGAAACCTGGTGTGGTCGGTGATCTGCGAGCACGTCGGCTTCTCGGTGTGGTCGCTGTTCTCGGTGATGGCCCTGTTCATGGGCCCGGAGTATGGCATCAGCCTCGATCAGAAGTTCATCATCGCGGCGACCGCCACTTTCGTCGGCTCCTGCCTGCGCATTCCCTACACCCAGGCGACCGCGCGGTTCGGTGGCCGCAACTGGGCGATCTTCAGCGCCATCGTGCTGCTGATCCCGACGGCGCTGACCATGATGCTGATGATGAACCCGGGCGAGTTCGGATTCGGCTGGTTCCTCGGCGTCGCCGCACTGACCGGTTTCGGCGGCGGCAACTTCGCCTCGTCGATGACCAACATCAACGCCTTCTATCCGCAGCGGCTCAAGGGCTGGGCGCTGGGTCTCAACGCCGGCGGCGGCAACATCGGTGTGCCGGTGGTGCAGCTTATCGGCCTCGCGGTCATCTGGCTCGCCTCCGATCAGCCTGAGATCGTCTGTGCCATCTATCTGGTGGCTCTCGCCGTGGCCGGTGTCGGCGCGGCGATCTACATGGACAACCTCGATCACCAGACTTCCAGCGGCCGCGCGATGATCGACTGCCTCCGGCACAAGGACACCTGGCTGATCTGCCTGCTCTACATCGGCACCTTCGGATCGTTCATCGGTTTCGGATTCGCTTTCGCGCAGGTCCTCAACATCAGCTTCACCGAGGCCGGCGCCGAGAAGCCCGCGCTGGCCGCCGCCACGATCGCCTGGATCGGGCCGCTGCTCGGCTCTGTGTCGCGCCCCTACGGCGGCAAACTCGCCGACCGCGTCGGCGGCGGCAAGGTGACGCTGTACTGCTTTGCCGCGATGACGCTGTCCGCCGCGATCCTGGTCATCGCCGGCACCGTCGCCGACAGCAATGGTCAGATCAGCGGGGGTGTGCTCAGCGCATTCGTCGTCGGCTTCATCCTGCTGTTCCTGCTCTCGGGAATATCAAACGGTTCGGTCTACAAGATCATCCCGACCATCTGGGAGAACAAGTCCAAGGAGCTCACCGGCCTGAACGCGTTGGGCAAGACCAAGTGGTCGCGCAGCATGTCCGGTGCCCTCATCGGCATCGCCGGTGCGGCAGGCGGTCTCGGTGGCGTCGGCATCAACCTGGTGCTGCGGGCGAGTTATCAGTCGAATCAGTCGGCGACCGTTGCCTTTTGGATCTTCATGGGCTTCTACGTTCTCGCTGGAGTCATCACCTACGTGTTCTACGTCCGACGTCCGATGGTGATCAGCGAGACCACCGATCTGCAGGTCGCCGCCGACACGGTCGGTGCCGGCGAGACGACAGACGGCTCCGGGCCCGCCGACAAGGCGATGGCCTGAGCCAGACCAGCTCAGAATCAACAAGGAGTAACCAGTGACCAGCGAATCCAAGACCGTAGTCGTGGTCGGCCACGGCATGGTGGGTCACCGCTTCGTGCAGACCCTCCGTACCCGCGACATCAACGACACCTGGCGGATCGAAGTTGTTTCCGAAGAGGCCGATCCCGCCTACGACCGCGTCGGACTGTCCTCGTATGTCGGTGCCTGGCAGCGGAATTCGCTGGCACTGGATGGCAACACCTACGCGGGTGACGATCACGTCGTGACCCACCTGGGTGAAGTCGTGACCGACGTCGACCGCGCCGGCCGGCGGGTGGTGACGTCGGCGGGACGGGAAATCGACTATGACGCTCTCGTGCTCGCCACCGGGTCATATGCCTTCGTCCCGCCGGTTCCCGGACACGACAACGACAAATGTTTCGTCTATCGCACGCTCGATGATCTGGACGCCATCCGGACGGCCGCCGAGGCAGCCGGACCGGGTGCGCCCGGCATCGTCGTGGGCGGCGGTCTGCTGGGACTGGAGGCGGCCAATGCGCTGAAGCTGATGGGGATGACCCCCCATGTGGTGGAGTTCGCGCCACGGTTGATGCCCATGCAGGTCGACGACGGGGGCGGGTCGGTCCTGGAGAACCTGGTGACCGACCTGGGGTTGACTGTGCACACCGGCGTCGGAACGGCCGACATCGCCGATTCCGACTCCGGCGGGCTCACCGTGACGCTCAGCGACGACAGCGAGATCGATGCCGCCCTGGTCGTGTTCTCGGCGGGCGTGCGGCCGCGCGACCAGGTGGCCCGCGACGCCGGTCTTGCGGTCGGCGAACGTGGCGGCGTGCTGGTCGACACCTCATGCCGAACCGATGATCCCG
Organism: Gordonia sp. Z-3; assembly: GCF_036233855.1. Classification (NCBI taxonomy): domain Bacteria; kingdom Bacillati; phylum Actinomycetota; class Actinomycetes; order Mycobacteriales; family Gordoniaceae; genus Gordonia; species Gordonia sp. Z-3. The sequence continues at coordinate 343,403 of NZ_JAZARS010000001.1, forward strand.
ACGTGTTCGCGATCGGGGAGGTCGCCGCAGTCGAGGGTCGTTGCTACGGGCTGGTCGCGCCCGGATACAGCACCGCCGAGGTGGTGGCCGACCAACTCCTCGGGCAGCAGTCCACTTTCCCCGGTGCGGACATGTCGACCAAGCTCAAATTGCTCGGTGTCGACGTGGCCAGCTTCGGTGACGCCATGGCGACCACCGAGAACGCGCTGGAGATCGTCTACCACGACCCCGTTGCCGGGCGGTACGCGAAAGTGGTGGTCTCCGATGACGCCAAGACACTGCTCGGCGGCATCCTCGTGGGTGATGCGTCGGCATACGCGCTGCTCAAACCGATGGTGGGCAGCGAGATCCCGGGTGACCCGGCTGCGCTGATCGCGCCGGCCTCGGGTCCCGCGGTCGGCGTGGACGCGCTGCCCGACGAGGCCGAGATCTGTTCGTGTAACGGCGTTTCCAAGGGAACCATCTGCTCGGCGATCGCCGACGGCGCCTGCGAGATCGCCGACATCAAGAAGACCACCTGCGCCGGAACCACCTGCGGTGGCTGTCTGCCCAGCGTCAAGTCGCTACTGGCGGCCTCTGGTGTGGAACTGTCCAAGGCCCTGTGCGAGCACTTCGAGCAGTCGCGCGCCGAACTGTACGAGATCATCTCGGTCACCGGTATCCGCACGTTCTCCGAGATCATCGACCGCTACGGCAGCGGTCAAGGCTGCGACATCTGCAAGCCGACGGTGGCGTCCATCCTGGCCTCCACGTCGAGCGACCACATCCTCGACGGCGAGCAGGCGTCCCTGCAGGACACCAACGACCACTTCCTCGCCAACATGCAGAAGAACGGCTCCTACTCGGTCGTCCCGCGCATGCCGGGCGGGGAGGTGACCCCCGAACAGCTCATCGTGATCGGTGAGATCGCCCGTGACTTCGGTCTGTACACCAAGATCACCGGTGGTCAGCGCATCGACCTCTTCGGCGCCCGCGTTGACCAGCTCCCGGAGATCTGGCGTCGCCTCGTCGACGCCGGCATGGAATCCGGGCACGCCTACGGCAAGAGCCTGCGCACGGTGAAGAGCTGCGTCGGGTCCACCTGGTGCCGCTACGGTGTGCAGGATTCCGTCGGCATGGCCGTCCTTCTGGAGAAGCGCTACCGGGGCCTGCGGTCGCCGCACAAACTGAAGTTCGGTGTGTCGGGCTGTGCCCGCGAATGCGCCGAGGCGCGGGGCAAGGATGTCGGTGTCATCGCCACCGAGAACGGGTGGAACCTCTACGTGGCCGGTAACGGCGGGCAGAGCCCGAAACACGCCCAACTGCTGGCCAGCGGAGTGGATGACCAGACGCTGGTCGCCTACATTGATCGGTACCTGATGTTCTATATCCGCACCGCCGATCGCCTGCAGCGTACTGCGCCGTGGCTGGAGGCGATGGAGGGCGGACTCGATCATCTGAAGGCGGTGGTCTGCGACGACAGCCTGGGTCTCGCGGCCGATCTCGAAGCGGCCATGGAACGCCACGTCGACGGCTACCGCGACGAGTGGGCAGCGGTACTCGAGGACGAGGATAAGCTCAAGCGCTTCGTCTCGTTCGTCAACGCACCGGAGGTGGTCGATCCGACGATCCAGTTCACCGACACCGACGTCGAGCGCAAGATCCCGGTTCTGCTCGACATGCCGTCGATGCCCGGCCGCGTCGACACCGAGTCCGCCACCAACGACGCAATAGAACGTGAAGGAGTGCCGACATGACAGTCGCTGCGCGATCGACGGCGAACCAACCCGCTGACCCGACCACGCATGCCGAGGCCGTACCCGGACAGTGGATCCGTGCGTGCGCCCTGGCCGATCTCGCCATCGGACGAGGGGCCGGTGTGTTGGGTCCCGACTTCGAGCAGGCCGCGCTCTTCCGCATCCCTGCGGTGGAGACCGACCGAGAAGCGGTGGTGGGACGGACCCGGCTGTACGCCATCGGCAACATCGACCCGTTCGCACGCGCAGCGGTGCTGTCCCGCGGCGTCACCGGCGACCGCGGCGGCGAGCCGACCGTTGCCAGCCCGCTGGGCAAGCAGGTGTTCTCGCTGCGCTCCGGCATCTGCCTCGACGACGAAGCGATGTCGGTGCCCAGCTACGCCGTACGGGTGGTCGATGACATTGTCGAGGTGTACTTCCAGCGCCGATGAGCAACAGCAAAGACACGGCCCTCGCCGACGACGCCGAGGCCCTACCACTGGCCGGATTCACCATCGGGATCACCGCGGCGCGGCGCGCCGAGGAATTCGCTGCGCTGCTCGAACGCCGGGGTGCCGAGGTGATGGCCGCTCCGACGATCCGGATCCTGCCGCTCGTCGACGACACCGAACTCGAGCAGGTGACCGAGACGATCATTGCCGATCCACCGGAACTGATGGTCGCCACCACGGGTATCGGCTTTCGTGGCTGGGTGGAGGCCGCCGACGGCTGGGGCGGGGCCGAGCCGCTGATCACCGCGTTGGGAAAGAGTCGGCTCATCGCCCGGGGACCGAAGGCCAAGGGCGCGATTCGGGCGGCCGGGTTGCGCGAAGAGTGGTCTCCGGGAAGCGAGTCGTCGTCGGAGGTGCTCGACCGGTTGCTGGACGAGGGGGTCGAGGGCGTGCGGATCGCGGTCCAGTTACACGGGGCGACCACCGAATGGGAGCCCTTGCCGGACTTCTGCGCAGTGCTGCGTGCCGCTGGCGCCCAGGTGCTACCGATCCCGGTGTATCGCTGGAACATGCATCCCGACGTCGATCGGATCGATCGCATGATCGGCGCAGTGGTACGCGGCGATCTCGACGCGATCACCTTCACCAGCGCGCCGGCCGCGGCGTCGATCCTCACGCGCGCCAAAGAACTCGGCAAGCTGCCGCAGTTCGTGCACGCGATGCGGACGGCGGTGCCGGTGATGTGCGTGGGTTCGGTCACCGCCGGTCCGTTGGAGGCGTTGCAGATCCCGACCAGTTATCCGAAACGGTATCGACTCGGCGCCTTGGTGCGGTTGATCACCGACGAGTTGCCCCGGAGAAGTCACAACTTGCGAGTTCACGGTCACGACACCGCCATCCGCGGTCAGGCGGTGATCGTCGACGGCGCGCTGCGTGATATGTCGGCGACCAGTTTGATCATGCTCAAGGCACTCGCTGCCTCACCCGGTCGGGTGGTCTCGCGCCACGAGCTGCTGGCCGGACTGCCCGGCGACAGCTCCGACACCCACGCCGTGGAAGTGGCAGTGGCCCGGCTGCGCAATGCACTGGGTGATCCGAAGATGATCCAGACCGTGGTCAAGCGGGGATATCGACTCGCTGTCGACCTGGAATACGAGGGGGAAGAGGACGGGGAATGAGGCATCGACACACTCGTCAGTACCTGCCGTTCGGCGACCGGCTGCGTGACGTCAGCCCGGTGCTGGTCGCTCACGGCACCCGAAATCCGCACGGCGTCAGCGTGATCGCGGAGATCGCCGAGGCCGTCGGAAAGCAGGTGGGTACCACCCGCACCGCCTTCGTCGACGTGCTCGGCCCCACCCCGGCCGAGGTCATCGCCGATGTCGACCGCCCGGCGGTGTTGGTACCGGCGTTCCTGGCGTCGGGGTATCACGTCCGCAAGGATCTGCCGCAGCATGTCGAGGCAGCGGGGCGTTGCGACACGATCGTCACCCGGGCGCTCGGGCCGGATCCGGCCATCGCCGATGTGGCCCGCCTGCGGCTCGTCGAGGCCGGTTGGGAGCCGGGTGACTCGGTGGTGCTGGCCGCGGCCGGCTCGTCTGACGAGAGCGCTTGCGGCCAAGTGCATCTCGCTGCCCGGCAGCTGGAGTCGATCATCGGCGGACGTGTCGAAGTGGGCTTCATCACCACCGCGACGCCGTCGGTTCCCGAAGCTGTCGAACGGGCATCGCGGAACGGACGCCGCGTGGCCATCGCGAGTTATCTGCTGGCGCCTGGGTTGTTCCATCAGCGACTGCACACCTACGGTGCCGATGTCGTCGCCGATCCGCTCGGAGCCGATCAGCGCATCGTGGACCTCATCGTCACGCGCATGCGCGCCGCGATCAGCCCATACCGTCGTCAGGCGCCGGTCAGCGGCTGACCCCAATGGCGACCTCCGGTGGATGGCCGCGAACGGAGTGAGTGGCGTATCGAGATCACATCACGGTCCCGCCAGAGAGCCGATCACCTCCGGTCAGTCATCGATGCCGGGTCTCCAGCGGCACTCGCGGAGGACGACCCGCCCGTCTCGGATGGGAACGCCCTCGGCGTGCAGCCTCGCCAACTGTCGCTCGGCCAGGTGTGGGGTCGGGCGGCCCGAGGCGGGGACCACGCGATGCCAAGGGAGGTCACCGGAATCGGTCCGCATGATCGCGCCTACGATCCGCGGGCTGGACAACCCGGCCGCATGGCCGAGGTCACCGTAGGTGGTCACCATGCCTTCCGGGATCGCCGCGACCAGTCCCCGCACCCGCTCCACGTCGTCATCAGTGATGGCGGCCATCTCAGACCTGCTCGAGAATCTCGCGGATCAACGTCGCGGTGAGTTCCGGCTCCAGGTACGGCACCATGTGCCCGCAGTCGGCATGTACCACCCGAATCGACTCCGCGTCCGCGCAGGATGCGAGGAAGTCGGGGCCCACGAACGGTGGCCGGACGCGATCGGCCACCACGACCACCGTCGACAGTCCGGTCGGTGGGAGCAACGCCTCGCGGGCCATCTCACTCCACGCCGTGGCCGCCGCCGGCGCACTCACCCGCCATCCCACCCGGCCGTTGGCCAGGGGAACCAGGTGCTCATCGATCTCCTTGTCCAACAGCGTCTCCGGGATGTCCGCCCACCCCTCGCTGCGTTTCGCCGACCGGGCGTGATCGGCGTCGGCGTAGTCCCAGTGGGCCAGGCTGTCGGTGGCGACCTCCAGCGCCCACGACGGATCGAGACCTTGCGCCGGGTCGAGCAACACCAACCCCGCGACCGCATCGCCGAGACGATGGGCCAGCCGGACGGCGAGCGCTCCGCCGAACGAGTGACCGACGATCACGAACGGACGCGCAGAGGCAGGGATGTGTTCGTCGACAACTGCGACCAACGCGTCGACGTGGTCTTCGTAGGACCACGGCGGTGTCCACGGCGAGTGGCCGTGGCCGAGGAGATCAGGTGCGATCAGGCGCAGGTCGGGTAGCTGGTCGCCGGCCAGTGCCGCCCACCGGCGGCCGTGGCCGGTGAGGCCATGGATGGCCAGGACAGCTGCGGCGTCGCCGGTATCGGGTCCGAATGTGTGGGTGGTCAACGGCATGACGCCATCCTGCCGTAGCAGCGTGGCGACTGCGTTGGCACGCCATCTTCACGGTGCTGCTCGCCGAGGCTGTCGGTGGCGCGTGCTTCCATGGGGACATGGCCCGACGCAGCGATTCCCACCCCACCGCGGGGACGGCGCTGCGTACCCGACTGACCGCGGCACCGGGCGTCGACGACCGTACGCGGCAATGGCCCGCGGAGGTCACCGAAGTGATCGAATCGGCGGTGACGCGGGATTCGTCGCGGTCGTGGTCGCCTGTCCGGGTACACGGTGGCCCGGGTACGGGAAAGACGTCGGTCATCGTCGACGCCGCGGTCGCGCGGCTGTTGCGTGACGATGTGGATGCCGAGTCCGTTCTGGTGCTCGCGGCGTCCCGACGTGCCGCGGCCTCGTTGCGAGAAGAGATCACCCGACGGGTGTTGTCGGCGACCTCGGGGGGTGCGGACGGTGGCGTCGAGAACCGCGCGCTGCGTGAACCATTGGTGCGCACCGTGCACTCCTACGCCTTCGCGGTGTTGCGGCTGCAGGCCTCCGCGCACGGCAATCCGCCGCCCCGCCTGATCACCGGGTCCGAGCAGGACATGGTGCTGCGCGAACTGCTGGCCGGTGACATTGAGGACGGCGCCCGGTACTGGCCGGAACGGCTGCGGCCGGCGCTGGGCACCGATGGATTCGCACAGGCACTACGCGACCTGATGATGCGGGCTGCCGAGCGTGGCGTGGGACCCGAGGAACTGACCGCGCTGGGACGCGAACACCGCCGGCCGGAATGGGTGGCGGCCGGTCGTGCCTACGCGCAGTACGAGCAGAACATGTTGTTGCGCGGCGCAGTCGGTGCCGACGCCCCCGGCGCATCGGCGCCCGCGGTGGATGCGGCCGAACTCATCGGTTCGGCGCTGTCGGCGTTTGCGACCGATCCGGATCTGCTCGCCGGGCAGCGCCGACGAATTCGGCATCTGCTGGTCGACGACGCTCAGCACCTCGACCCGCAGGCGGCGGCGTTGGTGACGTTGATCGGGACGGGCGCGGATTCGACGATCATCGCAGCGGACACCGATCAATCGGTGTTCGGTTTTCGCGGGGCCAGTCCGCGATTCGCCGACGAGCTGACCGACCTCGGCACTCCGCGAGATGTTCTGCTGGAAAAGACTTTCCGCAACCATCCCGAAATCGCGGCGGTCGGTGCCGCGCTCGCAGCTCGGCTGCCCGGCGCCCGGTCGCACCCGTATCCGAGGCCGACCGACGAGGCCGACGGCGATGACACGGATCCATTGCCCGGGGGTGCGGAGGTGAAGGTCTTCAGCTCGGCGGCCAAGGAGGCGACCGCCGTCGCCGACCTGTTGCGTCGCGCGCATCTGTTCGGTGGCGTGCCGTGGTCGCGGATGGCGGTGGTGGTGCGGTCGGTGTCGCTGGCCTTGCCTGCGTTGCGGCGCGCCTTCCGCTCGGCCGGGGTGCCGGTGACGACGCCCACCAGCGATCTGCCGTTGCATCGCCAACGGGCCGTCGGCGCCCTGATGGGTGTCCTACGCGTGGTGGCTGCGCGGGATCTGGCGCAGCGGGAGTCGGCCGAACGGGAGCTGGCCGGACAACCGGCTGATCGCGACAGGGCGGATGGCGAACCGGCAGCGCCGGACGCTGTGGACAAATCGGCGGTGGACGACGGATCGGCCGCGGACCATGAGTTCACGATCGACGATGCGGTGGCCCTACTGGGTGGTCCGGTCGGTGGCGCCGATCCCGGCGCGATGCGCCGACTACGTCGCGGTGTGCGGCGTCTCGACGAGCGCAGCGGGGGAGGCGCGGCCACCGATTCGCTGATCGCGATTCGGCGGGCGTTGCTCGACCCTGACGTCGCCGCCCGCTACATCGCGGCGCTGACCGAGGCCGAGGCCCGCCCGCTGGTGCGCACTCTCGACGTCATAGCGGCCGCCGATCGTGCCCATCGCGCTCGACGTGGGGTCGAGGAGACACTCTGGGCGGCATGGCAGGCCACCGGCCTGGAACGACGGTGGGCGGCGAGCGCGATCCGTGGCGGACCGGCGGGTGAGCAGGCCGACCGCGATCTCGATGCCGTGATGGCCATGTTCGAGGCCGCCGCCAATTTCGTCGATACCTTGCCCGCGGCGGGGCCGGCCGGATTCGTGCGGTACCTGGCGGCGCTGCAGATTCCGCGGGACAGTCGATTGGCCGGCTCGGCCAACGACGCGGTCACGGTGCTCTCGGCGCACGCTGCCGCCGGCCGCGAGTGGGACGTGGTGGCCGTGGCCGGGGTTCTCGATGGGCTGTGGCCGTCATTGCGCAGTCGTGGCAGCGTGCTGGCGACCGGACAACTCGTCGATCTGCTCGACGGTCTCGACCCGGATGCCCTGGACACGGTCGCGCGGTCGCGGTCGGCGCTCGCCGACGAACGCCGATTGCTGCTGGTGGCGTGTACTCGCGCGCGTCGTCGACTGCTCGTCACCGCGGTGGAGGACGGCGGCGGTGATGCCTCGCCGTCGCGGTTCGTCGTCGAGATTGCCGACGCCATCCGTCGGTTCCGGGGCACCGCCCTGCCCGATGCCGACGATCTCGGTGCCGACGGCACGGCGGACACGGCATTGGCCGAATTGCCTCTGGACCCGGGGGTCGACCGTGTGCTGTCGCTGCCGTCGTTGGTGGCGACGCTGCGCTCCGAGGTGGTCGGTGACATCGGTCCCGACGGTCCGGGAGAGAAGGCCCGCGCGGCCGCGGAACTTCTTGCCCAACTGTCGGATTCCGATATCCCTGGTGCCGCGCCCCGGGACTGGTACGGCCTGGGCGGGCCCAGCGCCGAGATCGCGTTGTGGGCTCCCGACCGGGGGCCGGTGACGTTGTCGCCCTCAAACGTCGAGGCGCTGACCCGGTGTTCGTTGCGATGGGTGCTCGAGCGTCATGGCGGCCGCGACGGGGACGGGACGCCGGCGCTGACCGGCAGCCTGGTCCACACGCTCGTCCAGGCGGTCGCCGGCCAGATCGAACCGGCTGAGGTCACCGCCGCGCTGCGCGGCATCTGGGATCGGGTGGACACCGGCGCGGCGTGGTACTCGGTCCGTGAACTCGAACGCGCCGAAGCGATGCTCACCAACTTCCGGGACTGGCTGCGGATCTCACGCGACGAGCTGTCCGAAGTGGGGGTGGAGGCCGATATCGACGCGACGGTTCCGGTTGACGCGGACGAGCAGGAGATGGCGGTGCGGCTGCGGGGTCGGATCGACCGGCTCGAGCGCGATCATCAGGGCCGTCCGGTGGTGGTGGACGTGAAGACGGCCAAGACGGCGATCACCAAGGCCGACGCCCAGGAGCACGCCCAGCTGGCCACCTATCAGCTGGCGTTGGCCCTCGGCGGGGCGACGAGTGGACAGTCCGAGCCGGTGCAGCCCGGCGGTGGACGGCTGGTGTACGTGTCGTCGGCGAACAAGAACACCGGCGCGGCCGAACGTGTCCAGGAGCCACTGAGCACCGAGCAGGTCGACGAGTGGATCTCGGTGGTGCGCAATGCCGCCCGTGCCAGCGTCGGTCCGGTGTTCGCCGCCACCCGCAACCCCGGATGCAGTCATTGCGCGCTGGCGTCGAGCTGTCCGGCCCAGCTTCGTGGGAAGACGGTGATCGATGACTGAGCGGCCCACGATCTCGGCCGTCGCGATCGCCGCCGCCCTTGGTCTGCCGACTCCGACGCCCGAACAGGTCGCGGTGATCGAGGCACCGATGGAGCCGGTGTTGGTGGTGGCGGGCGCCGGTGCGGGCAAGACCGAGACCATGGCCTCTCGGGTGGTGTGGCTGGTGGCCAACGGTCTCGTCGCTCCCGACGAGGTGCTCGGCCTGACGTTCACGCGGAAGGCGGCCAGTGAGCTCGGCGCGCGTATCCGGCGAAGACTGTCGATGCTGGCGGGGTCCTCGGCGTTGCGCGGCTGGGATGTCGACGGTGCCATCGCCGCCCGGCTGAGCGGCGGTGACCCCGAGGTGAGTACCTATCACGCCTACGCCGGGCGGCTCATCGCCGACTACGGTCTGCTGCTGCCGGTGGAACCCAACTCCACACTCCTGTCGGAGACGGAGTTGTGGCAGATGGCGTTCTCGGTGGTGTCCAACTGGACCGGCGAGCTGCAGACCACCAAGGTGCCGGCCAGCGTCACCGAAGCGGTGCTGAAGCTCTACGGCGACATGGCCGAGCACCTGGTCGACTTCGACGACCTCCGTCGCGCCGGTGACGACCTGTACCAGCTGATCGACACACTGCCGAAGGGACCGCGTCAGCGCGACACCCCGACTCAGGCGTTGCTGAAGATCCAGGACGTCATCGACGAGCGGCGCGAACTCATCCCGATGGTCATCGCGCTGGGTGAGACGATGCGGGCGGCGACGGCCCTCGATTTCGGCAGCCAGATGTCCCTGGCGGCCCGGCTGGTGATGCGGAACCCGGAAGTCGCCGCTGCCGAACGCACCTCGTTCAAGGCGGTGTTGCTCGACGAGTACCAGGACACCGGCCACTCGCAGCGCATCCTGCTCGCCACACTGTTCGGTGTGGCGCCGGGCGCGCCGAAACGATCGGCGCGCGGATCGGTCGCGGTTACCGCGGTCGGCGATCCCATCCAGTCGATCTACGGCTGGCGTGGGGCCTCGGCGGCCAACCTGCCTCGCTTCACCGACGACTTCCGTCAGTCCGACGGCACCCCTGCGGTGCGCCTGGAATTGCTGACGAGTTGGCGTAATTCGGCACACGCTCTGCGGTTGGCCAACCAGACATCCGAAGAGCTGCGGCGCCGCGGCATCCCGGTCAGCGTGTTGCGGCCCCGGCCGGACGCGCCCACCGGCACCGTCGACCTCGCCCTCACCGAGACCGTCGTCGACGAACGGCGCTGGATCGGCGAACACGTCGAACGCCTCTACCGAGGCGCCGAGGCGGCCGGTGAGCCGCCACCGACCACCGCGATCCTGGTGCGCCGCAACGACGATTCGGCGCCCTTGGCGGCCGAACTGGAGAGCCGTGGCATTCCTGCCGAGGTGGTCGGCATCGGCGGGCTGCTGCACGTGCCGGAGATCGAGGACGTGGTGGCAATGCTGCGCCTTATCGCCGATCCGATGGCCGGTACGGCGGCGATGCGGTTGCTGACCGGCGCCCGATGGCAACTCGGCGCGGGCGACCTCGCGTCACTGTGGAAACGCGCCACCGAGCTCGCAGCCGTCGAGTTCACTGCCGCCAACGGCATCGTCGCCTCGCGCGAGGCGCTCGACAACGCGTTGGATGCGGTGCTGCCCACCGAGATCGTGGATCGCGCAGGCATCGCCGATGCGTTGGTCGACCCGGGAGAGCCACATCGATACAGCGAGGAGGGTTTTCGGCGTATTCGGACGTTCGGCGCCCAATTGGAGTCGCTGCGCCGCCGGATCGGCCAGCCGTTGCCCGAATTGGTCGCCGACGTGGAGAACACCATCGGAGTGGCCGTGGAGGCGCAGATCCGGGCGCGCCGGATGCGTGGTGCGATCACCGGCCGTGAGCACCTCGATGCATTCGCGGAGTACGTGACCACCTACGCCGAACGGTCGGGTGCGAATCTGCCCGGCTTGTTGGCGTTCCTCGAGACCGCCGAGACCATCGAGAAGGGGCTCGAGCCCGGTCGCATCGAGGTCGCCGAACAACGCGTGCAGATCCTCACCGTCCATGCCGCGAAAGGCCTGGAGTGGGATGTCGTGGTGTTGCCTCATCTGTGCCACAACATCTTTCCGGGCGGACGTGCCGACAGCACCTGGTTGGGTAGTGCCAAGGAACTGCCCGCGCAATTGCGCGGCGACCTCGCCGACGGTGCGAACGCGGAGGGCTTCCCGCCGCTCGACCTGCACGCGGTCGCCGACCGCAAGGAACTCGAAGTGGCGCTGACCGAGCACAAGGAGGCCATCGCGCAGCGTCGGCTCGAAGAGGACCGGCGGCTGCTCTATGTCGCGCTCACCCGAGCCAAGGAGACGTTGCTGATCTCCGCCCACCACTGGTCGGAGAGCGGCGACCGACCGCGCGGTGGGTCGGAGTTCTTCGCCGAGATCCGCGCGATCGTCACCGCGGCGATCGACGATCCGACCGTCGACTCGACCGGCATGGCGATCGATGTCGACGCCGACGAGCCGGCGCAGGACGCAACCAATCCGTTGGCCGACGAGATCGCGAGCGCGCCGTGGCCTCGGGACGTGCTGGGGGAGCGGCGAGACGCGGTCGACGCCGCGGCACGACTGGTGGAAGACGCGATCGCCGCGCGCGGCACACCGACGCTGTTCGAGGCGTCGGCCACTGACATCACACCCGGGTCCGGAGCGTCGGTGACCTCGGAAGCAGACCTGACCGAGTCGGCTCGGGAGATCGCCGCCTGGCGCGCCGAGGTGGACGCTCTGCTGGCCGAGCACCACCGCATCAACACCGCGGAGGTCGACGTGGCGTTGCCGACGCACCTGTCGGTCAGCCAGCTCGTCGAACTCGACGCCGACGAGGCGGCCTTCGCGCGGCGGCTGCGTCGCCCCACCCCATTCGCACCCAACCCGACCGCGCGCCGCGGCACCGCCTTCCACGCCTGGGTGGAGGGCTGGTTCGGCGCCACCCGACTCCTCGACATCGACGAACTGCCCGGTGCGGCCGACGCCACCGCGGCTCCCGACACCGACCTCGAGGAGCTGCGTGCGTCCTTCCTCGCGTCGCGCTGGGCTCAGCGCAGCCCCACCGAGGTCGAGGTGCCGTTCGAGACGGTCATCGGTCCCACCGTGATCCGCGGCCGCATCGATGCGGTGTTCGCCGAATCCGATGGCGGCTGGCTGGTGGTGGACTGGAAGACCGGTTCGGTGCCCGAGCCGGCCCGCCGCGAGTCGCTGTTCGTGCAACTCGCCGCCTACCGGATCGCCTGGGCGCAGTTGGCCGGGGTCCCGCTGGAGAAGGTGCGCGCGGCATTTCACTACGTGCGGTCCGGCTACACCCTGGAACCCCATGACCTGCCCGATCGGCCTGCACTCGCGGCTTTGCTCGCGAAATGAGCTAGATTCGCCTCGTGAACGAACGGCGGCACATTTGAGACGACCTCGTGGATTCGGCAGCCGGCTACGATCCGAGCACTTGTCGGAGGGGCCCGACTACGCACTGGTCGGGGTCGTCCGCATCCCGGAACTGCAACAGAGTCCGGGACGGGCGATCGGCAAGCGCGTCGTGTTCGCGGTCATCGCCCTGTTCCTGACGTCGGTGATCGTGTTCCTCGACCGGGACGGCTACAAGGACTCCCAAGGCGGGGAGCTCTCGTTTCTGGATGCTCTGTACTACTCGGCGGTGACGTTGTCGACCACCGGATACGGCGACATCACCCCGGTGACCCCGTTTGCCCGCCTGATCAATCTGCTGGTGATCACCCCGCTGCGCGTGCTGTTCCTGATCGTGTTGATCGGCACCACGCTCGAGGTGCTGACCGAGCGATCCCGGCAGGCCCTCAAGATCCAGCGTTGGAGGAACAGCGTGCGTAACCACACCGTCGTGATCGGATTCGGCACCAAGGGACGAACCGCGGTGGACGCGATGATCGGTGACGGCATCAAACCGGCCGAGATCGTCGTGGTCGACGCCGATGCCGATGTGCTCGAGGCCGCGGCCGCAGACGGGCTTGTCACCGTCCGCGGCGACGCCACCAAGTCCGACATCCTGCGCTTGGCGGGGGTGGCCCATGCGGCGAGCATCGTGGTGGCCGCCAACCGCGACGACACCGCCGTCTTGGCCACCCTGACCGCCCGCGAACTCAATCCCCGGGCCAAGATCGTCGCGTCGATCCGCGAGTCGGAGAACACCCACCTGATGCGTCAGTCGGGTGCGAACTCGGTTGTCGTGTCGTCGGAGACCGCCGGCCGGCTGCTCGGCATCGCCACCATGACCCCGTCGGTGGTGGAGGTGATCGAGGACTTGCTCACCCCCGACGCCGGCTACGCCATCGCCGAACGCGAAGTCGACCCCACCGAGACCGGCGGATCTCCGGCGCACACCCGCGACCTCGTGCTCGGGGTGGTGCGCAACGGCGTCTTGCATCGCGTGGACGACAGCGAGGTCGAACAAATCGAGGTCGGCGACCGACTGCTGTATGTGCGCAAGGGAGGTCAGGACTGATGGCCCACTTCACGTTGGCCCGCCCGCCGATGCTGGCGCAGGCCAGGTTCGACCGGGCCGACGAGATCCGCGACGACCCGGACCGGATGCAGTCGGGTTGGCCGACGGCGCGGGTGCTGCAGATCGATCAGGCCGGGCGGTATCCGGTGGCCGACGACGGTGGCCTGCGATGGATCGAAGCCACCGACCTCGGTGACCGACCGCCGATGGACGCGGTGTTTCTCGGCGTCGGGAGCAGCGACCTGTGGACAGTGCGGGTCAGCGAACTCGACGGCCGCGCCGACGATCCGCGCCGCGGCGCCCACGGGCTGACCGCCGACGACGCAGGTCTGCTGGCGACGGCCCTGGGTATTCTCAATTGGCATGCCACCGCGGCGTTTTCGCCGGTGGATGGCACGCCCACCCGACCGGCGCGGGGCGGTTGGGTGCGCCGGCACCCGGACACCGGTGTAGACGAGTTCCCGCGCACCGATCCGGCGATCATCACCGTCGTCCACGACGGGGCCGACCGGGTCCTGTTGGGGCGACAGTCGGTGTGGCCCGACGGTTGGTATTCGACGCTCGCCGGATTCGTCGAGCCCGGTGAGTCGCTGGAGCAGTGTGTTCTGCGGGAGGTGTACGAGGAGGTCGGCATCACCGTTGCCGAGCCGCGGTATCTGGGCAGCCAGCCGTGGCCGTTCCCGCGGTCGCTGATGCTCGGTTTCTCTGCTCTCGGCGACCCCGCCACGCCGCTGCAGTTCTTGGACGGTGAGATCGGCGACGCGGCCTGGTTCGAGCGTGCCGAGGTGATCGAGGCGCTCGAGAACGGCAGCGAGTGGGTCCGTGGCGACGGCGCGGTGGGCACCAGCTCCGACGGACGCCGACTCCGGCTACCCGGCTCGATCTCCATCGCCCGTTCGCTGATCACGGCGTGGGCCTACGCCGAGCACTGAACTGTCCGGACACCGAGCCGTCCGGTCTCGAACCCGATGAGTGGGAACAGCAGCGGGATTCGTGCTGTTATGGGGGACATGAGCAACGTGATCGACGACGACGCCTCGGCCCGGGTTTCCGACACCGGCGAACTGACCATGTACACCACGAGTTGGTGTGGTTTCTGTGCCCGCCTCAAGACCGGGCTCAAGAGTCTCGGTCTGACCTGGCAGGAAGTGGACATCGAGCTGAATCCGGACGCCGCCGAATTCGTCGGCAGCGTCAACGGCGGCAACCACGTGGTTCCGACCGTGCTCTACGCCGACGGCACCACTGCGACCAACCCGTCGGTGGCCGAGGTCAAGGCCAAGCTCGGCGTCTGAGCCACCCCGGAGCGGGCCCGTTCGCGATGTCGGCGACCGATGGCATAGTGAACCGGTGCCCGATCCTCACCGCATCCTCGACGGTCTCGACCCCGAGCAGCAGCGGGCGGTGATGGCACCCCGTGGGCCGGTCTGTGTGCTGGCCGGTGCCGGAACCGGCAAGACCCGCACCATCACTCGCCGCATCGCTCACCTGATCGACAGCGGTCAGGTGAGTCCGGGCCATGTTCTGGCGGTGACCTTCACCACCCGGGCGGCCGGCGAGTTGCGGTCGCGGCTGCGCGCGTTGGAGATCAGCGGTCCGGGGGTGTCGGTTCAGGCTCAGACCTTCCACGCCGCGGCTCTCCGTCAACTGCGCTATTTCTGGCCGCGCGGCCTGACCTGGGAACTGCTCGATCACAAACTGCCGGTGGTGGCCCACGCCGCACGCGGGGTCGGGGTGACCACCACGAGTGAATCGCTACGCGATCTGGCCACCGAGATCGAGTGGGCGAAGGGCTCGCTCATCAGCCCGGCCGACTACCCGGCTCGCGCCGCCACCGCCGGCCGGGACGCGCCGTTCGGTCATGACGTGGTCGCCGCGGTCTACGACGCGTACGAGGCGGCGAAACGCGACGGTTCGCACCTGTTGCTCGATTTCGACGACCTGATCATCTATGCCGGCGAGATCCTGCGCGAGCCGGATGCCGCGGCCAACTTCCGCGCCCGTTACCGCTGTTTCGTCGTCGACGAGTACCAGGACATCACCCCGGTGCAACAGCGCCTGCTCGATTCCTGGCTCGGCGAACGCGACAACCTGACCGTGGTCGGCGACGCCAACCAGACCATTTACTCCTTCGCCGGGGCCACCGCCGACTATCTGCTGGGTTTCACCCGTCGCTTCCCGGAGGCCACCCTCGTCCGCCTCGAGCGTGACTATCGGTCCACACCGGAGGTCGTCGCCGTCGCCAACCAGGTCATCGGGGCGGCCGAGGAACGCAGCCCGGGTACGCGTCTCGAACTGATCGGTCAGCGTGATAGGGGACCGGCCCCGCGGCCGGCCGAGTTCGCCGATGACATGCGTGAGGCGCGCGGGGTGGTTGCGCAGATCAAACACCTGGTCAACGCGGGCACCCCGCCCGCCGAGATCGCGGTCCTGTACCGGGTCAACGCGCAATCGGAGCGGTTCGAGGAGGTGCTGACCGAGGCCGGCATTTCTTATCAGGTCCGCGGCGCCGAGGCATTCTTCACCAGGACCGAGATCGTGCAGGCCATGCGCAAACTCACCGACGTCGCCGCTCGCGACGATCTGCCGGCGGACGCCGATACCGCCCGAGTGGTGCGCGCGGTGCTGGCGCCGCTCGGACTCGGCGCCGACGAGCCGGCCGGCCCGCACGCCAAGGCCCGGTGGGAATCCCTGCGGGCGTTGATGTCCGTCGTCGACGAACTACTCGCAGACGAGCCGGGCATGTCGTTGCGCAGGCTGGTGTCCGAGCTGACCACGCGTGCCGAGGAACGCCACACACCCGAACGCACCGGGATCACCTTGGCGTCGCTGCATGCGGCCAAGGGACTGGAATGGGATGCGGTCTTCCTCGTCGGGCTCACCGAGGGATCGGTACCGATCGCACAGGCGATCAGCAACGGAGCCGAGGCCATCGAGGAAGAGCGTCGGCTGTTCTATGTGGGCATCACCCGCGCGCGGGTGCATCTGTACCTGTCGTGGAGTCTGTCGCGCACCGGGGCGGGTCGCGTCACGCGTCGCCGGACCCGCTTCCTGGACGGGATCGAACTGGACCCGCGACGCAGTGGTCGCTGTGTCGAGTGCGGCGCCGACCTGGTGAACCCGGAGTCGCGGGTGCGTGGCCGGTGCGGCAGCTGTCGCATCGAAGAGCAGGGTGACGAACTGCTGGCGGCACTGCGCGCCTGGCGCCGTGACCACGCACAGGAGCGCGGTATCGGCGAACTGGCCGTGCTCACCGACGCGATGCTGGAGGCGATCGCCGATCGCCGTCCGGCCGACACCGCGGCGTTGGGGTCCATCCCCGGGATCGGGCCGGTGAAGCTGGAGCAGTTGGGTGGCGCGGTTGTGGAGTTGGTCCGGGCGCGAGGGGGCGCTCGCCGCGGATGACCGGTGGTCCAGGACACGAAACCGCAGGTCAAAAATAGGTTGTGCGATTCGCGTCGCCCCGCCTACTCTGGATTCGTCAGCACGGGGAGAGACTCGTATGTCCGTAACGGGTCACCTCACAGGTGGAAGCCCTCGAGCACAGGAAGGAGCGGATCAGTGAACGGAATCATCAAGGCGGCACTCGTCGGAATGCCCGCGGCGCAGCCGAGCCTGGCTCTGGCCATCGATGCACCCCGTCACGCCCGCTTCTGGGTCGACGAGACCCGCGTGCCGGTGGCCGTCCATCCGATCGCCGGCCGGGTAGCCAAGGCACCCGCAGGCGAAGCAACCGCCGCAGCGCGAGCGCCGCAGCGGTTCCCCGTGCAGATACGAAATCCGCGGAGTCACTGACTCCGACCTTTCGGGCCACGGGCGAATCGCAGAGGCGAAACCCGTGGCCCCTTTGTGTACGACCGTGAACCACCTCTGACGACCTCGTCCGACACCGGCGAGTGCCGAGGCTTTCGTTTCACAGTCGACATCCACATCGGGACTCGGGTGCAACACACCAAACACGAGCAGATGTGGAGAGCAGAATGACTGTCGATTACGTTCTCGAATCCTGTCTTTCGGCGGACCGCGAGTCGGTCGGCGGCCTGGACCTGCCCTGCCAGGTGGCCGACGCCGATCTGTGGTTCGCCGAGGATCCCCGAGACCTGGAGCGCGCCAAGGCCATGTGCGCCGAATGCCCGTTGCAGCAGGCCTGCCTGCAGGCCGCGCTCGACCGCGCCGAGCCCTGGGGGGTCTGGGGCGGCGAGATCCTCGAGCGTGGCGCGGTGATTGCGCGGAAGCGTCCCCGTGGCCGCCCCCGCAAGAACGCCGCGTGAGAGGTGGGGTGTCCGGACTCAGTCGGCGAGTCCGGGCACCCACTTCTCCATGATCGCCCGGTAGGGCGCGTCCGCCTCGAGCTGCGATGCGATCCCGACACAGCCGGCCAACACCCGGAAGACCATCACATAGTTCTTGGGCACGTTCAGGTTTCGTGACGTCTTGTACACATCGCCGCGAACATCGGTGGCCTTGCCGGCCGCTCGTTGCATCCACTTGCGAGTGAAGTGGAAGGACTCGGTGTACAGGGGATCGACGTAGGGCTTCAGATATGCCTCGATGTCGGCTGCGCTCACCCGATCGGCGCGCGACGCCAGGATGAAATCGGTGCGCACCATCAGGTCTTTGAGTTCTTCGTACTGTTTGTCGCGGGCCAGACGCAGGATCTGTCCTGTTTCGCTGGGCAGACCATTGTGGTAGTGTCCGACGGCGCCGAAGTCCAGGGCGCCGAACCGGCCGTCGGCGGTGATGAAGAAGTTGCCCGGATGCGGATCACCGTGGAGCAGGCCCACTCGGAACGGCGAACTCACTTCGAAGGTGGCCATCTTGGCGGCCGCGTCGTTGCGGGTCTCCTGATCTCCCGAGACGATGATCTTCGACAGAGGTGTGCCCACAAGCCATTCCGACACGATCACCTTCGGTGCGCTGGCGACGACCTTGGGGATGACGAAGTCCGGGTCGCCATCGAAGGCCTTCGCGAACGCACGTTGGTTGTCCGCTTCGCCGAGATAGTCGAGTTCTGCCTCGGTGCGATCGATGAGTTCGTCCATCATCGCCTTGACGTCGGTGCCCGGTGACAGTTTCTGGATCACACCCGACATCCGCGACAGAGTCTTGAGGTCGGCCTTCAATGCATGATCGGCGCCGGGATACTGGACCTTGACCGCCACCTCGCGACCGTCCGACCAGATTCCCTTGTGGACTTGGCCGATGCTCGCCGACGCCGCCGGCTCGTCGGAGAACTCGCGGAAGCGGTCACGCCATTTGGTGCCCAGTTGCTGATCGAGCACCTTGTGCACCTTCGGTGCCGGCATGGGGGGCGCCTCGGCCTGCAATTTGGTCAAGGCCTCGCGGAACGGTTCCCCGAATTCGTCGGGGATGGCGGCCTCCATGATCGACATGGCCTGGCCGACCTTCATCGCGCCGCCCTTCAATTCCCCGAGAACGGAGAAGAGTTGTTCGGCGGCGCGTTCCAGCATTTCCTGCTGGACCTCGTCCTTGTCCCGGCCGACCATGCGTTTGCCGAGTCCGGCCGCAGCGCGACCGGCCATTCCGATGGGCAGTGACGCCAGTCTTGCGTTGCGCCGTCCCTGTCCCCGAGCGATGTCACTCATAGCGTCCTTTCCCCACCACAGGATAGAGGACCAGACGCTGCACCCGGTCGCCGCCACACGTGGGCATCACCCTGCCCGTGCCGCCGCCGGTCGGCACAGACAGAGGGGATGTGGCGGCCATCTGGTCGCAACCAGGCGGGCCGGGGCCGGATGGAACTCCAGCGCCCGGTCGATCAACTCGGGTGCACGATCAGTGCGATCCGACCACAGCGCCGTCCCGAGTTGCTCGATCTGTGACTGGGCGAGTGCGGCCGTGCCGCGCACGATGCCGGCCGAACCGAATCCGATTTGCGCGACCAACTGAGCCGCCAACATCGGCCAGTCCGGCTCGAGGTCTGCCCGGTGGCGATCGGCGCAACGCAGACAACTCGACAGGCCCGGCAACACCAACGGACCCACCACACCCACCCCGTCGCGTACACGTACCGGCAGATGCGCGATCCGCGCGTCGATCAGCGCGTTGACGACCTCCGGATCATGCACGAGGTAGTCGGTGAGCACCACGAGGTTCGCGGTCCAGCCGTCGACGGCGACCACCGGCGGCCGCCGCGCCGATCTGCGCGGCGCCAGACCCGACTCGGTGAGCGAGGTGATCAGCAGATCGGCCAGGGGGCCCTCACCGTGAAGCGCAATGCGCAAGCTCGTGGCCGCCGGACCCGAGGCCGGGATGGTCGCGAGGCCCGCCGCGGTCAGGTGCGAGACGATGTCGGTGAGGTCGGTGACGGTCAACCCGATCGCGCGTGCCCTGCGTTGTGTCTCGGCTACCGGTGTGACCACCGCGAATCCTCGGAGCAACACCGCGACGTCGGCGGCCCGCACTGGCGAGGGCACGTCGATCACGAGGCTCCCGTGTGGGTCGCTGCCCACATGGACACGGTTGCCGGGCCGCACCAGCACCGGTGTGCCCGGACGCAACAGCGGCAGGCTCAGAGTTGCGACGTTGGCCGGTGCATCCGGCTCCTCCGCACCCTCGCCTGCCGGAACCGCACATCGGACACCTCGATCGGACATGGCGTCACTGTGCCACCTATGGGTCCGGATGCCCCGGAGTTGTCCACAGGCGCAGGGGGCCGAGGAGGTTATGCAGAATTACCGTCGCGGCCGCCGTCCTCATGGTCCGTGTCGTTGCCGGCTGGGTTGTCTCCCGCGCCGGAGTCGTCCGAGGGCTCGCGACCGTCGGCCCCGTCGGCGGATTTCTCGGCGCGTTCCTGCGCAAGGGTGGCCTCGAGCTGGGCGATCGGATCGTCGAACGAGCTCACGCCGCCGCCGATGACACCGTCGATGAAGGCGGCGGGATTGTCGAGATCCTCGGCGTCGGGCATCAGATCGGGGTGCGCCCACACCCCATCACGGGTGGCGATGTCACCGGCCTCGAGCAGCTGTCGCCACAGGGCCGATGCCTCGCGCACCTTCCGCGGCCGCAGCTCCAGGCCGACCAGGGTGGCGAAGGTCTGTTCGGCGGGGCCACCGGAGGCGCGTCGGCGGCGCATCGTCTCCGTCAGCGCGCCGACGCTCGGGATGCGGTCGGCCAGTGCGGTCGACACCACCTGCTCCACCCACCCCTCGATGAGGGCGAGGAGCGTCTCGAGGCGCGCGAGGGCCGCCTGCTGCTCCGGGGTGGTGGTCGGCTCGAAGGATGCCGACGAACCGATCAGTTCCTCGAGTTTGGCCGGGTTCGACAGCAGCTCCTGAGGATCGACACCCGAGGTCATGTCGGCGATGCCGCTGAAATCGATGCTGATCCCACGGGCGTACTCCTCGACTGTGGACAGCAGCCGTTGGCGCAGCCACGGGACATGGCTGAACAGCCGGACGTGCGCGGCTTCCCGGGCGGCGAGGAAGACGACGATCTCCTGGGCCGGCTGCTCGAGGCCCTCGGCGAACTTCGCGATCGCCTCGGGCAACAGGACCGCCACACCCTCCGGCGCCAGGGGCAACCCGACGTCGGTCGAGGTCAGCACCTCCTTCGCGAGCTGGCCCAGTCCCTGACCGAGCTGGGTGCCGAAGGCCATGCCGCTCATCTGGGTGAGCATGCCCATCATCGGTCCGGCGAACTGGGCGGCCTCGGCCGGAAGATTCTGCTCCCAGGTCCGCGACAACTGCTCGGCAACGGGATCGCACAGCCGTTTCCAGGTGGGCATCGACTCTTCGAGCCACGTCACCGGCGTCCACGCCACCGACTGACGCACCCCGCTGGGGAAGGTGGTGACATCATCGAGCCAGACCTCGGCCAGGCGGACCGCGTCGGTGACAGCGTTGGTCTCCTTGTCCAGCACCGGCGTGAAGTTGCCGATCTGTTGGCGCGCCAGATTCGATGCGACCTGGTAGTTCACCGGGCCGCCACCGCCGGAGCCGGGAGTGATCCCGGCGCCCATGCCGCTGAACATGCTGCCCAATTGGGAGAACATCTGGCCCAATTGAGCTGGATCGAACGAACTGGGATCGAAACCCTCACCGCCGAGGGCGAATCCGAAGGGATTCTGGGTGCCGCCGGAGGATTCACCGGACCCGGACTGATCCTTACGGCGCTCGTTCTCGGCGCGGCGCTCATCATCTCCATCACCGGATGGGGAGAAGCCGAAGGGCAGATCACTCATGGTCTCCACGGTACCGTCCGCAGTCCGGGGAGGCGTTCGCCTTGAGCGTAGGCGGCTTACGGTGCCACGCCGAGGCCGGACCGGCGGCCCCGATCGCCGTCGGGGAGGTCAACTACTGTGAGCGGAATGAGTCTTCAGCCCGGTCACCGCCGGCTCGCGACGGTCGCCGTGACGGCGGTGGTGTTCGTGGCGTTGCTGTTCATCGGTACATCCGTGCAGGTCCCGTTCGTCGCGCTGGGGCCGGGTCCCACCGTCAACACCCTGGGCGAGCTCGACGACAAACCGGTCGTCGACATCACCGGTGTGCCCACCGACCCGACCACCGGAAACCTCAACCTGACCACGGTCTCGGTGACCGACGGGATGTCGTTGTTCCAGGCGTTGGGTATGTGGATGTCGGGCACCTACAGCCTCGAGCCGCGCGACCGGCTGTTCCCACCGGACCAGAGTCCCGACGAGGTGCGCGAGCAGAACCAGCAGGAGATGACCGGGTCCGAGGACAGTGCGACCGCGGCGGCACTGCGCTACCTGGATCGCCCGACCAAGCTGGTGCTCACCTCAGTCGCCGACGGCGGTCCGGCAGCCGCCGAACTCGAGGTGGGTGATCAGGTCCTGGCCGTCGACGGGCAGGCGGTGTCGACGACCGCGCAGATGCAGGAGGCGGTGATGTCCCGTGCACCCGGCGACTCGGTGCCCATCGCCATCGATCGGGGCGGACAGCGGCAGTCGGTGACGGTCACCTTGGGCGCTCGGCCCGACGACCCGGAGGTCGGCTACCTCGGTGTCACCCCGGAGGTGGTCAATGCCGACCCGGCGTTGAAGATCTCCTACAACGTCGGCGACATCGGTGGTCCGTCGGCCGGGATGATGTTGACGCTCGCTGTGATCGACCGTCTGAGCCCGGGAGAGCTGACCCACGGCGACTTCATCGCCGGCACGGGCACCATCACCGAGGATGGGGTGGTGGGCCCGATCGGCGGAATCACCCACAAGACCCGGGCGGCGCGCGACGCCGGTGCATCGGTGTTCCTGGTTCCCGAACGCAACTGTGCCGAAGCCGTATCCGATGCGCCCGACGGTCTCACCCTGGTCAAGGTGGCGAACCTGGACGGTGCGGTCGACGCGTTGGACGCGATCGGTGCCGGCCGGTCGGCGCCGCATTGCTGAGATCGACAGGGTTCCCCATCTGACGGGTCGGCGCCGTCGACGCCGACTACTGATACGAATCGACGTCTGATGCGAATCGTCGCCGGCTCCGCACGGAGTGGAGTGGCGATCAGCTCTCGTCGAAGGTGTGCGCGAGCGCGGTCCGCAGGTCGGCGGCGAGGTCGTGGCGGGTGAGCAGTTCGATGTCGCCATCGGTGACGTCGGCAGCGGGGTCCGGACGTAGATGCAGCAGACCCAGGGTGGTCCCAGAGCGCAGCGCGCCGACGATGAGGCGGGCCACCCGGCGTTCGGGGTGCGCGGCTGCTCCCGAGAGGGTGTCGGTGCCCTCGGCCTCGGGCGGCAGGACGACGATCTCCTGGATCAACGCCGCTCCGGCGACCGCGGCAGGCCAACTCGTGGTGGCCAGTGCTCGTTCGATATCGGCCGTCAGGTCGGTCTTTGAGCGGTCGGTGTCCCCGGATGTCGCCTCGTCTGCTCGGGAGGCCACCGCCGCAACGTCGGCGGTTGTGTCGCGGGGGAAGGGTTCCTGTGCGATCGGACTCAGGACGGAGTCGTCGTCGGGGGCGATCAAGCCCGGCTGTGAGGCCGCCAGGATCGCGGTCGGTACCAGGGCGAACAGCATCGGTGGCTGTCCCCATCCCGCCGGGTCGACGAACTCGACGATGTCGCGCAGGGCGGCACCGAGATCGTCGACGGACAGCGTGGCGGGGTCGCTGGCGGGGCCTGAATCGTCGGTCACGGCCCCCATCTTGCCGTTTCGCGTCGGTGTGACGCGGAACTCACCGCGTCGGTCGATCGTTGGCGGGGTGTCGTGCACATCCGGCAGCACGTGACGGCCATCTCGATATGGCGCGGAACGAAGCGGTACTCGGCGCCCGTGTGGCGCAGTCGATCGTTGTCCGGAGCCGACCAGTACAGTTGGGTGCACGAGTCAGGCGGGCGTCCACGCCGGTCGGGCCGATGTCCGGAATGAGAACTTTGGAGAGTGGGTCAGGTGGGCGTTCGCGGGCCGGCTGGTATGCCGACACTGTCGCGCAGAAGCAAGATCGCCATCGGGATCGGCGTCGGCATCCTGGTGCTGTTGCTGGTGGGGCCCCGTCTGGTCGGGTTGATCACCGATTGGTTGTGGATGTCCGACGTCGGATACACGCGGGTGTTCTCGACGGTCATGTGGACCCGCGTGATCCTGTTCCTGGTCACCACGCTGGTGGTCGGGCTGCTGATCTTCGGCGCCATCGCGATGGCGTACCGTTCGCGTCCGGTGTTCGTGCCGGCCTCGGGACCCAATGATCCGCTCGCGCGCTACCGCAGCACAGTGATGGGCCGTACCCGGTGGTTCGCCATCGTTCCGGCCGTGATCATCGGCATCCTGGCCGGGCTGGTCACGCAGGGGTCGTGGGCCACGGTGCAGACCTTCTTGCATGGTGAGCAGTTCGGCGTCACCGATCCGCAGTTCGGCATCGATGTGAGTTTCTACGCCTTCGACCTGCCTTTCATCAGGCTGGTGCTGAACCTGCTGTTCGTCATCGTGGTGATCGCCTTCCTCGCGAACCTGCTGACGCACTACCTGTTCGGGGGCATCCGGCTGACCGGCGGTGGCGCCAACGGCAACGGACCGTCGTTCTCCAACGCGTCCCGTATCCAGCTGGCCGCGCTCGCCGGAACCTTCCTGCTGCTCAAAGCGGCCGCGTACTGGCTGGACCGTTACTCGTTGCTCTCGAGTCAGCGCAAGCAGGACATCTTCACCGGCGCCAGCTACACCGACATCAATGCGGTGCTGCCGTCGAAGCTGATCCTGATGGCCATCGCCATCATCTGCGCGGTCGCGTTCTTTGCCGGCATCGTGCTGCGGGATCTGCGGGTACCGGCGCTGGCGACCGCGTTGATGCTGCTGTCCGCGTTGGTGATCGGCGTGGGTTGGCCGCTGGCGATGGAGCAGTTCTCGGTCAAGCCGAACGCGGCACAGAAAGAGTCCGAGTACATATCGCGAAACATCACCGCCACCGAACAGGCCTATGGGATAGGTCCGGAACAGGTGACCACCCAACCCAACTGGACGGCCGAACCGGTCAACCAGCCGTCGGTGGACGCGGACACGCCGACGTTGTCCAACATCCGCATCCTGGACCCGAACATCGTCTCGCCTGCGTTCACGCAGTTGCAGCAGCGACAGAACTTCTACGGGTTCCCGACACAGTTGGCATTGGATCGCTACGACATCGACGGCGAGATGCGCGATTTCGTGGTCGCGGTCCGCGAGATCGATCCTGCGCGACTGGTCGGCAACCAGACGAACTGGCTCAACAAGCACCTCGTCTACACCCATGGCAACGGCTTCGTCGCGGCGCCGGCCAACCGGGTCAATCAACCGGCCTCCGACGACGTCGAGGGTGGCGGTTCTCCGGTGTTCTTCGTCAGCGATCTGTCGAATTACCAGACCGAGGAATATCAGAACGAGGCGCCGATCAAGGTCACGCAGCCACGTATCTACTTCGGCGAGCTGATCTCGCAGGTCGACCCCGACTACGCGATCGTCGGTTCCAACAGCGACCAGTCCCGCGAGTACGACACGCAGGACTCGACGTACACCTACCAGGGCGATGCCGGTGTGTCGCTGGGCAACTACTTCAACCGGTTGCTCTATTCGATCCGGTTCGCCGAGCGCAACTTCCTGCTCTCCGGTGAGATCAACGAGAACTCGAAACTGCTCTACGACCGAGACCCGCGCGACCGTGTCAAGAAGGTCGCGCCGTGGTTGACCGTCGACTCCAAGACCTACCCGGCCGTGATGGCGGACGGGTCGATCAAGTGGATCGTGGACGGCTACACGACGCTGGACAACTACCCGTACGCGCAGCGCACCTCCCTGCAGGCGGCCACGACCGACGCGCAGGAACTGAACCAGGGCCAGACCGGACGCACCCAGGTCAATCGCAGCGTCTCCTACGTCCGAAACTCGGTGAAGGCCACCGTTGATGCCTACACCGGCGAGGTCACGCTCTATCAGTTCGACGACCAGGACCCCGTGTTGCGGACGTGGATGAACATCTTCCCCGGGACCGTGAAATCGCGCGCGGAGTTCGATCAGCAGGAATCGCTGGCCGATCACGTCCGCTATCCGGAGGATCTGTTCAAGATCCAGCGTTCGTTGCTGACGAAGTACCACGTCACCAACCCGCAGCAGTTCTTCGAGGGCAGCGACTTCTGGTCGGTGCCGTCGGACCCGACGAACGAGGACGCCGACGCGCAGGGCCTCGATCAGCCGCCGTACTTCTTCGTGGCGTCCTCGCCGGAGAACGGTCAGCCGTCCTTCCAGCTGACGTCGGTGCTGACCCGTCTGAACCGCCCGATCCTGGGTGCCTACATGACGGTGTCGTCGGATCCCACCGACTACGGTCAGATCACGGTCAAGACCATTCCGACCAACATCCAGCGTGATGGTCCGCGCCAGGCGTTCAACCCGATGCAGCAGGATGATCGAGTCGCCGAGAGTCGACGCAACTTCCAGGGCAACGTCGACGTCATGTTCGGCAACCTGTTGACGCTGCCGGTGGGTAACAGCGGAATCCTCTACGTGGTGCCGATGTATGCGCAGGCACGCGGTGAGGGTACGTATCCGCGCCTGTTCCGGGTGATCACCCGGTATGAGAATCGGGTCGGTTACGCGCCCACCACGGCGGGTGCGCTCTCGCAGGTGGGGATCAACCCGCAGGGAGCCGCGCTGGTTCCCGGGGAGACCACCCCGCAGCCGGAGGCGCCAGAGCAGACCGAGCAGCCGCCGGCCGGCGAGCAACAGCAGGTGACCCCGCCCGCGACCGGTTCGACCGCGGAGCGCGACGCCGCGCTGCAGGCGATCAGCGAGGCTCTCGACGCTTTGGAGCAGGCGCAGAGCGCGGGGAACTTCACCGCCTACGGCGAAGCCCTCGACCAGCTGAACGAGGCCGTCCAGCGCTACGAGGCACTGCCCAACTAGTCAGCATCAACTGGTGAGAACCGACCGCCCGCGTGAGCCATGTTCACGCGGGCGGTTCGGGTTGACGAGGGTCTGCTGGGTACCCGCGGGTGGTCGACAAGCCGCGCGAGCCGAGTCGGCCCGCGGCAGCCGAGTCCGCCCGCGGCAGCCGAGCGGGGTCCGCTCAGCTCAGCGGCGTGCGAGGCGCCGTATCACCCGCGATAACGCTGGCGATACCGACCGAGTTCGGCTTCGGTGTTGTCGGGCAGCACCGGGCTGTGATGGTGGCTGTGCGTCAGGGTCATGAAGATGGCGGTCGCGCCGGCAAACGCGCCGATCATCAGCAACCCGAACACGATCGCCGGGACGACGTTGCCGCCGGCCATCGCGACCAGCCACAGGGCGGCGCTGGCGAACCCGCCGAGCACCAACAGATATCCGAGAACGCTCATCGGATGATTTCCGTGGCTCTCGTGATGGGGCAGATGATGAGTTGCCATCGTTCCTCCTCGATCTCGCTGTATGCGGTATCTGTGAGGCCAGGATACCGCGCTGTGATGTTTATCACATTGAGATGGGTGTTCTGCTAGCCGTCAGCGGCGGTGTTCGGCGAGGTAACGCTGCTTTTCAGCGTCGCTGTCGTCCGGGATGAGTGGGCTGTGGCCCAGCCGCCGCGCCATTGTGGCGTAGATGGCGGCAGCGCCGACCAGGAATGCCGCGCCGGCGACGCCCGACGCCACCGCGCCGCCGGTGTTGCCCTCGGCGGAGAACGTGACCGCCAATCCGAGCGCCGGGATGATGAGCAGTACCAGCAGAAATGCGACGATGCTCATCGGGTGACGATTGTCGGATGCGGTGGCGTTGCCTGAGGCGAGGCTGGTCACGGTTGGTTCTCCTTTGTTTCGAACACACCTTCTGTCTCCCTCACGATGCGCCGGCAGCGGGCGCACCGACAGGGACTTTCGGCCCGGTCGGGGCGGGTCGTCGGATACTGAACGCGCTGTCGGTCGTGCGGGCCGCGGCTGCACCGATCGTCGGTCTGTTGGCGGCGGTGTACGCCGGACGACGGTCAGAACCAAGGCCAGGCGGATCGGTGCCGGTGGGTGATCCGACGGGTGTGCCTGAATCCGTTGGCGCGGCAGCTAGCGGCATTTCCGGCAGTCCGACCGCAGTGATCAAAGTGCCCTGTGTCACAGGGGGATTGGTTGTCGGCATGTGAACGCGACGGGGCGTCGGAAGCGATTTGCACCCGCGGCAAACCAGTGTGTAACGTGGTGTTCACCAACGCGGGGTGGAGCAGCTCGGTAGCTCGCTGGGCTCATAACCCAGAGGTCGCAGGTTCAAATCCTGTCCCCGCTACCACTCGAGAAGGCTCCGGAAGTGTGCTTCCGGAGCCTTCTCGCATGTCTGGGGTCACCCGAGAGTCATCAGTCCCGGTAGTCGTGAAGGTAGTGGCCGACCTCGACGGTGGTGTTGTCGGGAACCAGGGCGTCGTGGTGCAACCGCTTGGTCATGACCGTCAGGATCGTCGTCGCAGCCAGGAGGAGGCCGAGTGCGGCAACTCCGGTCACCGCTGCGCCGGTCGTCGCCTCGGCGAGCAGGACGATCCAGATGCCGCCCGCGGCGAAGCCGAGAAGCATGAACAAGTAGGCGAGAACTGCGACCTCGTGATAGCCGTGGTCGGTGTGATGGAGGGTGAACATCGCCATCATCTCCTTTGTGGGAATCCCTTCCGCTCCACTTCCGATAATACCCCTAGGGGTATGAAGTGAACTGTGTTCTGAGACACGTGGCCGGCGGCAGTGACGTGGCTCGGCGCGCATGTCCAGTCGCCGGTCGGGACGCGATTTTCACCCGCGGCGGGAGATGTGTACAGTGGGGTCAGCAACGCGGGGTGGAGCAGCTCGGTAGCTCGCTGGGCTCATAACCCAGAGGTCGCAGGTTCAAATCCTGTCCCCGCTACCACCACGAGAACCCCTGCCGGACAAAGCCTGGCAGGGTTCTTTGTTGTTCGGGTCCGCGGGCTGCAGGCGCCCACGGTGTCAGCGCACCGGCATTCCGCGACGGGGCGTCATCGCGACGAACCACGCCTCGTTGACGCCGAGCACCACGATGAGGCTCAACAACAGCCCTTCGAGTTCGATCGGGGTGAGCGCAAGATTCACCGCGTCGGCGAACCCCGGCCAGACGGCCACCACCACAACGGCGAGATACAGCGGCACACCGGCGCAGACGAAGATCCACGGCAGCACCCGCGCGTCGGTGCGCAGCGCGAACTGGTGGGCCAGCATGGTGATGCCGACAGCGCCCAGGATTCCGGCCACGGTGAACGCCGCTCGCCACACATCGGCGATCTCGGGAGCCACCTGCGCCAGCAGCGACACGGCGGCCGGGATCACGAACTGCAGGGACACCAGATAGGCCATGCGGCGTCCGGCTCTCGTTCCTCCGCCGAGGTCGCCGCGGTCCTTGATCGCCACCCACCACAGCCCGAGCAGGGTGAAATTCGTCGCGGCGACGACCCCGTAGAACGCGGACTGGTCCATGTCCTGACGATAGTCGCCCGGGGGGCTCCGCGTAACCCTGTTTGTACTGCTCACACCATGTTTTTCCGCTATCGGTGGTGCGGTTGGGCGGGGTCAGTCGGAGTGTTCGAGCACTGCCTTGAGCCGGCGCAGATCCTTGGTGTTCGCCCGGCGCATCGCACACGCCATGAACGGGGCGGCGACGGCTCCGAAGCCGGTGGGCTGCCCGCGGTTGCGCAGCGACATCCGCGTCGACTCGGTGTCCAGCCGCTCCCACTCGTAGGTGGTCTCCATCTCGAACGGGCCGTCACTGGTCCGCATCACGAACCGATGCTCGGGCACCATCTCCACGACGTCGTAGGTGTATTCGAGTCGGCGGCCCAGGAAGTGGGCGACGAACGCGATCTGTGAGCCGACCGCCAATGGCGGCGGTGTGCGCATCCGCGACGACTCGATGTTGGCGTACCAGTGCGTGGCGTTCGCCGGATCCTGGGCGTAGGTCGCGACGTCGGCGACCGGCCGTCGGATGGTGATGTGGGTGATGACGTCGACCATGCGCACCTACCTGCTTTCGCGCCGCGTAACCATCAGGCCAACACCATCATGGCAGTGCGCCCGCGGTGTCAGACGTGGATCGCCACGACCGAGTAAACAACGTCGTCGGGCAGGATGGCATCCATGACTCGGACCGAGCGCTTCACCTTCACCGGATCGTCGGGTACGCAATTGGCTGCGCGGCTCGACCGGCCGGAGGACGAGCCCCGCGCCTACGCATTGTTCGCACACTGCTTCACCTGTTCCAAGGACGTGATGGCCGCGTCCCGGATCAGTCGACGCCTGGTGGAGCGAGGTTTCGGGGTGCTGCGGTTCGACTTCACCGGCCTGGGGGCCAGCGACGGGGAGTTCGCGAACACCACGTTCACCTCCAATGTCGAAGACCTCGTCCTCGCGTCGGAGGCGCTCGGCGCCCGCCACGCGGCGCCGCGGCTGCTGATCGGGCACAGCTTCGGTGGTGCGGCCGCGTTGGCCGCGGCCCCGCGTCTGCCCGACATCACCGCCGTCGTCACGATCGCGGCCCCGTTCAACCCGGGGCAGATCCGGCATGTCTTCTCCGACGACGCGCTGCGGCGGATCCGTGAGCAGGGCAAAGCCGAGGTGACCCTGGCCGGGCGGACCTTCACCGTGGGTGCCGATCTCCTCGCCGACGCCGATGAACAGCACCTCGAGAAGATCCTGCCCGAACTCGGCCGCGCATTACTGGTGATGCATGCGCCACTCGACAAGGTCGTCGACATCGACAACGCGCGTCGCATCTACACCGCCGCCCGCCATCCGAAGAGCTTCGTCGCGCTCGACGGTGCCGACCATCTGCTCAGCAAACACGCGGACGCCGAGTACGCCGCCGACGTGTTGGCCGCGTGGGCATCCCGATACCTTCCCGCGGTCGTGGCACCCGAATCCGAACCGCCACCCGGCGGGACCGTGCTCGTCGAGGAATCCGACCGCGGGCATCTCACCCAGAGCATTCAGGCCGGGCGGCACTTCTGGGTCGCCGACGAACCGCTCGGGGTGGGCGACGACCTCGGTCCGAATCCCTATGACCTGCTGTTGTCTGCGGTGGGCGCGTGCACGTCGATGACGCTGCGCATGTACGCCGAACGCAAGGGTCTGCCGCTGGAACATGTGGCGGTCCAGTTGCGGCATCGTCGAAGCCACTCGAAGGACTGCGTCGACGCACAGGGTCGTCCCTGTCGGATCGAGTTCGTCGATCGCGAGATCCGCCTGACCGGCCCGCTCGACGACGACCAGATCCGGCGCATGGGTGAGATCGCCGACCGATGCCCGGTGCACCGCACCGTCACCGGCCAGCTCGAGGTACACACCAGCGTCACGATGGCGGACTCGGCGATCCGGTGACTCTGTTGAGTGCGACCATGGTGGGGTGCAGATAACCACCGAGCAGCAGTTGCGCGAGATCGTCGGACACCCGCATCAGAAGGTGATCGACAAGGTTCGGCCCGCCCTGCATCGGGTGCATGTCGAGTGGCTGGCGGCGTGTCCGATGGTGTTTCTGGCCACCTCCGATGCCTCCGGACGGATGGACGTCTCACCGAAAGGGGACCCAGCCGGCAAGATCGTGCACGTCCTCGACGAACACCGCGTCGCGCTGCCCGAACGGCCCGGTAACCGCCGCGTCGACGGGTATCTGAACGTGCTGCAGAATCCGCACGTGGGTCTGGTCGCGCTGATCCCGGGACGGGGAGACACGTTGCGGATCAACGGGACCGCCCGCATCGTCGACGATGGAGACTACTTCGACGCGCTCACCGTCAAGGGAGTGCGTCCGCTGCTGGCGCTGGAAGTCGACGTCGAGGAAGTGTTCTTCCACTGTGCCAAGGCATTTCTCCGCTCCGACCTGTGGCGCCCGGAGACCTGGGAACCCGACGCCGTGCCGAGTACGGCCAAGCTCACCAAGGCGCTGATGCCCGAACTCGACGAGGCCGAACTCGAGAAGGCCTACGCCGAACCCGAGTTCCGCAAGTGGCTGTACTGAGTTCAGCGTAAGGCCGCGTCGAGTGCCGCCTCGAGATGGTCGCTCGGCGACATCGGGAGGGTGTGATGGGTGCCGGCCGGCAACGTGACCACTGCCGCAGTCGGTAGCGCAGCGCGGACATTCGTCGCGACCTGGGCGACATCGTGCACCCGGCTGTCGGGGGCGAGGAGCACAGAGACCCGGTGGGCGTCGAGTGCCCGGAGATCCTGTGGTCGGGGTCGGCGGGGGATGACGGGCCGGGCCGACGGAAATGATCCGACGCCGGTGGTCGTCACGGTGAGCCAATCGGGGTCGAGGTCGGCGCCCTGGGTTTCCCACACCAGTAACCGACGCTGCCGGTCGGCGTCGGGTCGGAGCAGGACGGGCAAGGCCCGGATCAGATAGGCCGCCGACATTCCGGCGAAGCATGAGTTCGGGTCGAGCAGCACCAGACGCCGGACCCGGTGGGGACGCCGAAGTGCATACGCCAGTGCGATCATCGCGCCGTAGGAGTGCGCGACCACGTCGACGGTGGGCGCTGCGCTGTCGTCGAGTACCTCGTCGATCCAGTCACAGAGGTCGTCGGTGCTGCGGAACCGGTCGCCGGTGCTCCGACTCCGCCCGGGCTCACCGATGATGTCGGGCGCGATCACCCGATGGCCGCCGGCGAGGTGGCCGGCCAACGCGGTCCACGCCATCGAGGTGGCGCCACCCCCGTGCAGAAGCAGGAGCGCAGGTGCATCGGCTGCGCCGGTTGTCCTCGGCTGCCCGGCTGTCGTCACGTGCGTGGTGCCGAACCGACCCTCGGTCTCGCTCGTCGTCGTGTCGTCCGGCCAGCGCCGCAAGAGGCGCGCATAGGCATCGTCAAATGCGGCGCCGGCTGCAGACGCGGAAAAGTCCGCGACGGTTTTCGCCTTCGGTTGAGCCATGCGTTGTCCTCCCTGAGGTAGCTTGTTCATCAAGATAATCGCTGATCAAGAGAAACGGTAGGTGGGAGGGTGCCCGATCGATCGACTCCCGACCGGGTCGCAGACTCCGATCTCGAGCTCGTCCACGCCATCCGCGAGCTCACCGTCGCACTCGACCTGGAGGGGGCTGCCTTCGCGGCGGAGCGTGCGATGCACCCGACCGATGTGCGTGCACTCATCGCGTTGCTGGATCGGGAGCGCGAAGGTGGGGTGGCCACCCCCGGGTGGCTGGGGGACCGGTTGCGGCTGAACTCGGCGTCGGTGACCGCCCTCGTCGACCGGATGTCGGCGCGGCGGGAGGGAGTGGGACCGCTCGTCGAGCGGCATCGGGACCCGGTCGATCGGCGCCGGGTGATTCTGCGGGTCACCGACGACGCCCGCGCAATGGGATGGGAGTTCTTCGGCCCGCTCATCGGTCGCGTGATGGGTGTGGTGGCGGACCTCTCTGTCGAACACCGACAGGTGGTCCGGGCATTTCTGCGCGAGGTCACCGAAGCGGTCAGAACGGAGCCCGGCGACGATCGCCACCTTCCGTCGCAGCGCAGCGACCGCTGACCGCGCACTCGGCAATCCAACGTCGTGGCAACGACCACATCGATAGGGTCGTAGTCGACCACGGCACGGTTACGGCGGCCGACAACTCGGAGAGGGATGCGACGGCGATGGGGCATTACAGCGACGCGTTCGCGCGGGCACGCGACGATCAGGACGGCTTCTGGCTCGACGCCGCACAGGCCGTCGAGTGGGTGAACCCACCGACCCGCGCCCTCGACGACTCGGACGCACCGTTCTACCGGTGGTATCCCGATGCCACCCTCAACACCTCCTACAACGCGCTCGACCGGCATGTCGCGGCCGGGCACGGCGACCGCACCGCGATGATCTGGGACTCGGCGATGGTGGGGACGGTGCGTACCTATACCTATGCCGAGCTCCTCGACGAGGTGTCGCGGTTTGCCGGAGTGCTCGCGGCCAGCGGCGTCGC
This sequence comes from Gordonia sp. Z-3, assembly GCF_036233855.1. Lineage (NCBI taxonomy): Bacteria > Bacillati > Actinomycetota > Actinomycetes > Mycobacteriales > Gordoniaceae > Gordonia > Gordonia sp. Z-3. The sequence goes on from NZ_JAZARS010000001.1 coordinate 377,156, forward strand.
GGCGGGCAATCGCGTGGTGATCTATCTGCCAATGATCCCCGAGGCGGCCATTGCGATGCTCGCCTGCGCGCGCGTGGGTGCGGTGCATTCGGTGGTGTTCGGCGGATTCGCCGCACCCGAGCTGGCAGCACGCATCGACGACGCCGAACCCGTCGCCATCGTGACGGCGTCGGGCGGCCTGGAACCCGGACGCACGGTCGAGTACCTACCGATGGTGGCCAAGGCCCTCGAACTCTGCGCCTCGCCACCGGCGACGGTGATCGTCAAGGACCGCGAGGAGGTCGCGGGCAGCGCGGCCGACCACGACGGCTGGCTGGACTGGGACGCCCAGATGGCCGATGCCGAACCGACGGGCCCGACAACGGTGGCGGCGACCGACCCGCTCTACATCCTGTACACGTCGGGCACCACCGGAAAACCGAAGGGCGTGGTCCGCGACAACGGGGGCCACGCGGTCGCGCTGACCTGGTCGATGCGCAACATCTACGACATCGGTGCCGGCGACGTGTGGTGGACCGCATCCGATGTGGGCTGGGTGGTCGGGCACTCCTACATCGTGTACGGGCCGCTGCTGGTCGGTGCGACGACCGTGATGTACGAGGGCAAGCCGGTCGGCACCCCGGACGCCGGCGCATTCTGGCGGGTCATCGCCGACCACCAGGTCGCCGCACTGTTCACCGCGCCCACTGCGATCCGGGCCATCCGCAAGGCCGATCCGGACGCCGCCGAACTCGCCAAGTACGACACCTCCACGCTGCGGACGCTGTTCGCTGCCGGGGAGCGTCTGGACCCGGACACCTTCGAGTGGGCCACCGCGACCCTCGGGGTCCCGGTGGTCGACCACTGGTGGCAGACCGAAACCGGGTGGGCGATCGCCGCGAACCTGCGTGGCCTGGAGCCGATGCCGATCAAGGCCGGATCGCCGACGGTGCCCGTGCCCGGTTATCGGGTCGGCATCGTCGACGCCGGTGGGACGAAGCTGGGGCCCGGGGCGGAAGGCAACATCGTCATCGAACTACCGCTACCGCCGGGAACCCTGGCCGGCCTGTGGCACGACGAGGAACGATTCCACAAGTCTTATCTCGCCGCGTTCGACGGGTACTACCTCACCGGTGATTCCGGGTACGTCGACGCCGATGGCTACGTCTTTGTCCTCGGTCGCTCCGACGACGTCATCAACGTTGCCGGACACCGATTGTCGACCGGCAGCATCGAAGCGGTCGTCGCCTCGCATCCGGCCGTGGCCGAATGCGCCGTCATCGGCATCCACGACGACCTCAAGGGGCAACGGCCCAGCGGATATGTCGTACTCAAGGCCGGCGTCGAGATCGAATCCGACACCCTACGCAGCGAGCTGGTCGCCATGGTGCGCAACGAGATCGGGGCCGTCGCAACCTTCCGGGACGTGACCGTGGTGCCCGCCCTGCCGAAGACCCGCTCGGGCAAGATCCTGCGCAAGACGATGCGTCAGATCGCCGACCACGAGGAGTACACCGTGCCGTCGACGATCGAGGACCCCGACGTCTTGGCCGATCTCGCCAAGCAACTCGGCGGCTGAGCCGCGGTTCCGGGCGCGAGACGACAGCAGCGTTCTCGGTACCTGTGCGACGTCGGTCAGAACCAGTTGGGTCGATCGGGCGGATGACTGGCGGTGGACGGTAGGGTGTCGGTTGGGTGATGGATCTCGCCCGGACCCGATCGTCGTGGACGACGGGCCCGAACCGCCGCCGCCGGCTGATAGTTCCTGGTCCGACAGACGGATGGGGCTGATGCATGGGTTCTGATCACATCTCGGGTGACACTTCACCCAACGAACTGCCGGCCGACACGCACGCCGAGTTACCAACAGATCCGGACACCGTTCGACCGCTGCATCTGCGGCCGACGGCGATTCTCTGGGTTCTGCTCGGCGGTGCCTGCGGAACGGGATTGCGCTACTGGGTCGAAGACCTGTTGCCCCACCACGACACCGGATGGCCATGGGGGACGTTCGCGGTCAACCTGATCGGGGCGTTCGCGCTCGGGGCCCTCCTCGAGGGGCTGGCGCGGTCCGGTGAGGACGCCGGTTGGCGTCGCCGGTGGCGGCTGCTGCTGGGCACGGGGTTCTGTGGCTCCTTCACCACATACAGCAGCTTCGCATTGGAGATGTCGCTGCTGTCGCATCGCGGAGCGGTTCCACTGGCGATGGGATACGGACTGGCGAGCGTCGTCGCCGGCATCGTGTGCGCCTGGGCGGGAATCGCGGTGGCCGGAGCGGCACTGCGTCGACAGACAGGGGAGGTGTCGTGATCGTCCTGGCCGTGATGGCCGCCGGGGCGCTGGGCGCGGGTGCGCGATTCGTCCTCGACGGCGCGGTCAAGAGCCGGCGGGCGACGACCTTTCCGTGGGCGACCCTGGTGATCAACGTCAGCGGCTCGTTCCTGCTGGGGCTGATCGCCGGCGCCGTCATGTTCGGCACCCTCGATTCGGATGTGCAAGCGGTGGTCGGTACCGGATTCTGTGGTGGATTCACGACTTTCAGCACGGCGAGCTTCGAAACCGTTCGGCTGGCGGAGAAACGGCGGTCGCTGTCGGCCGCCGCCAACGCCCTGGCCTCGGTCGTGGGCAGCGCGGTGGCATGCGCCGCGGGTCTGGTACTGGCGTGGGCGGTGTGATCACCGCGGCGAGTGAGAGGGATGGCGATGAGCGACGATGACGTCGACTACGGACTGCGGCCCGGGGATGCGCCACTGCGCAGACGAATCCGAGGGCCCGCCGCGAGGCGTCCCGCGCAGGCGAGTCTGGTGATCGGGTGGGACCGGTCGCCGACCAGCACGGCTGCCGTGCGCTATGCGGTGGATCTGGCCCGTAGGCTCGATGCACATGTCCATGTGGTGCATGTGGTCGACATCGACGACACACCAATCGATCCGGACGCCCCGGACTGGGGTGATCAGCTGCGGGCGACGTTGATGTCCGACGCCGCCGAGGCCAAGGATTTGCTCGACGGTCTCGCAGCGTCGTGGACCTACCACAGCGGTCACGGCGACCCGGCGCAGCTGCTGGCCACCGTTGCCGATCGCTACAGCGCGCTGATGGTCGTCGTCGGGAGCCCACGAGGCGGATTGCTGTCATATCTGGATTCCCTGGTGGGGCAGTCGGTGTCGCAGCAGCTGATCGGTAACCGGAAGACGCCGCTGTTGGTGGTGCCCGCCGACGTCGAATCATGACGAACGAGCGAGCAGGTGGCGCGCTCGGACCAGTTGTGGCGCAGGTGGTCTCGATAAGCCCTCTCGCCTAGCGGCTCGAGGACTACTCGACCAGCGGAGTGAGGGTCCTCGTCCGGCGGAGGGGCCTCGACCGGCGCAGGGGGCCTCGTCCGGCGGAGGGGGCCTCGACCGGCGCAGGGGGCCTCGTCCGGCGGAGGGGGCCTCGACCGGCCGAGCGAGGGGGCCTCGACCAGCTGAGTGAGGGGCCTCGACCGGCGGAGTGAGGGGGCCTCAACTGCCGGAGGGAAGGCTACTCGACCACCGGAGGGCGGCCCGGGACGTTCGTCGTTACTTCAGCTCGGCGCTGCTCTTGTTGAGCACGCGACGGGCGATGATGAGCTGCTGGATCTGCTGGGTGCCCTCGAAGATGTCGAGGATCTTCGAGTCGCGAGCCCACTTCTCCACCAGCAGCCGCTCCGAATAGCCCAGTGTGCCGGTCAGTTCCACCACTTTGTTGGTGATGTCGGTGCCGGTGCGCCCGGCCTTGGCCTTGGACATCGATGCCTCGAGCGAATTCGGTTCTTTGTTGTCGGCCATCCAGGCAGCCCGCATCGTGTGCAGGTATGCGGCCTCGAAATCCGACTCCATCCGAATGAACTCGGCAGCGGCGGCGTGCTGATCGGCGGCAGGGCGGTCGTAGTCAATCTGCACGCCGGCCTCCTCCAGGATGCGACGCAGCTCCTCGAGGGCCGCACGCGCGACGCCGACCGCCATACCCGCGACCATCGGCCGCGTGTTGTCGAAGGTCTGCATGACACCGCCGAAGCCCTTCTTGGTGTCGACCTCCGGTGAGCCGAGCAGGTTGTCCTTGGGGATGCGGCAGTTCTCGAACCGGATCACCGCGGTATCCGAGACTCGGATACCGAGTTTGTGTTCGAGGCGCACCACCTCGACGCCCGGGTGCTCGCGCGGTACGACGAAGCTCTTGATGGCTGCACGTCCGAGGCTCTTGTCGACCGAGGCCCACACCACGATGTGGGTGGCGCGGGATCCGGCGGTGACGAAGATCTTCTCTCCGTTGAGTACGTACTCGTCGCCGTCGAGGGTGGCCGTGGTCGACACGGCTGCGGAGTCGGAACCGAAGCTCGGCTCGGTGATGGCCATGGCGGCCCACACCTTGCCGAAGCTCTTGAGCTGTTCATCTGTGGCCACGGCGGCGATCGCGGCGTTGCCCAGGCCCTGATACGGGATGGTCAGCATCAGGCCGACATCGCCCCACGATGTCTCCATCGTGTTGATGACCGACTGCATGTTGCCGCCGTTGACCACCGCACCTTCGGGGCGGGGTTTGTCCGACTTCTGCTGGCTGCGTCCGCCGTCGGCGCCTGCGCCTGCCTGGCCTGCCTCGGCAAGGCCGTCGTAGAGGCTGGCCAAGGTGTCGAGCTCGACCGGGTAATCGTGCTCGCGCAGATCGTATTTCCGCGAGATCGGACGGAAGATCTCCGCCGCGGCCTGATGGGCCTGATCGATCGTCGCGTTCAGTTTCTTGGGGAGTTCGAGATTGATGTTCATAGTGGTTTCCTCACCGAATCCGTCGCGCCCTTACAGGACGACGATGCCCTCGCCGATGCCGGCGCCCCGCAGGTCGCGGTACCAGCGTTCCACCGGGTGCTCCTTGGTGAAGCCGTGACCGCCCAGGAGCTGGACGCCGTCGAGTCCGATCTGCAGACCCTTGTCGATCGTCAGCTTGCGGGCCAGTGCCGCCTCGCGGGCGAACGACAGGCCCTGCTCGGCGCGGGCGGCGCCACGCAGGGTGACCAGACGGATCGAATCGACCTCGGTGGCGATGTTGGCCACCATGAAGGCGACGGCCTGCCGGTTGGAGATCGGCTCGCCGAATGCCTCGCGCTCGTTCACGTAGGGGATCACGTAGTCGAGTACTGCCTTCGCGGTGCCGGCGGCCAACGCCGACCAGCCCAGACGCGACAGCCGCACCACATCGCGGTAGGCCGAGAACGCGGCCTCACCGTCGGCCCCACCCAGCAGCGCGGACTCGGGGACGGCCACATCCTGCAACAGCAGTCGACCCATGCCGGCCGCACGCACACCCATTCCCGGGTCGGCTTCGACGATCAGGCCCTTGGTGCCGGACTCGACGATGAACAGCGCCGGACGACCGTCGAGCTGTGCACCCACGATGAACAGTTCCGATGACCCGGCCGCCGGGACGAATGACTTGACGCCGTTGAGGCGGTACCCGCTGGGTACGCGGGTGGCCTTGGTGCCCAGGTCGAAGGCGTCGAACAACGGCTTCGGTTCGGCGATCACGACCGACGACTGCGGTACGTCCTCACCGGCGAAGTCGGGCAGGTAGGTGCGCTGCTGCTCGTCGGTGCCGAAATTCGTCAGTGTGGTGGCCACACCGCTCGGCGCGAGCAGCGGCAGTGCCAGCCCCATGTCGCCGTAGGCCATCGCCTCGGACACCAGTGCGTTGGTGACCACGCCGCGCTCGGCGGCGGCGCCCTCGAACTCCTCGGGCACGTTGATCATGGTGATGCCGAGCTCTGCCGAACGCTTGAGGATGTCCTCAGGCGCCGCGGCTGCGTTGTCGGCGTCGTACGCGGCCGGTCGCAGGATCTCGGTGGCGAACTCCCGAACGGTCTCGGCGATCATCTGCTGCTCGTCGTCGGGGGTGAGGTTGAAGTACCCCTTCGGCGAGGTGGTCAGCCGCTTGGCCTGACCCGATCCGCCCTGCGCCGCCTGGAACGCGCGGTTGGCCGCGCCCAGCGTCTGGAAGCCGGTCTTGGTGCCCTGGTAGGCGATACGGTTGAGGGGCTCGCGGATCTTGTACTTCTCGGCGAACTCCGACCCGGTGACCGTCGTCAGCACGCGCATTGCGGTGCCGATGAAATTGCGTGGATGCGGGTTCTTTCCGACGGCGGACGTATCGCGGGGTTCGGTATGCCGCGCTTCGGTTTGTGAGGTCATGGTTCACCAGCCTGTTCTCGGGCGGTCGGGGTCGTGCCGGGTGTGGCGTCGGCCCCTATCTTACTCGATAGTAAGTACAGACCTTACTCCTCGGTAAGTAAATTGTCACGCACTACTCTGGTCGGGTGACTGTTCGCCCCGGCTGTTCATCCCCCGGGTATCGTTTCGCGCCCCCACTGCCGCAGGGGGACGAAGCGATACCCGGGGGACGAACTGAGGCCGGCGGGGGTCGGGGGACCGCCGTCGCGGTTGCGGCGGTCGGGGTCGCGGCGATGGGGGCAGCCGTCGCGGTGTCGCCGACGACTCTGTCGAGCGGTCCGGGAGTGTGTCCCTTCGCGCATCTGACCGGTCTGCCGTGTCCGGGCTGCGGGCTGACCCGCAGCTGGGTGGCCCTCGGACACGGAGACGTCGTCGGAGCGATCGGGTTCAACTGGTTCGGGCCGCTGTCCATGGCAGTGGCGGTGATCGTCACCGCCATCGCGCTGTGGACGGCACTCACCGGCGGTGGTGCTCTGCGGCGGGTGCAGCACGTACTGACCGGCCGGATTGCGATGTCGGTGCTCGTGGTGTGGCTGGGCTATGGACTTGTGCGAATACTCGATGCCGGATTCGGTTGGGGTCTCTTCCCTCTCGTGGTGTGACTCTGCTCGTGGTGTGACACCGACCCGCCGCGGTGACGTGACGTCGGCTGCGCAGGAGAGCAGAGTGGGATGCATGCAGATCACACACTTCGGTCATTCGTGCGTCCTGGTGGAGATCGACGACACCAAGATCCTCTTCGACCCGGGCAACTTCTCCCACGGCTTCGAGGGACTCACCGACCTCGACGCCGTCTTCATCACCCACCAACACCCCGATCATTGCGACGTCAACCGGCTGCCCGACCTGATCGCGGCCAACCCGCAGGCGGTGCGCTTCGCCGATCCGCAGACGGCCACCCAGCTCAACGAGGACAACGTCGCCGGTCCGTGGACCATTGCCAACGCCGGTTCGCACACTCAGGTCGGCCCGGTAACAGCGCGGTTCACCGGCGGTCGGCACGCAGTGATCCATCCGGAGATCCCGGTGGTCGACAACGTCGCCTACGTACTCGACACCAAGTCGATGACCGGCCGCTTCATGCATCCCGGCGACTCGTTCTACATCCCGTTCGAGAAGATCGACGTCCTCGCCCTGCCGTCCGCGGCGCCGTGGATGAAACTCAGCGAATCAGTCGACTACCTGCGTGCCATGGCCCCGCGGGTCGCGGTTCCTATCCACCAGGCCATCCTGTCCGACGCCGGTTCGGGCGTGCACTACGGCCGGCTCGCGGACATGAAGGCGGCTTCCACCGACTTCGTCGTCCTCGACGAGGAGTCGGCAACCGAACTCTGATTCGGTTGCTCCGCCCCCCCGGATCTCAGCTCGGCGGTGCGAAGAACTCGAGGGCGATGTTGTCGGGGTCGCGGAACGAGATCCCCGATCCGTAGTGCGCGTGCTTGATGCCGCTGTGGGCGATCCCGAGCTCGTCGAGCCGCCGTGTCCAGGTCTCGAGATCGTCTGCCGTCACGGTGAACGCGACATGGTCGAGGCCGGGGCGGCGTTCGTCGAATGCACCATCCGGATCCGCCGATGTGTGCGTGTGCAGCCCGAAGAGCATGCCGCCGTCGAGGGCGAACACCGTGTGGTGGAAGTCGCCAGACTCCTCGTCTTCGTCGAGTACGGGGTCTGCGCCGAACAGCGCCGCGTACCACCGGGTGCTGTTCGCGAGGTCGGTCACTGTGACCGCCACATGCGCGAGTGCGGGAAAAGCCATGGCGCCACTCCTTTGTGTTGCGCTGCTCTGTGCATCTCTCCCGACGTTAGGCCGCGAGTGCGGCGCGCAGAACTCCCCGAACGGACAGGATCACCCATATGCGCTATCGGGTCGTCGGCCGCAGCGCTTCCACTACGGCGCCGTGCAACGGGCCGTTGGTGGCCACGGCGCTGCCCCCGGACGGGCCGTCGGCGCCCTCGAGTGAGGTGAAGCGTCCACCCGCCTCCCGCACGATGATGTCGAGTGCGGCGAGGTCCCACAGCGAGACCTCGGGTTCGGCCGCGACGTCGACGGCGCCCTCGGCGACCAGGCAGTAGTTGTAGAAGTCGCCGTACCCGCGAACCCGCCAGACGCGGTCGGTGAGTGCGATGAACTCACCGCGTATCCCTCGCTCGGCCCACCCGGACAGGCTCGAGAACGCCAGGCTCGCCGACGACAGTTCCGAGACCGCCGACACCGACAGCCGACGCGGGAACTCTTGCCCGTCGAACACCGTGAACGCGCCCAGCCCTTCCGCAGCCCACCAACGTCGTCGCAGCGCGGGAGCCGAGACCACCCCGACCCGGGGTCGGCCGTCGATGAGCAGCGCGATGAGGGTGGCCCACACCGGCACGCCGCGGACGAAGTTCTTGGTGCCGTCGATGGGGTCCACCACCCACTGCCGACCGCGCAGTACCGCGTCGCCGCCGAACTCCTCGCCGAGGACCGCGTCGTCGGCGCGACGCGCAGCGAGGCGTTGCCGCACCATCGTCTCGCAGGCCAGATCGGCGTCGGAAACCGGCGTCAGATCGGGTTTGTCGTCCACCCGCAAGTCAATCGCCCCGAAGCGTTGCATTGTCAACGCATCCGCCGAATCGGCCAACGACAACGCGAGCTCGAGATCGTCGGGGAGCCCGTGGCCGGTGGCAGCGCTGTCGTGTGGCATGCCGGTAGGGTAGCGCCACCCGGCTGCCGACCACCCAGCCGTGGACCACTCACTGCGGACCCGGCGAACGTCCGATTTGCCCGACGCCGCCCGGTAGGCTGACGCACATGTTGCTTGCGGTCGGTTTCACGGTGGTCATCGCGGCGGTTCTGGTGGCGCTCGTCGTGCAGTGGCAGCGTGGCCGCAGCCCGCAAGGGCTGTCGGGTGCGCGCGCGGCGCAGTTCGTGCAGGGCACCTTCACGGTCACCGGCGTGAGTGAGCGTCCGGACCAAGGGGACGCCAAAGGAGAGCGGTTCTGCACCGTGTCCGGCACGATCGTAGGTCCGCAGACCGAGCCCGCCGAGGTCTACGGGACGCTGGTGCTCGGTGACGCGGATCCGTGGCCGCAGATCGGTGCGGACCTACCAGTGGTGTACAAGCCCGGCAAGGCGACCTCGTCGTGGCGGTTCGGCGAACTGCCCCCCGCCGATCCGGCGCAGGACCCGGGTCCGATGCCGAACGCCTGAGCGGTTCGGGACAGATCGAGGGCGGGGGGCAGCCCGGCCGGGTTTCGCGACGGTAGTCTTGATGACCGTGCATCCCGACGTAACCGCAGACCTCGAATCCATCGGCACCATCTTGACCACGGTCGAGAAGGTGCTCGACCTCGACGAGCTGCGCCGTCGGATCGACGAGCTGGAGATGCAGGCCTCCGATCCAGACCTGTGGAACGACCAGGACCACGCGCAGCGGGTGACCAGCGAGCTCTCGCACGCCCAGACGGAGTATCGACGGGTCACCGAGTTGCGTCAGCGGCTCGACGACCTGCCGGTGCACTACGAGCTGGCGGAGGCCGAGGAGGGTGACGACCAGACCGCCGCGCTGGCCGATGCGGACGCCGAGCGGGCGTCACTGAAGGCCGACGTCGAGGCCATGGAGGTCAAGACAATGCTGGCCGGCGAGTACGACCAACGTGACGCGTTGGTCAACATCCGATCCGGTGCCGGTGGCGTCGACGCGGCGGACTGGGCGCAGATGCTGATGCGGATGTACATCCGCTGGGCCGAGAAGCACAACTACGGAGTGGAGGTCTACGACACCTCCTACGCCGAAGAAGCCGGCATCAAGAGCGCCACCTTCACGGTGAAGGCGCCGTACATGTATGGCACGCTCTCGGTGGAGCAGGGCACCCACCGGCTGGTGCGCATCAGCCCGTTCGACAACCAGGGCCGCCGGCAGACGTCATTCGCCGAGGTCGAGGTGCTCCCCGTGGTCGAGACGACCGACCACATCGACGTCGACGAGAACGACGTGAAGGTCGACGTGTATCGCTCCTCGGGCCCCGGTGGTCAGTCTGTCAACACCACCGACTCCGCGGTCCGGCTGACCCACATACCCACCGGCATCGTCGTAACCTGTCAGAACGAGAAGAGTCAGCTGCAGAACAAGGCGTCGGCCATGCGCGTGCTGCAGGCCAAACTTCTCGAACGTAAGCGCCAGGAGGAGCGCGCAGAACTCGATGCGCTCAAGGGCGACGGTGGCTCGAGCTGGGGGAATCAGATGCGTTCGTACGTGTTGCATCCGTATCAGATGGTGAAGGACCTGCGCACCAACGTGGAGGACAACAACCCCACCGCCATCCTCGACGGGGAGATCGACAAGTTCATCGAAGCCGGTATCCGCTGGCGTATGGCTGCTGCCGACGCCTGACATGGCGGCCGTTGTGACGCCGTTGGCATTCGCTCCCGGCGCAACCGAAGCGGTGCTCGGGCGCTTCTATGTCTGGGCAGCCACCGACGGTCTGGAGATCCTCATCTGGATTCTCGGTGGACTGCTCGTCATCCGGTGCATCCGGTGGGGTGCCGACGGCTATGCCGCCCGGCTCAAGACCCAATTTGACTCCAGTGACCTCATCGTCCAGACCGAGGACGCCAAACATCGGCGCGCACTGGTGGATGTGGTGGCGTGGACGCTCATCGTGATCGTCGCGATCATCGTGATCGTGCGCATCATGGTGATCTTCGGGGTACCCATCACCGGCCTGGCGGGACCGGGTGCCGTGCTCGGTGCGGCGCTGGGCTTCGGTGCGCAGCGCATCGTGCAGGACATCCTCGCCGGATTCTTCGTCGTCGCCGAGAAGCAGTACGGGTACGGCGACGTGGTGGTTCTCACCGTGTCGGCCAACGGTCAGGCCGAGGGCACGGTCGAGGATGTCACGCTGCGCGTCACCAAACTACGTACCTCCGAGGGTGAGGTCATCACGGTGCCCAACGGGCAGATCGTCAAGGCCACCAACCTGTCCAAGGATTGGGCGCGCGCCGTGGTCGACGTGCCCGTGCCGGCCGACGCGGACATCGCGATGGTCAACGAGGTCCTCGACCGCGTCGGAGATGCATTCTACGAGCAACCACGCTGGCACGATCTCCTGCTCGACTCGCCGTCACCGCTCGGCGTCATCGACCTCGAACTCGACTCGATCACGGTCCGGATGGTCGCCCGCACGCTACCCGGCAAACAGTTCGACGTCAGCCGGGCGTTGCGCATTGACATCGTGCGCGCGCTAGCAAGCGAGGGCATCACCGTCGCACCCGTGGGTGTCCAGGCCGGCGGCGGACCGCCCGCGACGATGGCCGACGAGGCCGGCAAGGGGCGTGATCGCAATGGCTGATCGGCCCGACGACGAATCCGAGAAAGAGCCCGCGACGCGCGACGGTGCGGGGACCGATCCGGGAGGCAAGCGAGATGGCGCCGACGAGCCCCGCCCCATCATCCCGGAACGCTTCCGGGACTGGGGACACGTCTACAAGACCCGCCTGCGAACGAGCACCGCGGTTCTGCTGATCGCGTTCCTCGGCTCGAGCATCCTGTACGGCTACACCTCGCAGCGCTACGGGGTGGTCCAGCCGCCCGCTGCACCGGCCCGCACGTCGGTGTCCACCACCGTCACCCCTGAGCCGAGCTGGTCCTCGACCCCGTCGAGTACCTCGCTCACCACCACCACCACCACGACAACCGACTCGGTGGACGGCCCCGATGGTGACACAGAGCCCGAACCGGGCTCGGGCACCGGCGATACGGGGACCCAGACGCGCAGCACCGTGCCGGGACTACCCGGTGTGGTGATCCCGAATTTCGGCCGCACGCCGGAGACCACTACAGTTCCGCAGCGCTGACCAGCCGCGACCTGGCCGCGCCGAACCTGAGCGGAGAACTCAGCGGCCGTGGCTACACTGGCTTCTCGTGATCAAGCTGGAGAACGTCACGATGAAGTACAAGGCGTCCAGTCGGCCCGCCTTGACCGACCTCACCCTCGAGGTCGACAAGGGGGAGTTCGCCTTTTTGATCGGTCCGTCGGGTTCGGGAAAGTCGACCTTCTTCCGGTTGCTCCTGAAAGAGGACAAGCCCACCTCGGGCGAGGTGTACGTGGGAGATTTCCACGTCAACACGCTCAAGGGGCGGATGGTGCCCAAGCTGCGACAATCAATCGGCTGCGTCTTCCAGGACTTCCGACTGCTGCAACAGAAGTCGGTGGCCGACAATGTCGCGTTCGCGTTGGAGGTGATCGGCAAGTCACCGTCGACGACTCGGCGCATCGTCCCAGAGGTCCTCGACTACGTCGGACTGTCCGGCAAAGCCGACCGCATGCCCAACGAGCTGTCCGGCGGTGAGATGCAGCGTGTCGCGATCGCGCGGGCCATCGTCAATCGGCCGTTGCTGCTGCTCGCCGACGAACCGACCGGAAACCTCGATCCGGAGACCAGTGAGGAGATCGTCGACGTCCTCGACCGGGTGAACCGGCGTGGCACGACGGTGATCATGGCGACCCACGACCGGCACATCGTCGACGCCATGCGCCGACGGGTGCTCGAGTTCGACAACGGCCACCTGGTCCGCAACGATCCGCAAGGGGTGTACGGCATCGGCTGACCGCCGCTGCCGCGCCCGGCCCCGTGCGCGGCAATGCCCGCACCTCGACTCTCGCACCATCGACTTCGGTAAGGACTGCGCACAGACCCATGCGAGCGAACTTCATCATCAGCGAGGTCCTGAACGGTTTCCGACGCAACGTCACCATGACCATCGCCATGATCCTCACCACGGCGATCACCCTGGGCATGTTCGGCGGTGGCCTGCTGGTCATCCAGATGGCCGACAAAAGTCAGCAGATCTTCCTGGACCGAGTCGAGATGCAGTTCTTCGTCAACGACGCCGTCTCCGACGCCGACCCGAACTGCCAGGAGTCGCCGTGTGCGGAGCTACGTACCGACATCGAGAACGAGCCGGGCGTCGGGTCGGTCACCTTCATCGACCGTGAGGAGGCGTTCGAGGCCGCCAAACAGACCTTCAAGGACAATCCCGACATCGCCAACAACATCCGCGAGGGCACCATCCCTGCGTCGCTCAAGGTACGGATGTCCGACCCGGCCCAGTTCGGCGCGGTGCTCGACAAGTACAAGGACCGCAAGGATCTCGGTGTCGACGGCGCACTCGACCAACGCGAGCTGGTGCAGCGCATCTTCAGCGTGCTCGACGGAACCCGGAACGCCGCGTTCGCGGTCGCCCTGGTCTTGGCGGTGGCGGCGATCCTGTTGATCGTGAACACCGTGCAGATCGCGGCGTTCACCCGCCGCACCGAGGTGTCGATCATGCGCCTGGTCGGTGCCACCCGCTGGTACACGCAGTTGCCGTTCCTGCTCGAGGCGGTGGTCGCCGCGCTGGTGGGTGCGTTCCTCGCGATCGGTGGGTTGTTCGCGGCCAAGGTTTTCTTCTTCGACAACGCCCTACGCGATCTGTACGGTGTGAACATCCTGGCCCGCATCGGGATCTCCGACGTGCTGTTCGTGTCGCCGTGGCTGATCCTGGCCGGAATCCTGCTGTCGGGTGTCACCTCGTATGTGACACTGCGGGTTTATGTGCGCGAATGATCGGGGCCGGCGAGATCGGCAGGAGAGATAGGGACGAGGAGGAGGTGCAGGAATGGCGAAGGAGAAGGGTCGCAACGTGATCGCGACCAACCGCAAGGCGCGTCACAACTACACCATCCTTGACACCTACGAGGCGGGTATCGCGTTGTTGGGGACCGAGGTCAAGAGTCTGCGCGGTGGCAAGGCATCGCTTGCCGATGCCTTCGCGACCGTCGACGACGGCGAGATCTGGCTGCGCGCCGTGCACATCCCCGAATACGGCAGCGGGTCGTGGACCAACCACGCTCCGCGTCGCAACCGGAAACTGCTGTTGCACCGCCGTGAGATCGACAACCTGATCGGCAAGATCCGCGACGGCAATCTCACGTTGGTGCCGCTGTCGATGTACTTCAACGACGGCAAGGTCAAGGTGGAACTGGCACTCGCCCGCGGCAAGCAGGCCCACGACAAGCGCCACGACATCGCGCGCCGGACGGCGCAGCGTGAGGTGGAGCGCGAGATCGGTCGGCGCGTCAAAGGGATGTGAAAGGTGCCCCGAGATCCGGAGCCCGAGGCCCTGTCGCCACGTCGTCGCCACATCGTCGTACTCGCGCTTGTGGTAGTGATGGCGATGCTCGGTCTCCTCGCCTGCACCCCCGATCCGGAGGGCCGCATCGGCGGTGACGGAGTCGCCATCGACGGTGTGCCGGTGACCCCGCCGATGGGGTGGAACAGTTGGAACACCTTCGGCTGCAATATCACCGAACAGATCGTCCGCGAGCAGGCCGACGCGCTGGTGGTGACCGGGCTACGTGACGCCGGGTATCGCTACGTCGTCGTCGACGACTGCTGGGCCGCGCCTGAGCGCGCCGACGACGGGTCGCTGCAGGCCGATCCGCGTCGATTCCCGTCCGGGATGGCGGCACTCGGACAGTATCTGCACGACCGCGGGCTGAAGTTCGGGTTGTACGCCGGCGCCGACGACAAGACCTGCACCCAATTCCTGGGTACCTACCCGGGTGCCACCGGTAGTCGCGGCCACGAGGGCCGCGACGCCCAGACCTTCGCCGACTGGCAGGTCGACTATCTGAAATACGACTGGTGCTCGAGCAATGCCGACCATGACGACCAGGTGTCGGCGTTCACCGCGATGCGCGACGCGATCCGCGACACCGGGCGACCCATGGTGTACAGCATCAACCCCAACAGTGGCGTCGCGGAATCGGTTCCGGGAGCCGAATTCGATTGGGGTGGCGTCGCGACCATGACCCGCGTCACCAATGACATCACCCCTGTGTGGTCGACCAACGCCGACGATTCCGGCGCGCAGGGCGTGATCGACATCGTCGACGCCGTGGCGCCGCTCGCGTCCCGGGTCGGGCCGTCGGCGTTCAACGATCCCGACATGCTCGTCGTGGGCGTGGACGGCAACCCCGGCCTCACCCTGGCCCAGCAGCGTACGCAGATGTCGATGTGGGCGATGATGGCGGCGCCGCTCATCGCCGGTAACGATCTCACGCGGATGTCGACGCAGACGCTCGACCTGCTGGGCAACCGCGCGGTCATCGTGATCGATCAAGACGATCGGGTCAGCGCCGGCGCGCCGGTCGACGACGACGCGGAGATCTGGGCCCGCGCCATCGGTGACAAGGGGCTCGTCGTCTCGTTGACCAACCGGGCCGATCATCCGCGCGCCATGTCGGTCTCACTGGGAAGTCTCGGTCTGGTCGGCGACGCCACCGTCAGCGCCGTCGATGCGTGGACCGGTCGGCGATACCAGGCGGCCAACGGGGAACTGACCGTCGACGTCGCGGTCAACGACACCGTGCTGCTGCAGATCGCCTGACGCCTCGCCGGTTGTCCGAAACAGCCGGTGGGCGCGGCGTTGTCGATATGATCCGATGTGGCCGCGAGGTCAGGGCACTGTGGACCCGCGTCGACACACGCAGACTCATCGATTTCGCCACCCTCAGGAGCTGACGATGACCGACCGCAAACACACCAATGCCCGGCACACGACCAATATCGGCGCGAACCTCACCCTCAACCCGGTGTTCGTCCGCCCCGGTGAATCCACCGAGCTGCCGAAGTTCACGATTCCCGACCAGATGAGTCTGCCCGAGACGGCATACCAGATCGTGCACGACGAGGCCATGCTCGACGGCAACGCGCGGCTGAACCTCGCGACCTTCGTGTCGACCTGGATGGACGACGAGGCGCGTCGACTCTACGCCGAGACCTACGACAAGAACATGATCGACAAGGACGAGTATCCGCAGACCGCCGCGATCGAGGATCGGTGTTGGCGGATCATCGCCGATCTGTGGAATGTGCCAGACGTGGAGAACTCGATCGGGACGTCGACGATCGGGTCGTCGGAGGCGGCGATGCTGGGTGGCCTGGCGCTCAAGCGGCATTGGCAGACGCGCCGCAAAGCCGAAGGCAAGTCGATCGAGAAACCGAATCTGGTGCTGTCGACCGCCGTTCAGGTGTGCTGGGAGAAGTTCCTCAACTACTTCGAGGTGGAGCCGCGGTGGGTGCCGGTGAGCGAGGAGCATTTCGTCTTCGACGGCCACGAACTCGAGAAGTACGTGGATGAGAACACAATCGGCGTGGTAGCGATCGTCGGGGTGACCTACAACGGGTTGTATGAGCCGGTGAAAGAGATCTCGGCGAAACTCGACGAGATCCAGGCGTCGACGGGCCTGGACATCAAGATCCATGTCGACGGTGCATCCGGCGCCATGATCGCGCCGTTCTGCCAGCCCGATCTGGAGTGGGACTTCCGCGTGCCGCGGGTGGTGTCGATCAACACCTCCGGCCACAAATACGGTCTCGTGTATCCGGGGCTGGGCTGGATCGTGTGGCGCGATGCCGCGGCGTTGCCGGAGAGCATGGTGTTCCACTGCAGCTATCTCGGCGGCGACATGCCAACGCTCGCGCTGAACTTCTCGAGGCCCGGTGCGCAGGTGTTGTTGCAGTACTACAACTTTCTGCGGTTGGGTCGTGAGGGATATCGGCAGGTGCAACAGGAGTCGCTCGACGTCGCGCAGTATCTGTCCGCGGCAATCGGCGACATGGGGCCGTTCGACCTCGTCAGCAAGGGTGACACCATCCCGGTGTTCGCGTGGAAGCTCAAGCCCGGTTATACCGACAAGTGGACGCTCTACGATCTGTCGGACCGATTGCGGATGAAGGGGTGGCTGGTGCCGGCCTACCCGATGGCCGATGACCTCGCCGACATGACGTTGCAGCGCATCGTGGTGCGGGCGGGTTTGAGTCGTGATCTCGGTGCCGCGCTGTTGCGGGACATCGAGAGCGAGATCGCCTTCCTCGACAACCTGGAGTCGCCGATGCCGCGGGAGGGCACGGGGTCGCACTTCCACCACTGAGGCGATACCGGGATGAAACCGTCGGCAGCCGTTGTTAGACTGAAGTGCTCGTCGAAATTCGGCGGGTGCTACCTCGGGGCTGATCGGTTTCGACTGCGTGCGTCGAGGTAGGGGAAGCGTGTCGGTGCAGGCTAGAGACCACCGTTAAGCGTCGTAGCAACCAATTAAGCGCCGATAAGAATCAGCGCGACTACGCACTCGCTGCCTGATCAGCGAGGCTAGTCTGTCGGCCCGGGTCTGCTCCCGCACCCGGATGCCGGCATCATCTCAGGGAGCTCACCGCTGTCGTCGGTCGCGGACGGCAGCGGGACATCAAACAGCGACTGGGATCGTCATCTCGGCTTGTTCGCGTGACCGGGAGATCCAAGTAGAGGCATAGCGAACTGCACACGGAGAAGCCCTACCGAAGCGACGGAGGACCCGGGTTCAATTCCCGGCAGCTCCACCGACGAGACCCCCGACCGCCTGGTCGGGGGTCTCGTGCTTTTCTTGGGTTTTGTTTGTGGGCGCGTTGAGGGCCTTTCGCGTCGAGTGGGCGCTGTTTGGCAGCGCGGGCTAGGGGTGATGTGCGCGCAGGACGGTGCTGACGAAATCGAGGGCGGCGTTCTGCCAGAGACCGATGTGATCGAGCATCGCGTGCTTACCGTCGGGCACGGGGACGAAGGTGGCGTCCACCCCGCGTTCGTCGAGTTCGTGCACACCTCGCTCGGTCCGGCGCGCGAAGGTCCGAGTGTCATCGGTGCCGTGTACCGCGACCACCCGGACGCCGTCGCGGATGTGACGCCAATCGGCATGCTGCCACCACGGTGCCAGTGCGAGCAGTCCGACGACTCGGCTGTCGGCCGCGAGGTGCGCACCCACCCGTCCGCCCATCGAGTGGCCGACGAGGACCACCGGTACGCCCGGATGCTCGCGCGTCAGATCGTCGAGTGCCTTGCGGGCGTCGTGGACCGGACAGTTCTGTGCGCCGTTCCATCCGAAGAAGCGGTAGCGCACCTGGTGCACACGTACCCGGTTGCGAAAGCGCGCCCGGATCGACCACGTGAACGGGTACATCCGCAGCGCTGACGGCTGGCGTGGGCTGAACGGCCGGTAGCTGCGGTCCGTTCCGCCCGGCAACACCAGGACCACCAGCTCGGTGCGGTCCGAACCTGACGTCGCCGGATCACGTTTCAGCACGACGAGCTGCCGGCTCTGGCGGACGACCGGGTGGCCGGTGGGCGCACCTGTGCGACGGTGCGTGCCTCGACGACGTGCATGCCAGACGATCCTCCTGTGTCCGGGCTCTGGGGCGGGCCTGCTGAGTCGGTGCCCACAGTAATCATTCGTACGATGCCGACGTTCGGATCGGTTCCGATGGCAGAATTGCGGCATGGCACATCCGAGAGCAGGAACACCGGCGCTCCCCGAGGACCTGATCGACGTCGCCGCGGTCGAGCGGGCCTACTACGACCGGGTGCCCGACCCCGACGATCCGATGCAGCAGGTGGTGTTCGGCACCTCGGGTCATCGTGGGTCCAGCCTCGACGGGGCGTTCAACGAAGCCCACATCCTGGCCACCACGCAGGCGATCGTGGAGTACCGTCGATCGGCGGGGATCACCGGGCCGTTGTTCATCGGCTTCGACACCCATGCGCTTTCGATTCCGGCGTGGCGCAGCGCACTCGAGGTACTCACCGCCAACGAGGTCACCGTTTACATCGCCGAGAACGAGAAGTTCACGCCCACCCCGGCAGTGAGTTTCGCCATCCTCCGGTTCAACCAGGCCAACCCCGGTGTGCTTGCCGATGGCATCGTCGTCACCCCGTCGCACAACCCGCCGCGCGACGGTGGGTTCAAATACAACCCACCCAGCGGTGGGCCGGCCGACACGAGCATCACCTCAGTGGTGGCGCGCCGTGCCAACGAACTGCTCGCCGACAATCTCTCCGGCGTCAACCGGATTCCGTTCGAACGTGCCCGCACCAGCGAGTTCATCCGCGAATATCCGTACACCGCAACCTATGTCGATCACTTACAGGAGGTGGTCGACATGTCGGCCATCCGCGATGCCGGCATCCACATCGGTGCCGATCCGTTGGGTGGCGCGTCGGTCGGCTACTGGGCCGAGATCGGGTTCCGGTACAACCTGACGAACCTGACCGTGGTGAACCCGACGGTCGATCCGACGTTCCGGTTCATGACGCTGGACACCGACGGCAAGATCAGGATGGACTGCTCCTCGCCGAACGCGATGGCGTCGCTGATCTCGGCGCGTGAGCGCTACGACATCGCCACCGGCAACGACGCCGACTCCGACCGTCACGGCATCGTGACCCCCGATGGCGGATTGATGAATCCGAATCACTATCTGGCGGTGGCGATCGACTACCTGTTCACACACCGCCCGGGTTGGGGTGCGCAGGCGGCGGTGGGCAAGACACTGGTCAGCTCGTCGTTGATCGACCGGGTCGTCGCCGGGATCGACCGCAAACTGCTCGAGGTCCCCGTCGGCTTCAAGTGGTTCGTCGACGGGCTGCTCGACGGCAGCATCGCTTTCGGCGGCGAGGAGAGCGCGGGCGCATCGTTCCTCACCTTCGACGGCAAGCCGTGGTCGACCGACAAGGACGGGATCATCCTGGCGCTGTTGGCATCGGAGATGCTCGCGACGACCGGCAAGACACCGTCGCAGCGCTATCGGGAACTGGCCGACCGCTACGGCGAAAGCGCCTACGCCCGCGTCGACGCGCCGGCCTCACGGGCACAGAAGGCACTTCTCGGGAAGCTGTCCGCCGATCAGGTCAGCGCGACCGAACTTGCCGGCGAACCGATCACGGCCGTCCTCACCGAGGCGCCGGGGAACGGGGCGCCGATCGGGGGACTCAAGGTGACCACGGAGAACGCGTGGTTCGCCGCTCGCCCGTCGGGCACCGAGGACGTCTACAAGATCTACGCGGAGTCGTTCAAGGGCGCCGATCACCTCGCGACGGTGCAGGCGCAAGCCCAGGAACTGGTCGACTCGGTACTGGTTTGAGCGTCACCGCCGCGTGCTCAACGCAGTCCTCGAACCAACTCAGACAGCTCTTATCGCTGCCGCATTAGAGTCGGCATGGTGAGCGACAAGCGCAAACCGAAATCCTCGACGGCGAACTCGAAGTACCAGCCGAGCGCGACGTCGAGCCGCACCACGTACATCCTCGGTGGGGTGGCGGTGGCGATCATCGTGGCCCTCATCGTCGGCGGTTTGGTGTGGAACAACAGTCAAGACGACGGCGGCGGCGTCGACGAGGCGGTGCTCAGCGAGAACGCCGCACTGATCATCGGCGAGCCCTCGGCTCCGCAGACGATCGACGTGTTCGAGGACTTCATGTGCCCGGTCTGTCAGGAGTTCGAGGAGCAGTCGGGCACCGCCATCACCGAGGCGATCAACAACGGGTCGCTGCGGGTTCGGTACCACATGCTCACCTTCCTCGACGACAGGTCGGCATCCGGCGACTACTCGACGCGGGCCGCCGGGGCCGCCCAATGCGTCGGCACCGGAGAGGACAAAGAAGTCTTCGAGAAATTCCACACTGCGCTGTTCACCAATCAACCGGAAGAAGGCGGGGACAGCGACCTCAGCAACGCGGACATGGCTCGGCTGGCGGGCGCGCAGGGTGCCTCACCACAGACCCAGCAGTGTGTCGCGGACGGCGCCAGGGTGACCGAGGCGACGGAGGCCTCCGAACAGTCGCGGAACCAGCTGGCGAAGGCCACCGGCGGGCAGGTGGCCACGCCGACGGTGCTGTCCGGCGGCGAGCCGGTGAACGGCATCATGGACGGCACGGGCTGGCTGGACCAGCTGCTGAACGAGCAGGGCTGAGGTCGGTGACTCCGGTCCCAGGTAGCCGTCCAGGCGATTTGGTCGGAGTCGGAGCGATGGTGTAATTTCGCCTTTGCCCTTGAAACGGGGTGAACAACAGAAGACGGGGCTATGGCGCAGCTGGTAGCGCACCACACTGGCAGTGTGGGGGTCAGGGGTTCGAGTCCCCTTAGCTCCACAAACAGGGAGAAGCCCGCTTCATCGTCGAAGCGGGCTTCTCCCTGTCTTGGCCTATGTGCCCGACCCGCGCCGCCGACGGTGACCAGATCGGAGTTGGTCAGCCATCCACACCTACCACGAGATCTCGATTTCGATCTCGGACTCGTCGCCGCGCTCGATTTCGACCGTCAACCGCACCGTCGGCGGGATGTCGACCCGCACGGTCTTGTTGTTCTCGACGTAGGAGACCTCGTTGTGGCGCGAAATCGCATCGGCGAGGTCGCGCAGACGTTGTGCGGCTTCTTCGCGCGTCATCTCGGTCGTGGTCTCGTGTTCGAACAACTCGTCGCTCATGCATCCATCCGAGTCGAGTAAGACGGCAAGGGCAAGGGGGTTCACCGATTGTTCAGTCGTTCGCAGCCGATCCCGTCGGGGTCTCGGTGTTCGACGACGAGTGCGACGATGGTGCCCATGACCGCCACTCTCGTCGCCAAGGATGTCTCCGGCGGCTATGCCCACCGTGTGCTGTTCGACCACCTCGATCTCACGGTCGCACCGGGTGACGTGGTCGGGGTCGTCGGCGCCAACGGCGCCGGCAAGTCGACGCTGCTACGGGTGCTGGCCGGCGAGCTGGCGCCTCTTGCGGGTTCGGTGACGAGATCACCGGCCGACGCCTTCGTCGGCTGGTTGCCGCAAGAGCATGAGCGCGTCCCGCGGGAGACCGTCGCGCAGTACGTCGCGCGCCGAACCGGGTGCGCCGCGGCCACTGCGGCGATGGACGTCGCGGCGGCTGCGCTCGCCGACGATCCGGCAGCATCACCCGGACCTGACGATCCCGCCGACGTCTACGCCGCCGCACTCGATCACTGGCTTGCGACCGGCGCCGCCGATCTCGACGACCGGTTGCCCGGCGTACTGGCCGATCTGGGCCTCGACGTCGACGCCGTCGAACCAGGCGCAGTCCTGATGGACGTCCTGTCGGGTGGCCAGGCCGCGCGGGTCGGCTTGGCTGCGCTGCTGTGCTCACGGTTCGACATCGTCCTGCTCGACGAACCGACCAACGATCTCGATCTCGACGGGCTCGCGAGGCTGGAGGACCTGGTCGGCGGCATGCGGGGTGGGGTGGTGCTGGTCAGTCACGATCGGGAATTCTTGGCGCGCAGCGTGACCCGGGTCGTCGAACTCGATCTGGCACAGCACACCAACACTGTCTACGGCGGCGGATACGAGAGCTACCTGGAAGAGCGTGAGGTCGCACGGCGGCATCGGCGCGAGGAGTACGAGGAGTACGCCGAGAAGAAGGCGGACCTGGTGGCGCGCGCGAGGACCCAACGTGAGTGGTCCTCCCAGGGCACCCGGAACGCGATACGCAAGGCGCCCGACAACGACAAGATCCGACGCCGCGCGGCGACCGAGTCGAGTGAGAAGCAGGCACAGAAGGTCCGGCAGATGGAGAGTCGGATCGCACGTCTCGAGGAGGTCGTCGAGCCGCGTAAGGAATGGGTTCTCGAGTTCACGATCGGGGCCGCACCCCGGTCGAGTTCAGTGGTGGCGACGCTGAACAATGCGGTCGTCAGACACGGCGATTTCACGCTCGGGCCAGTGTCGTTGCAAGTCGATGCCGGCGACCGCATCGGAATCACGGGACCCAACGGCGCGGGCAAATCGACCCTGCTGAGACTGCTGCTCGGCGTGATCGGCCCCGACGTGGGCACCGCGCAGCTCGGCACCAATGTCGCGATCGGCGAGATCGACCAGGCGCGGGGCCGATTCGCCGGCGCCGCACCGCTCGTCGATCGATTCGGCGAGCTCGTGCCGGAGTACACCTCGGCCGAGGTCCGCACGCTGCTGGCAAAGTTCGGACTGCGAGCCGACCATGTCGGGCGGAGCGTGGACGATCTGTCGCCGGGGGAGCGCACCCGGGCGGCGCTGGCGTTGCTTCAGGCCCGCGGCACCAATGTCCTGGTGCTCGACGAGCCCACCAACCACCTCGACCTCCCGGCAATCGAACAGTTGGAGTCCGCGCTCGAGTCGTACGACGGGGCGCTGCTGTTGGTCACCCACGATCGGCGCATGCTCTCCACAGTGCGTACGAATCGCGTGTGGCATGTCGCTGGAGGCGTTGTCACCGAGCGCTGAGCCGGCTGCGTCCGCCGACGGATGCGCGCTGTGCGGGACCACGAGTTGTGCGGGGAACTCGGCATTGTTGCCTCAGTGATCCGGCGAGCCGTCCGGGTCTGTCTCGGTCGGTTGCTGCCCGGCGGTGAACGACAACAGCCCGGGAAGTGTGTGCTGCACGTCCTGCGCAGAAATGCGCGGGAGCCCCTCGTGGCCGTGGATGTAGCCGATTCCGGCGTACACCAGCAGCCCGGCCAACACGCGGGCTCGGCGCGGGCTCAGCTGGAGTTCGCGCAGGGTGGCATCGACCGCGGCGAAGATTTCCTCGTCGATGCTGCGAACCGTGTGCGCGACCTCGTCGTTGCTGCGCGCCCAACTCCGGATGGCGCGCTCCACCGTCAGATGGTCGTCGCCGACCAGCATCGTCGACAGCGCGGCGAGACGCTCGTCGGGCGGCAGCTCGGACAAGGCTTCGAGGTCGGCGACGCGTTGACGGTTCATTGTCTGCCAGCGCACCGCCATGGCCTCTCGCAGTGCGTCGAGGTCGTCGAAGTGCCAGTAGAAGCTGCCCTTCGTGACCTTCAGCGTCGTGCACAGACGGGCGATGGTGACCGCATGCGCACCGTCGGAGGTGACCAGTGCCAACGCAGCGTCCACCCAGTCGGTGGCGCTGAGACGTCTGGTGCGGCGGGAGCTGGTCATCGGTCGGTCGATTCTCTCAGACCGACGCAGGTGATGGTCGCGACCGAGGCAACGCCCGGGCGGACCGGACACGGGATGGCGCCACACCATACCGATGGTATGGTTCATCGGTCTCGACGTGGCCGAGCAGGGGGGAACCGAATGGGCCAGAGGATGAATCGTCGTCGATTCCTGTGGGGGGCAGCGTCGGCCGCTGCCTCGGGGGTGTTGGTGGGGCGCGTCGGTGCCGGGCCGGCAGGTGCCGATCCGGCGCCACCGATCAAGCTGCCCACCATCTTCCATTCGCCGGAGATGGTCAAGTACGTCGACGAAATGTCGGTGCCGAGCACCATCACCTCATCGCCGACGCAGCCGATCGAGATCGTCGCGCGCACCACGAGCACCAGATTCCACCGGGATCAGCCGAGGGTGCCGACGATGGCCTACAACGACGAGCCATACCTGGGCCCCACCGTCGAGGCGTATGTCGGTGAGCAGACCACTGTGCACTATCGCAGCGAACTCGCCGAACACATCTTCGCGGCGGATCTGGACACCTCGCTGCACGGAGTGACCGAACGCTATCGAGGCCAACCCGTCACCTCGATGCACCTGCACGGCGGGGTCACTCCGCCGGAGTTCGACGGTAACCCGGAGCGCCTGATGCTGCCCCACCACGGCACCGCAGTGTTCGAGTTCCCCAACCGCCAGGAAGCCGGGCACCTCTGGTATCACGACCACGCGATGGCGATCACGCGTGCCAACGTCTACGCCGGCCTGGCCGGGATGTATTTTCTGCGCGACGGCCACGACACGGGGACATCGGGCAATCCGCTGGGCCTGCCGGCCGGCGAACACGAGATCCCGTTGATTCTGCAGGAGAAGATCTTCCGCGTGGACGGGCATCAGTCATTGCGCTCGACACCGGTTGTGCCGCAGGGTATGTGGGAGGGTGGCGCGGTCGGTGACCGCGGTCTGGTGAACGGCAAGGTGTGGCCGACGATGACGGTCGATCGCGGGCTGTACCGGTTCCGACTGATCAACGCGGCGTCGTTCTCGGTCTGGAATCTGTTCTTCTCCAACCGCATGCCGTTCTGGGTGATCGGCAACGAGGGCGGTCTGCTCAACGCGCCGGTTCGGACTCGCTCATTCGCCGCGGCGCCGGCGGAGCGTTTTGATCTGCTCGTCGATTTCAGCTCGCTGGCGCCAGGGGAGACGGTGGAACTGTGCAACGACCTGGCACCACCGTTTCAGGCGGCCATGCTCGGTGAGGTCGTGATGTCCCGGTTCTGCCGGTTCGTAGCAGGCGCCGACCGCGGTGACCGACGGCCGGTACCGACGACGCTGCGCGGCGGTCGGGGACAACCGGCCCGCATCCCGCCGATCGCGACACCACAGCGGGTCCGGCACGTCAGCGTCTCGCAGCCCTACGAGCTGCGCGTCCCGCCGGCCATCATGTCGTTGAACAATCTGCGCTACGCCGATCCGCAGATCGAGAAGCCGCGCGCGGGCACAACGGAGCGCTGGGACATCATCAACATCACCCCGGACCCTCATCCGATTCATCTGCACCTGGTCATGTTCCGCATCCTGGGGCGTCGGCCGTTGCGCACCGTCGCGTATCAAGCCGCGAATCCGCAACCTCCGATCGGTACTCGCTGGGCTCCGGATCCGAGCGCGTTCTACGCCGGACCGATGCGCGGTCCGGCCGCGTGGGAGGCCGGCTGGAAGGACACGGTGCACGCCGTCGGTGGCCACGTCACCTCGATTGTCGTGCGGTTCCCGACGGCCGACGAGCTCGGGTTCGATCCGGACGCGATCTTCTCCTCCGATCCGACACAATCGTGGACCCGGCCGTCGGGTGGACATGCGGTGGCGCCATCCGCATCGGGACAGCACCGCCACGCCGCAGCCACGCCGGTGCACGGCATGGTGACCAAGGATCTACAGGGATATGTCTGGCACTGCCACATCTTCGATCACGAAGACCACGACATGATGCTGCGCTACCGAGTGGTGTCGTGAGGTTCGCGCTCACCCGAGGGCGGGTGGATCGTACTTCGGTTCGTAGATCGTGATCTGCCCTGCGCCGGGCACCGTGACGCCGATGGTCACACCCCACGGTTCGTCGACGGGTTCGCCGACGAACTGTGCGCCTTTCGCCGACAGGTCGGCCATGGTCGTGGCGAGGTCGTCGCACATGAAGGAGACGTCGAAGCGCTGATCGGTGCCGCCGGTCGTGCCCTGGTACTCCCACGAGCTCGGATGTGCGCCCAACTCGCTGGGGCCGGTCCGGAAGATCAACCAGCCCCCGCCGGTGTCGGCGTAGGGGAATCCGAGCACATCGCGGAAGAAGGCGCGTGCGGCCTCGGGGTCATCGCAGTAGATCAACGTGTGCATGGCGGTGATCATGGGTTCAGGTTAGGCCGTACGCGCGGTGCGGGCAGCTGATTGCCTGCGGC
Organism: Gordonia sp. Z-3; assembly: GCF_036233855.1. Lineage (NCBI taxonomy): Bacteria > Bacillati > Actinomycetota > Actinomycetes > Mycobacteriales > Gordoniaceae > Gordonia > Gordonia sp. Z-3. The sequence goes on from NZ_JAZARS010000001.1 coordinate 403,588, forward strand.
GAGACGGGAGCGGCCGGTCTCGCTGCGGGGGTACCATGTGACCGTTGGCATTCGAGGCCAACTCAGCATCGGGAGTGCCCCATGGATACTGACGGCTCCGGCCACTGGTGACCCGAGGTGGGACGCGATGGTGCGACGAAGGTGGTGGCGAGCCGTCGCGGGTGTGGTGGTCGCGACGTTGACCTTGGCCGCATGCGGTGGCGGTCCGGAAGACGATGTGGCAAGCAGGTTCTCGTCGTGCTCGGTGTCCGACCGCATCGCCGATGCGACGGCGGAGCCGGTGGGGGATCGCGACATCATCATCGGCGCGTTCGTCGGTTGGGACGAATCTGTCGCTGCCGCTTACCTGATGAAAAACGTCCTCGCGACGAACGGCTACGGCGTACAGGTGAAGACGGTGGACGTGCAGGCCGGGTTCTCGGCGACGGCACACGGGGACATCGACGTCATCCCCGACGTCTGGTTGCCGACGACGCATAGTTCCTATGTCAATCGACACGGAGCCCAGCTGGAATCGCTGGGCTGCTGGTACGACGACGCGACCTTGACCATCGCGGTGAACAGTTCGTCTCCGGCCCGGTCGATTGCCGATCTGAAGGACATGAGCGATGCCTACGACGACACGTTGGTCGGCATCGAGCCAGGCGCCGGTGAGACATTGCTGGTCACCGACCGGGCCATCCCGGAATATGGTCTGGGCGATCTGACCTTTCGCAGTTCCTCGACGGCGGACATGCTCGGGTCCCTGCAGCAGGCGATCGTCGATGAACGCAACATAGCGGTGACGCTCTGGCGGCCGCACTGGGCCTACGCGGAGTTCGACATCCGCGACCTCGATGATCCACTGGGCGCGTTGGGCGGCACCGAGGGAATCTGGAGCTTCGCCACGGAGGGATTCGCAGGCACCGCACCGAAGGCCGCGCAGATGTTCGCCAATCTCATCCTGTCGGATGCCGAACTCACCGATCTCGAGTACCTGATGGTCGCACGTCACGATCGGTCCGACCCCGACGGCGCCGTCGTCGAATGGCTCGGCGCGCACCCCGACTTCGCCGATCGACTCGTCCGCGGGACCTTGGGGTGAGGACCGTCGGACTCAGCCCTGGCGAGCCTTGAACCGGGGTTCCTTCTTGTTGATGACGAACACTCGTCCCCGTCGGCGGACCACCTGGGCCCCGGGGCGCTTCTTGAGGGATCGGACTGAGTTGCGTACCTTCATCGCTCTATCGTAAACGATAATCGTTGTCATTTAGAATCCCAGTGTGGTGCTGCTCGCGGCTGCGAGTCGGACCTCAACGCACTACCGCCGACGCCCCATCGGTGGCGCCGGCGGTAGTGCGGGTCGGGATATGTCAGTGCGCTGCTTCGAAAGCCTCGATGACATTGAGCGGGATGCGGCCGCGATCGCTGACCTCGTATCCATTCTGCGTCGCCCAATCACGGATTGCCTTCGTCTGCTCTTTGCTGCGTCCGGCCGACACCGGAGCTGCACGTTTTACGCCGCGTGCTGCCGAGGTGACCCGGGAAACAGAGATGTATTTGGCCAGCGAATCACGGAACTGTGCCGCGTGCTTTGCCGATGTGTCGAATTCGTAGGTCTTTCCATCGAGTGACCACCGCACGGTCTCGTACTCCTCGAGAACCTTACCGTCGATGTCGTCGATGACCTGGACGATTTCTTTCTTCGCCATAGTGAACTCCGTCTTTCCTCGTCGTGACAATGTGTCCTCGGGTGGATTGGATGACCAACGTGCCGATGACTGTCCCGCGCAGCATTGTTGCGCATTCTTCGATGGTCACATACTAGCGGTCAGAAAATAAGCGGTCCCTGAGAAACGCCCACATTCTCAGATGTATGTGAATAATCGCTGCGGACATTACCACCGGCGCGGTCAGGGGGTCGGGACCACGCGGGGCGACGTCGTCGAGTCCATCGGTGTATCACCGTCCGTGTCAGGTGTGGCCGACGCGGACCCGGCGCGTGATTCGGGTATACCGAGAAGTTCTGCAGGCGCTCGATCTGACGCCTCGATTTCCGTCAAACCCGTTGGAGTGACTGCGAATCCATTGTCCGAGCGGGATTCGACGCAGAACATGCCCGCGGTCTCGACGAGACAGGAAAATCTCGAAATCGAAATCGTGTGACCGTAGTCGACGATTGTGCTCCGGTAGAGAACCGGATTGCGGTCGGAACAGGCTGCCAGGTCTGTTCCTTGTGGAGTCAGAGCGATCAGATTGTTCTCGCCGTCGCACCCGTCAGGAGTGACCGCTGCGGCCGAGTTCGGGATTTCTGTGTTCAGTCGGCACGCCAACGTCGCGGTGTCCGCGGCTATCGTCGAGCAGTTCACACTGCGGTCCGGGGGTGAGAAGTGAAAGCCGGAAGTGTCCTCGAGTGCGGAATCCGGTGTTTGGGACCCTTGGTGATACTTGGCATTGTCCACGCGGGGCGCAAGGGCTATCAGTCGACCGATCGTCCAATCGGGCAGCGGCGGGCCGGCGGTGTCCTCGACAAGAGGCGTGGCACTTGTGGTCGCGATGCTGGTTTCCGATTGGGTCGACAACACGTCGGTCGGTGGCAAGACGATCTCCGACGGACCGGTGTCGGCAGAGATTTCGCATCCGGTGGCCGATGCAAGCATGAATGCGCCGAGAACGAGGGTGCCGGGCAGCTGTAGCGAGCTGCGGCGCAGGTGTCCGTACCCTTGCATTGTGTCGACCCCCAAGATCGTGTTGTTCTACCAATTCACCCCGCTGGCCGACCCGGAGGCGATTCGTCTCTGGCAGCAGGCGCTGTGTGAGCAACACGGCCTGCGCGGCAGGATCATCGTGTCACCTCACGGCATCAACGGCACCGTCGGTGGCGACATCAGGCAGGTCAAACGCTACGTGAGGGCCACCCGCTCCTATCCGGCCTTCGCTGCCGCGGACATGAAATGGTCCGACGGCACCGGCGAGGACTTTCCCCGTCTGAGCGTCCGGGTTCGGCCGGAGATCGTCACCTTCGGTGTGCCCGAGGAGGTCAGGGTGACCGCCGAGGACGGGGTCGTCGACGGTGGGGCGCGCTTGTCCCCGCGCGACGTCCACGACCTGGTGGCCGCACGTGGCGAGGACGTCGTGTTCTTCGACGGTCGAAATCGCATCGAGGCCGAGATCGGACGCTTTTCCGGCGCGGTGGTCACTGACGCCCAGACGACCCGCGACTTCGTCCCCTTGCTCGACAGCGGGCGGTTCGATCACCTCAAGGACCGTCCCGTCGTCACCTACTGCACCGGTGGCGTGCGCTGTGAGGTGCTCAGCGGATTGATGCGGGCGCGTGGGTTTCGCGAGGTCTATCAGCTCGACGGCGGCATCGTGCGCTACGGCGAGGAGTTCGGTGACGACGGCCTCTGGGAGGGTTCCCTCTACGTCTTCGACAGCCGGATGACCGTCGACTTCTCCGAGCACGCCGCCATCGTCGGTACCTGCGCGCGATGTGCGTCGCCGACCAACGAGGTGGCGAACTATCCCGACATACTGGGGCGAGAGCTCGCGGTCCTGTGTGCCGATTGCCGACAGGAGATGGGCACCGTTGAGGTGGAGCGATCGGCCCCGTGACCCGCTCGACGGTGCCTGTGATCGTGGTCGCGGGCTTTCTCGGTTCGGGTAAGACCACGCTGCTCAATCACCTGCTGCGCAACTCCGGCGGCGCTCGCATCGGGGTACTGGTCAACGATTTCGGGTCGATCAACGTCGACGCGATGTTGATCGCGGGTCAGGCCGACAGCACTGTGAGTCTGTCGAACGGGTGTATGTGCTGTGCCGTCGATGCCGACGGTGTGCAGGATGCGTTGGCGCGGCTGCTACGGCCGCGGGCAGCCATCGATGCGATCGTGATCGAGGCCAGTGGCATTGCAGAACCCCGCACGCTGGTTCGGATGGTGACCGAACTCGACGACCCGCGACTGCGTTATGGCGGACTGGTGTATCTCGTCGATGCCGCCTCCGGGAGTTCGCTCCGCACCCGGCATCCGGAGATCGACCGGCACGTGGAGATCGCCGATCTGGTGGTGGTCAACAAGTCCGACCTGGTCGGTGACGACGAACTCACCCGGATCCGGGCCGACATACGGGCTGTCAACGACACCGCACCGCTGGTGGTGACCACCGAGGGCGGGATCGACCCGACCGCGTTGTTCGACGTGCTCCCGCGAGACGTCGAGGACGACCGGGTGCGCAGTCGGCAACTGACCCTCGACGAACTGCTCGACGAGTGTGCACACGAGCCACGTGCCCATGACGACGCTGGCCGGCACGGACACCTTCACGACGCGTTCACCTCGGTGGAGTTCACTTCCGAGGCGCCGTTGCAGCCGCGTCGGCTCGCCGAATTCCTGGAACGACCACCGGCCGGCTGCTACCGGATCAAAGGGGTGGTGTCGTTCGACGTTCCCGGTCACCGACAGCGGTTCGTCGTGCACGCGGTGGGCGGATTCGTCCGCGTGCAGCGCGAGACCTGGGGTGGTCGGCCGAGGGTGTCGACCCTGGTCGCCATCGGTACCGACATGGACGCCGACCTGGTCGATCGTCGTCTGCAAGCACTCGTCGACGACGGGCAACCCGACCCCAACGGCATCCTCAGTGTCACCCGGCACCTGGTCACAGCTCACTAACGGTTTGCGGTCAGCCCAGGTCGCGGATTTCCCATCTGGACGACAGACTGTTTCACTTGTTACAACTGTGACTGATGTGGCCAGTGTTGCGTCTTGGAAGGAGTGTGGCGGCGGTTCCCGGTCTCGGCCGGCCGACGCCCGATGTAGCGATGACCCAGCAACGCATGACATACCCCGAGATCACGTCCCGCCCGACCGCCGTCCGGCGGGCCACACCGCGTCGTCGGCGTCGACTCGTCGTCGCCGCGATGTCGGCGCTGGCACTGACCGCCGGCGCCGTGTCGGCGACGACCCCAGTGGCTTCGGCAGCACCTGCTCCCGCGCCGACCGGCAACGCGCTGGCCGGCAAAACGGTCTTCCTCGATCCGGGGCACCAGGGCAGCGCTGCCGGACACGACCTGAACGCGCAGGTGCCCGACGGCAGGGGCGGTAAGAAGGACTGCCAGACCAGCGGCGCCACCGGGGTGAACGGCGCCCGGGAGCACACCGTCAACTGGGATATCGGGCAGCTCGTCAAGGCGGGTCTGGAGAGCCAGGGGGCGCGGGTCGTGCTGAGCCGGCCCGACGACACCGGGTGGGGCGGCTGTATCGACGAGCGTGCTGATGCCGCGAGTCGGTCGGGTGCGGCCGTCGCGGTCAGTCTCCACGCCGACTCGACCACCGCCGGCGCGGACGCCTCGAAAAAAGGCTTCCACATGATCGTGCCGTCACTGCCGGTGCCGGACGCCACCGTCAACCGGGTTCAGGGCGGTGAAGGGCGCAAGGCGTCGGAAACCATGCGTGACGCCTTCGTCAAGGCAGGTTTCCCGGCCGCGAACTACGCCGGGGTCGACAACGGCCTGCAGACGCGGTCGGACATTGCGGCGGTCAACCTGACCAAGGTGCCCGCGGTCTTCGTCGAGATGGGCAATCTGTCCAATCCCCAAGAGGCTGCGGCGCTGTCGGGCAAGGACGGCCAGCTCAAGTACGCGATGGCCATCACCGACGGCATCCTCAACTATGTGCGCGGCGCCGCCACCACACCGGCCGATCCGCCGGCGGCGACCGGTGCTGCGCCCGGGGCCACGGCCTCGCCGACCAGCACCACCCCGGAGCCGACCGACGGCGAGCAGGGACTGGAGATCGTCATCCCGTTCGTGCAGCAGTTGCTCGCCACCGAGGACCCCGCCGAGGTGGTGCAGTTGCTGCTCGGCGAGGGACAGGACGTCTCCGCGCAGGTCCTCAAGGCGATGCTGACGATCGTCTACGGCCTCTTCGACGGCGATCTGCCGGTCGGCTGACGCCCCGCACCCAGATCCTCGCAGGTCCCACCCGCGACGGCGCACCGCAACTATGGTGGGGCCATGGGGATCAAGGACCTGCTCGTGATGAAGACGCCGGTACCCACGCTCGGCGGCCGGACGGTCCTGATCACCGGTGCCGCCAGCGGGATCGGGCGCGCCACCGCCGAAGCGGCCGCCCGCGACGGTGCACAGCTGGTGCTGACCGACCTGCACGCCGATGCGCTCGACGACGTGGTCAAGCGCATCAACACCTCCGGTGGCGAGGTCGTCTATCACCAGGCCGGTGACATCTCCGATCATCAGTGGGTGTCGACATTCGCTCGTCAGGTCGACGCGGAGGTCGGCGTGATGGACGTCGTGATGAACATCGCCGGCGTCTCCGCGTGGGGCACGGTCGACAACCTCGAACACCGACACTGGCGCACGATGGTCGACGTCAACCTGATGGGTCCCATTCACGTCATCGAGAGCTTTGTGCCACAGATGATCCGGCGAGGTGCCGGTGGGCACCTGGTCAACGTGTCGTCGGCGGCGGGGCTGTTGGCCTTCCCGTGGCATGCGGCGTACAGCGCCAGCAAGTTCGGGGTGCGGGGCATGTCGGAGGTCCTGCGTTTCGACCTGCGACGCCACGGCATCGGCGTGTCACTGGTCTGCCCGGGCGGTGTCGACACACCGTTGGTGGACACCGTGGACATCGTGGGCGTCGACCGCACCGATCCTCGTGTCAAAGCTGCGGTGGCGAATTTCCACAAGGTCGCGGTGAGTCCGGAAAAGGCCGCCCAGGCGATCCTGGCCGGTGTGCGGCGCAACCGTTTCCTCGTCTACACCTCGTTCGATGTCCGCTTCGGCTACTGGTGGGCACGCAAGTTCGCGTTGCCCTACGAGATCGTCATGCGTGTGGCCAACGACCGCTTCGACCGTCTGGCCCGGATCAGCTCGCCTGAGTCGAGCTCCCGTACCAGCGCCCCCGACGGCTCCGACGCGACACCGTAGATGCCGACGACACACCGCAAGCAACGTACCGACGTCGATCGCGACTTCTTCCGCGCGGAGGCGGCCGGTCTGCGATGGTTACGCGAGGGCGGCGGTCCGGTCGTCGACGTCCTCGATGTGGGCGACGACTTCATCGCGTTGGCCCACCTCGACTCCTCCCCACCGACCGTGCACGCCGCCCGAGAATTCGGCGCCGCGCTGGCCGGCATGCATGACGCGGGGGCACCCCGGTTCGGCACGCCGCCCGCCGGGCATACCGGCAAGCAGTACATCGGTGAGCGCCGACTGAGTTCGCACACCCATGATCGGTGGGGGGAGTTCTACGCCGCGGAACGAGTGCTGCCGTACCTGGCGCCGGCCATCGATGCCGGCAATCTGCGATCCGACGATGCCGCAGCCACGCGGCACGCCTGCGAGTTGATCGCCGCCGGTGCCTTCGACGACACGGATCCGCCGGCCCGTATCCATGGCGATCTGTGGAACGGGAATGTCATCTGGACTTCGTCGGGTGTGGTGCTGATCGATCCGGCTGCGCACGGCGGCCACCGCGAAACCGATCTGGCGATGCTGGCGCTCTTCGGTTGTCCGCATCTCGACGTCGTCATCACCGGCTATCACGACACACATGCATTGCGGCCGGGATGGGAGCAGCGCGTGCCACTTCATCAACTGCACCCGCTGGCCGTGCACGCGGCCGGTCACGGTCCCTCCTACGGCAGCGCGTTGGGCCGCGCCGCCCGCACGTGTGTCGCGCTTGCCCAGCGGGCCCGCTAAGTTCTGCTGCGTGACGACAGACCCCTTCGATCGTTCGACCCTGCTGGTGGCCGCCACGCGCGCCGAGGCGCACCACCTACCGGCCGACGCCCGCGTGCTCGTAACCGGAATCGGCAAGGTGCGCGCGGCGACCACGCTGACCCGGGCGCTGGTGGAGGCCGAGCGCGACGGCCGACAACCGATTCGGCAACTGATCAGTATCGGCACGGCAGGTGCGCTGCGCGCCCAACACACCGGCATCTTCTTCCCATCGGTCGTGATCGAACACGACATATCCGCAACGGAGTTGCGCGCGATGGGCTACCCGCTGGTCGACCGGTGGGAGCTGCCCGACGGGGACGGCACGGTGCTGGCCTCGGGCGACACATTCGTGGCCGATCCGGTGCGCCGCGACGTCCTCGCCCGCCACGCCGACCTCGTGGACATGGAGGGTGCTGCGGTGGCACATGTCGCCGCCGATTTCGGCATCCCATGCCGCATGGTCAAGATCGTCAGCGATGCCGCCGACGAGTCGGCGATGGACTGGCCATCGGTGGTCGACGCGGCGGCGCGCCGGCTCGGCGAGTGGTGTGCGGGGGCTGCTGCGATCGGCTGAACGCCGACCCGGCGATCAGCCGCGGTTGCGGGCGCGCGTGGACCGATATTGCGCGGTCGGGGCTCGTCCGGTGGCCGATTCGTACCGTGGATACTCGTCCGCGGCCGGGCGGACGCGTCCGCGCGCGGCGACCTCGCCTGCCGTCGCGGTGGTTGCGGGCGCGGGTGCGGCCACCGGCGCGATCACCTCGTCGACCGCGTCGATCTGCTCGCCCGCGCCGGCCCTGAAGACCGCGCCGGCGGTCGAACGCCGTCCGTTCGGGACGGCGCCGTTGCGTGTGTGGCCGTTGCGTGTGGGGCCGGTAGCGCTGACCCGGCTCTGTTCGGTGCGCGCGGTGGCGTCGGGTCGGCTGACGCTGTCACGGGTGGGGTCGTCCGGACGCAAGCTGGGCTTTGCCGATCGCGACGCCTTGGCAGCCGCTGAACGTTGCGACCGGTCGGCGCCTTCCGGCGGAGTGCCTGGTCGAGACGCACGAGATTGCGCCGCACGCGATTGCGTGGTGTTCGACGTGCCGGGGGCCGGTCGGCTCGACTCGGGTGCCCCCGACTCGCGTGCCCCCGACTTCGATGCTGCCGACTTCGATGCTGCCGACTTCGATGTTCCGGACTGCGACCTGGCTGTGTCCTTCGCTGCCCTCGCGCTGCTCCGCCTCTGACCGGCGGTCCGGGTGGATGACCTCTTCGCGCCGTTGGCAGCAGCGGGCCGCGCCGGGCCGCTGGGTCGTTTCTTGTCGCCTGCGGCTCGATCTCGGGTGAGGTACCAGCGGGCCACCACCAGACCCAACGTGACGAGGAAGGTCAGCGCCATCCACGGGAAGTCGTTCGCGATCGGCAGCAGCACCTGGAAGATCAGGCTCTTGAGGCCCGACGACGCCTGTTCGGCGTTCAACCCGTAGAGGGTGATGACCCCGACGAGGAATGCGATCAACGGAGGCTGCGCCGCGGCGGTGAACAGGGCCCGGCGCCGGACGGCCAGTGCGGCACTCACACATCCGACCAGGTAGCAGAACTTGAACACGGCACCGAGCCCGTCGGTATTGCTCGCGTCGATCGCTGCTCCGATGCCGGCAATGACCGTGGCCACCAACACGGCGCCCCACCAGGGAACTCCGCGGACCGTGGGCAGCACGGACTGCTGATCCAGCGGCACCGCTGAACGCTGTTGGGCAGAAGACACATCTAGACGGTACCGGGTCGACCGCAGAAATCCGTTAACCGCCGGGTGATGTTGCCCATTGGTCGTCGTTGGGGGAGTCTGCGCTGGTCCGCACGCCTCCAGCGCTGCGAATCGTGATGTCGATGGGCGTCGGTCCGGTGTGTTCGGCCTCACCCTGCAGAGCGTCGAGTTCGGCCAATTTGCGGGCTGTGACCCCTACTCGTGCGTCCACCGCGCCGACGGTGGAGTTGAACGATTCCACCGCACGACGCAGCGAGCCACCCAGCCGGTCGAGGTGGCCGAGCACCCCGCCGAGTCGATGGTGCAGTTCGGTCCCGAGTTGGTGGATGGTCGCCGCGTCGCGGGCCATCGCGTCGTGGCGCCAACCGAGGGCGACGGTGCGCAGAAGCGCGACGAGGGTGGCAGGAGTGGTCAGCACCACGTTCTTGGTGAAGCCGAATTCGATCAGGTCCCCCTCGGCCCGGACCGCGGCCTCCAGGACCGGGTCGCTCGGCACGAACAGCACCACCATCTCCGGCGTGTTGTCGAAGGCCGACCAGTAGGCCTTGGACGCCAGCTGGGTGATGTGGTTGCGCAACGCGCGGCCGTGTTCGGTGTGCAGCCGCGCGATCTCGTCCGGATCGTCGGTGTCGACAGCACGGAGATATGCGTGCAGCGGTACTTTCGCGTCCACCACGATGGTGCGCCCTCCGGCGAGGTGGACCACCATATCCGGCCGGACCGAGCCTGCGGTGCCGTCGGCACCCACCTGCGTGGCGAAGTCGCAATGCCGGGACATGCCTGCGAGCTCCACCACACGTTCGAGCTGGACCTCACCCCACCGCCCTCGGATCTGCGGCGTGTGCAGGGCATTCGTCAACGCCCGGGTCTGGTCGGTGAGTTGTGCCGACGCTGCATGCATACCGCGCACCTGTTCGCTGAGACCTGCGTAGGCGTTGATCCGGTGATGCTCGGTTCGGCGCAGTTCCTCGGACATTTGTGCCAGCAGACCGCGCAGTGGGTCGATGATGTGAGCCACCTGCCCGCCGATGGCCGAGGACTGACGTCGGGCGGCGTCCTCGGAGGCCGAAGACAGCGCGCGCGCCGTCAGATCCTGCGCGGACCGCACGGAATCGAGTTCGGCGCGGGCGGCGGCGAGTGCGGCGGTGGAACGTGACGCACTCGCCAACCATCCGATCACCAGCCCGACCATCAGTCCGGCGATGACGCCGGCCACCACAGAGATGTTCATGGCCGCCATCGTGGCCGACGGGTACGACAAACCGCTCAGGCCGTCGCGTATCCCTCGCGCGTGAGCAACGACCGCTTGACGGGGAGCCCGTACCGGAACCCGCCGAGCGAGCCGTCGCTGCGCAGCACCCGGTGACACGGGACGAACAATGCGGCGGCGTTGCGCGAACAGGCGGCCGCCGCGCCGCGTATCGCGGTGGGGGTGCCGGCGAGTTCGGCCAGTTGTGCATAACTGACCGGTTTGCCGGGGGCGACCGTCCGCAGCACGGGCCAGGCCCGACCCAGAAACGGCCCCGATCGCTGGTGGACCTCGATGGCATCGAGTCGCGTCGGCTCACCGGCGTAATAGGCGTCGACGGCGTCGGTGACGGTTCCGAGGGACTCGGTGTGCAGTACAGCGACGGGGCGGATCGATCGATGGACGAGGTCGATCAGGTAATCCGCATCCTCGGTCCAGCCCGATGCCAGGACACGGTCGGCGTCGTCGGCGATCACCGTGAAGGTGCCATCGGGGGTCGAGACCGAGGCCCGGCGTGCCGTCGTCGTCGCGGAGTGGGTGGGGGAGATGGTTGCGGTCATGGTGCTCCTTCGAGAGTGCCGACCGGTTGGCCCGGCCGAGCGGGTATCGATCGCGTCATCCGCGATCTCGGTGAGGGGGCCGCATGGAATCCTTCGGCAACATCGACGTGTCCGCTGTCTGGTCACCCAGTATCGGCTCAGACACCGACAATCGGGATCGCCACAGATGCATCGACGCATACGAACGCCACGGCGACCATGCGGTGTGGCCGTGCTGGAGGTCCAGGTCGAGGTCGGCGGCGGCGCGTCGCACCACGAGATCGTGGTCGAGCATGATGTCGGGGTTCCCGGTCACGCGCATCGTCACGTAGTCGGCGGTCCACGGGCCGATTCCGGGCAGCGTCAACAGCTCCGCGCGGAGGTCGGCGGCACCGCGGCCCGGGTGCAGATCGATCCGGTTGTCGGCGAGCACGGCTGCAGTCGACACAATCGCGTCGATGCGGCGACGTGGGCCGGCCAGGACTGTGTGACCGTGCTCGGCGATCGCCGCCGGCGTGGGGAACAACCTGCGGGCGTCACCTGGTCCCGGAGGAGCGGGCGTGCGAGCGTCATCTGGTCGCTGAGGAGTGAGCGTGCGGGCGTCGTCTGGTCCTGGAGGAGCGAGCTTGCGAGCGTCACGAAGGTCCACCCCCGTAAGCGAGTCGTCTCGCAATGTCCACGGCGCGGGGCGGCCGAGCTCGTCGACCAACCGATCCACATGACGGCGCGCCGCCGCCACACTGATCTGTTGCCCGATCATCGTGCGTATCAGAGTTTCGGCGGAGTCCATGGTTCCCGGGACGCGCAGCCCCGGAGCAGTACGTACCAGGCGGGCCAGGTCGGGATCGGCGCCGAGTGCCTCGTCGGTACTGAGCGGGTCGGCATCGAGGTCGAGCAGTCGTCGAACCCGGTTGACTGCGACGCCCAGGTCCCGCATGTCGAGATGCTCGATGCGCACGTTGACATGTGCGGGGGCGGGTTCGATGGTGGCCAGAGCGGGGCCGTGTGGAAGGTCGACTGCGCGACTGTGCCGCCACTCGTACGGGTCACTGCCGGTCCACATGGTCTCGAGACCGGCGACCAGGTGGGCACCGAGAAACCAACGTAACCACGGCAGGTGCAGTGGGGGTCGATATGCAAGCCGGAGCGACACCTCGCCGATGGCGCACGGGCGGCCGGCGGCCGCGGGCGCGCCCAGTGACCGCATGCGCGACGGAGTGAGACCGAAAACGTCGCGGATGGTGTCGTTGAACTGCCGCACACTGCGGAAGCCGGACGCGAACGCGATGTCGGCCATCGACATTGCGGTGCGCTGGATCAGCACGCGCGCGGTGCCCGCACGGTGGGCGCGGGCCAGCGCGAGCGGGCCGGCGCCGAGCTCGGCCGTGAGCACTCGGGTGAGGTGACGGGATGTGTAGCCCAGACGGGCGGCCAGTTCCTCTACGCCGCCGCGTTCGAGGGCGCCGTCGGCGATGAGCCGCATGGCCCGCGCGGAGAGGTCGGCGTGGGTGTTCCATCGCGGTGAGCCGGGCACGGCATCGGGTGCGCAGCGGCGACACGCGCGATATCCCTGCTGTTGAGCGGCTGCTGCGGTCAACACGAAGTGCACGTTCTGTCGGTGCGGGGTCCGGGCGGGACACGACGGCCGGCAGTAGATCCCGGTTGTGTGCACGGCGATGAAGAACTGGCCGTCGAACCGGCTGTCGCGTGCGGAGACCGCGCGATAGCAGCTGTCGAAATCGAGAGCGCCGGCACAGTCGATCGTGGTGGTCACGCATCCACTCTGACACGGTCGGCGGTGCGATCCTGGCGGGAATCAGACATGGCGATCTGGTTCATCGTAATAACCAGAAAATAGTGACGCAGATAACAAATGCTGGCACGATATGGCTCATGACCGCTCTGTTCGGTGGCCGTCAACGACGACGTGACCACGAACCCGCCTTGGCTGAACTACCTGCGTGGGGGCTCGAGATCATGATGGCTCTTTACGGGCCCGAGACCATCCAACGCGAATGTGCACGGGAGGAGGTATCACACGAGCGGGTGCGCCCTCAACGGGCACGACGTGATCAGTCCCGGGTAAGCATGCCGGAGCGGCGTGAAGCGGCGATCGATGGACACTGTGACGACGACCCGGCCCGTTCCGACTCTGCCCGCCCGGACGGTGCGCTCCCACCGCCGTCGCCGCTCATCGTGGAACTCGAGGCGATGAACGAACTCGTCAAGTACCTCGAGCGCAAACTGAAGCGACACTGATCCACGCCCGGAGGGTGCACGGGAACGCGGCGCGGTGCGACTCTTGGTCATCGGTTCATGTCGTGTGCCCGGCAAGTGTGTGACCATTTGGGCGTGACAGATGAATCGGGTGCGCCCGATCCCGACGCAACGCACTCCGCCACCTCGACGCTACCGGCGCAGTCGCATCCCACCCGGGTCCAGGTCGTGTTGGCAGGACTGCGCTCCACGTCGATCGTGAGCCTGCAGTTCGTGTTGGTCGTCGCGGCGTTCTGGGTACTGCTCTGGGTGATCGGCAAGCTCTGGGTGATCCTGCTGCCGGTGCTCTTCGCGATCATCGTCTCCACGGTGCTGTGGCCGCCGGCGCGTTGGATGCGCAATCGCGGTGTCCCGGGAGTGGTTGCCGCGCTGGTGATGATGTTGCTCGGACTCGGGGTGCTGGCCGGCGTGATCAGTCTGATCGTGCCGTCGATCGTGGATCAGGCGCCCGAATTCGCATCTCGCGCCACCGGCGGTGTGCGGCAGCTGCAGGACTGGGTTCAGGGTCCACCGTTCAACGTCCAGGACGAGCAGCTCAACAACATCGTCGACACGGTGGTCCAGCGACTGCAATCGAGCGCGTCCACGATCGCTGCCGGTGTGTTCAGCGGCGTCGGGACCGCGACGTCTATTCTCGTCACCCTGTTCACCACGTTGATCCTGGTGTTCTTCTTCCTCAAAGACGGTCCGAAGTTCCTACCCTGGCTCGACCGGACCGTCGGCAGGCCCTCGGGCGCACACATCGGCGAGGTGCTCCTACGGATGTGGAACACCCTGGGTGGCTTCATCCGCACGCAGGCGATCGTCAGTTTCGTCGACGCGGCGCTGATCGGTGCCGGGCTGTTCATCCTCGGTGTACCGCTCGCCGCGGTGCTGATGGTGATCACGTTCCTCGGCGGCTTCATCCCGATCGTCGGTGCGTTCGTGGCCGGCGCGCTGGCGGTGTTGATCGCGCTGGTGTCCAACGGATTGACCACCGCGCTCATCGTGCTCGGCATCATCCTGGCGGTGCAGCAGCTCGAGGGGAATGTGCTGCAGCCGTGGCTGCAGTCGAAGTCGATGGATCTGCATGCGGTGATCGTGCTGCTGTCGGTGACCCTGGGCGGCACCCTCTTCGGTATCACTGGCGCGTTTCTCGCGGTGCCCGCCGCCGCGGCACTGGCCGTGGTGCTGCGCTATCTCAACGAGCAGATTGCCGAACGTGCCGGCGAGGCCCTGCCGCCGCACAGCACGCCGGTCACCGCGCACGTCGGCGTCCCCGACGACGAACCCGCCGATGACGCGCCCATCGACGATCCGGGCACCTCCACCGAGAAGTAGCGCCGACAGAACCCGCAATCCCGCCAAGGGAATCGCGGTGCGGGTGCGAGTCCCGTCGGTGCCCTCGCCGACGTTCGATCCCGATGCCGATAGACTGGACGCCCGTGAGTCTCACCCTCGGAATCGTCGGGCTTCCCAACGTCGGCAAGTCGACCCTGTTCAATGCACTGACCCGCAACGACGTGCTGGCGGCCAACTATCCGTTCGCCACCATCGAACCCAACGTCGGCGTGGTCGAACTGCCCGATCCGCGCCTCAATCGGCTGGCCGAGATCCATTCCAGCGAGCGCATCCTGCCCGCCACGGTGTCGTTCGTCGACATCGCCGGCATCGTCAAGGGGGCGTCTGAGGGGGAGGGGATGGGCAACCAGTTCCTCGCCAACATCCGCGAGGCCGACGCCATCTGCCAAGTGGTGCGCGTCTTCGCCGACGATGACGTCGTGCACGTGGACGGCCGCGTCGATCCGCTCGCCGACATCGGCATCATCGAGACCGAACTGATCCTCGCCGACCTGCAGACGATCGAGAAGGCGCTGCCGCGGATGGAGAAGGATGCCCGCAAAAACAAGGACCTCGCCGAGACGGTCGCGGCTGCGCAGAAGGCCCAGGAGATCCTGAACGAGGGCAAGACGCTGTTCTCCCAGAAGGATTCGTTCGACCTGTCGGCGGTCCGGGAACTGCATCTGATGACCGCCAAGCCGTTCCTCTACGTCTTCAACGCCGACGAGTCCGTCCTCACCGACGACGCGCGCAAACAGGAACTCCGTGATTCGGTGGCCCCGGCGGACGCGGTGTTCCTCGACGCCAAGGTGGAGAGCGAACTCCTCGAACTCGACGAGGAGGACGCGCAGGAACTGCTCGACTCCATCGGGCAGGACGAACCCGGCCTGCGTTCGCTGGCCCGCGCCGGTTTCCACACCCTCGGGCTGCAGACCTACCTGACGGCGGGGCCCAAGGAGTCGCGCGCCTGGACCATCCACCGTGGCGACACCGCACCGAAGGCGGCCGGCGTGATCCACACCGACTTCGAGAAGGGCTTCATCAAGGCCGAGATCGTGTCCTTCGACGACCTCGATGCCGCCGGCACGATGGCTGCCGCCAAGGCCGCCGGCAGGGTGCGTATGGAGGGCAAGGACTACGTGATGGCCGACGGAGACGTGGTCGAGTTCAGATTTAACGTCTAGCGTTATTAACGCATAGCGGTATATTCTGATCGCGTGATCCGGTCGTTCGGCAACCAAGGACACCGAACGCCTGTGGCGTCGTGAACGCGCTCGCTCGCTCGATCCGCGGATTCATCGGGTCGCGCTGCGCAAACTTCGTCAGGTGGGATCGGCAGAGTCGCTCGACGACCTCAGGGTCCCACCCGGGAACCGGCTCGAAGCGCTGAAAGGTGATCGGGCGGGACAACACAGCATCAGAAACAATGACCAGCGTCGAATCTGCTTCGTCTGGGCGGACACTGTGCCGGAGGAGGTGGAGATCGGTGACTACCACTGACAAGATCGCGCCGATCCATCCCGGGAAAGTCCTCATGGAGGACTTCATCGAGGGTTTCGGCATCACGCAGAACAGGTTGGCAGTGTCAATCGGTGTGCCTCCGCGCCGCATCAACGAGATCGTGCACGGCAAGCGTGCGATCACCGCTGACACGGCCTTGCGACTCGGGAAGTACTTTGGCACGTCGGCTCAATTCTGGCTCAATTTGCAGTCGCATTACGACCTTGACCTCGCCGAGGACCGTGCCGCCGAGCAGATTGATGCGATCATTCCGCTGCAGTCGGCATGACGGGCGAGGTCGTCCTTACGGGTCATCTCGTTTGTGCGAACTTCAACGAGGCTGACGTTGTCGAACGGCACTTGCGCCGTCACCTCGAACTGACCCGATGCGAGCCGGGTTGCTTGTCCTTCGATGTCGACCGGACCAACGATCCATTGGTCTGGCGGGTTGCCGAGAGATTTGCCGACGAGTCCGCGTTTGCCTTCCACCAGGGTCGAGTTGCGGAGAGCGAGTGGGGCCGCGCCACGGTCGACATAGAACGCCGGTACTCGGTCACGATCGGGGAAGGCGGCTGACGCACGTTATCGGTCGCGCAAACCGGTCGAGTTTCGGTTCAACGTCTAGTCGAGTGCCGATGCAACGTCTCACGGCGTGCTCGGCGAGTCGACTGTAGATGAACGTGTCGCGGCGTTCGGTCCCAACGTGCTGCCAGCTGCGCAGCAATCCCTCTCGGTCGAATCCGCAACTCTCGGCGGTGCGCCAGGAAGCCTCATTCTCGGGTTCCACGTGCAGTTCACGGCGCGCGACCCTCGGAAATGTCGCGCGTCCGTGATGATCAGCGAAGCGTCGCCGTCGTTGAATGGTCGCAATGAACATCGGTTCCAGTGAGCACCGGAAATCTCGGCTGGCCGGGTCACGTGCGGGAATACCGATCCCATGGCATCATCAACGACATCGTTTGATGCGATTGGAGATGCGGCATGCGCACGACGGTGACCCTTGACGACGAGCTTCTGGCGAAGGCGGCCGAGCTGACCGGGGTTCATGAGAGAGCGGCGCTCATTCGCGAGGGGTTGCAGGCGTTGATCCGCATGGAGAGTGCGCGTCGCCTCGCTGCGCTTGGAGGCACCGATCCTACGGCCGCGGCTGCTCCGCGTCGCCGTTCGTCGGTCGGATGATCCTCGTTGATACGTCGGTCTGGATCGACCATCTGCATACCAAGAACGAACGGTTGACCGCTCTCCTCGGGGACGGTGAGATCAGTTGTCACCCAATGGTCGTCGAGGAACTCGCAATGGGATCGATCGCGAACCGGGAGGCAGTGATCGACCTTCTCGGCAATCTCGTCCAGTTTCCCGTTCTCACTCATGTGGAGCTGCTACATCTCGTCGAGACCCGGCGACTCTGGGGTCGCGGATTGAGTCCAGTCGATGCTGGGCTGCTGGGCTCAGTGCTTCTTGTCGATGGCGCGCGGCTGTGGACACGGGACAAGCGGTTGAGTGCGGTGTCCGTGGAGGCCGGGGTGGATGCCGCGGTCGAGTGATGTTCATTGGTCGCGTGATCCGGTCGAGTTCAGGTTTAGAGTCGCTCGACGACCTCAGGGTCCCACCCGGGAACCGGCGCGAAGCGCTGAAAGGTGATCGGGCGGGACAACGCAGCATCAGAAACAATGACCAGTGTCGAATCTGCTTCGTCTGGGCGGAGACTGGGCTGGAGGAGGTGGAGATCGGTGACTATCACTGACAAGATCGCGCCGATCCATCCCGGGGAAGTTCTCATGGAGGAATGAATCGCCTGCCACGGCTCGTACCCCAGCGCTATCTTTGATGCAATCATTTTGGGGAGGTGGTTGAGGCGGCGTCCATCGTCGTTCGTGGGCTCGATGAGTCCGACAAAGCCCGGATCGCCGCTCAGGCAAAGGAGCATGGCCGTTCCATGGAGGCCGAGGTGCGGGAGATCCTGACCAACGCAGCCACGCGGCCGAACATCGGCCTGGCGCTCTTGCAGGCGGGGCGGTCGGTCGGCGGTGTTGATGAACTCGTGGTGTATGAGCGGGCGGACTTCGCGCGAGCTGTCGACTTCTCGTGATCGTCCTCGACACCAACGTCGTCTTCGAGGTGTTGAGACCTCAGCCGGACGCCCGCGTCGTCGCGTGGCTGGAATCGCTGGCTGATGATGTCGCGATCACCGCGGTCGCTCTCGCGGAACTGCTGGCAGGGCTGCGTAGGCTGCCTGATGGCCGACGGAAGAAAGAACTCACGTCCCTGGTTGAGGCCGCAGTCCTGCCGAATCGGGACGCGGGGGCGGTCATCGCGTTCGATGCTGAGGTAGCTCCCCGTTACGCTGACATCCTTGCCGCACGTGAAGCTGCCGGCTTGTCGATCGCAACTGGCGACGCACAGATCGCGGCTATCTGCCGATCCCGGGATGCGGTCTGCGCGACGCGCAACACGAAGGGCTTCATCCACTCCGGGGTTGCGCTTGTCAACCCGTGGACAGGTGAGGAACATGCGGCTTCGTTGTGACGGCTCTGACGGATCTACGGAATCCGCTGGGCAATCGGCTTGAGCGTCTAGGTGGTGACCGCAGGGCACGGCACAGTATTCGCGTCGATGACCAGTGGCGGATCTGCTTCACCTGGAGAGACGGAGTGCTGAGGTTCCCATGAGGCGGTCCGGTCTCGCATCGGCCGCCCTCTCGCGCTCAGCGGCACGCCCTCACAGAGACGTACTCGGTGCTGACCCGGTTGCCAGGCGATGCGCGAGCGGCGCCGTCGGACGCCCAGGCTCTGGTCGACGACAATTTTGGCGAGGCGCTGCAGCTCCCGGTCGACATGGTGGTCTGAAGCGTCATTGATCCGTCCATGGCACAGCATCGACGCTGCGGCCGCTACCGAGCGCGGACGGCGAGTGCCGCATGTGCACGCGCCGCATCGGTGCCGGCCCGGCGCGTGCGCTCGACCTCGACGAACCCGGCCGCAGCCAGCACCGCCGACATTCCGTCGACCGGCCGGCGGTACGCGGTCGTGACCTTGTGGTCGAACGATTCCACCACGTCTCCTTCGAAGAATCCGACGACGAGCACGCCGCCACCGACCATGGCTCTGCGAAACTCGGCGACGATCTCGGCGACCTCGTGCGGCTCATGGTGAATCAGCGGGTACCAGGCCAGGATTCCGCCCAGCGACCCGTCGGGGACATCGAGCGCGCGCATCGATCCGACGGCGAAATCGAGGTCGGGTCGGGTGGATCGGGCATTGTGGACGAAGTCCGGCACCAGATCGATCCCGCGTGCCGAGACACCGAGATCGGCGAGATGGGCCGTGAGATGTCCGGGGCCGCAGCCGACGTCGAGGACCGGACCGGTGACGTTGCCGAGATGCCGGGCGATGAAGGCACGGTTGGCGGCGTCCACGCGGTCCGGGCTGCCGAACATGTCGATGTAGAGGTCGGCGACCTGGGTATAGCGTGAGCCGATCTCGTCATCCTGCATACGGTGTCTCCGGCCCTCGATCAACAGTTTCCGTCAGGACGATTTTCGCGCACCTATTCCGAAAGTTGTGCATGGTGTACGTGTCGTCGTCGATACTGCACCAGTGATGCGTACCAGGCGAACAGTGTTCTCCCTCATGACGATCGTGCTGACTGCCGCGGGACTGCTGGTCTCGGCGCAGGGCACCGGCCACGCCGCGCCGTCCGGCTGGCGGTACACCATGGTCGGGTTCAGCAACGCCACCGACCGCGACATGGACGTTTACACGTCGACCGACGCCACGAATTTTCGGCTGCTGCGGAAGTCGGCCTACCGGCCGCCGGCCGGTCGGGTGCGGGATGCCAGCATCTTTCGCAACACCGACGGCTGGTACTACATCACCTACACGACGGTCGATGGCGCGAACATCGGTTTCGCGCGCAGCCGGGACCGAGTGTCGTGGACACCCATCGGCAACTGGCCGGTCCCGCTGTGCTGCGCACTGTTGCCCGGCACCGGCGACGGCAAGGGCCTGTTCGGTTCGAGCGGCTCGGACTCGTCGGGGTCGGCCGGCTCCAGTGAACTCCCGTCGTTGTCGCCGTTCACCACGAAGGCGTGGGCGCCGGAGTTCTTCGTCGAGGGCGGCCGGGTCAACGTGATCCTGTCGATGTCGACCGGTGGCGGCTTCGTTCCGTACGTCATGACCGCCCTCGATCCGTCGCTGCGGGTGTGGAGTCCACCGGTACCGATCGTCGGGATCGGTGCCGACCACATCGACACCACTGTGGTGAAGATCGGCGCCACGTACCACGCGTTCACCAAGAACGAGACGACGAAGATCATCGAGCACGCGGTGGCACCGTCGCTGGCCGGACCGTATCGATTCGTACCGACCCGGAACTGGGGTCGGTACGTGGAGGGGCCGGTGCTCACCCAGTTGCCCAACGGAACCTGGCGGCTCTATCTGGACGCCTACCGCAGCGGACGGTACCTGTACTCCGACAGCACAGACGGGCTGCGGTCGTGGTCTCCGCCGAAAACACTGCCACGACTGTCCGGGACGGTGCGCCATATCGGCATCATGCGCGAGCCCGCCTGATGCCTCCCGGCGGGGCCATGCGGCGTCGATCTCTG
The DNA here is from genome assembly GCF_036233855.1 of Gordonia sp. Z-3. Lineage (NCBI taxonomy): Bacteria > Bacillati > Actinomycetota > Actinomycetes > Mycobacteriales > Gordoniaceae > Gordonia > Gordonia sp. Z-3. The sequence goes on from NZ_JAZARS010000001.1 coordinate 424,549, forward strand.
TGGATGTCATTCGACGGACCGGTTCCTCGACCTGACCTGCGGATCTACCATGAGTAGGTGAGTTTCGCCGTTCCGTCGGAGGTGTACGCCCGTTTCATGGGGCGCTATGCCGAGCCGCTCGCAAGCGTCTTCGCGGCGTTCGCCGGCGTCAGTACCAGCCAGCGGGTCCTCGACGTCGGCTGTGGCCCAGGAGCTTTGGCGGCGCACCTGTACTCGATAGGTGCCGAGGTGTCGGCGATAGACCCCTCGCCGCCGTTCGTCGCGGCGATTCGGCAGCGACTCCCCGACGTCGACGTCCGGAAGGGCACGGCCGAAGAACTGCCCTACGGCAACGCCGAGTTCGACGCTGCGGTGGCACAACTGGTGGTTCATTTCATGACCGATCCGGTCGGCGGAATCCGGCAGATGGCCCGTGTCACGCGACCGGGCGGCATGGTCGCCGCGTGCGTGTGGGACGGGCCGACCGGTGCACTGGCACCCTTCTGGGATGCGGTGCACGTGCTCGACCCCGCCGCCGAGGACGAGGCCTTGCTGTCGGGAGCACATCGGGGTCATCTGACCGCGTTGTTCGAGGACGCCGGACTGCGGTCGGTCGTCGAGGAGCCCATCACGGCCGATATCGAACATCCCACCTTCGAGGAATGGTGGGAACCGTACACATTCGGTGTGGGACCGGCCGGTGAGTACGTCCGGGGACTGGATGCCGACGCTCGAGCACGACTCGAGAGTGTTGCGCGGGGCCGGCTGGGGCCGGGACCGTTTCGGGTGGTCGCCACCGCCTGGGCGGCGCGCGGGATCGTGTGAGGCGGACTCGCCCGACGGCGCAGCGGACAGAGCGCCGGCCGAGACGCCGTGTGGGGGCACCGACCGGAGGCAGGCAATCGGCACGCACTATTGGTAGTGCCGGGGCCAAAGAATTGCCGCACCGGTGGCAGGCTTTGTTGCCGGCGCTCTGACCTGCGGTTACCGCCATTTGCCTGCCTTTCTCCACACGATGATCGGCCGAGTCTGCGCGTACCCGGTGGAGGCCGCTGGTAGTCCTCTGTAGGTTGGGTTCAGGAAGAAGCAGCATGAACCGCGCACGAACTGCAGCGAAAGGACATGCATGACCGCGCCTGCCACAGCACCACACGACGCACCCGCGAAGGCACCCAAGAACCCCGACAAAGGCTATGTGGCCTTGCTGGGCTGGAGTCTTGGCGCCATCGAGGCGGTCGACTCATTCGACCGCCGCTACGTGGTGGTGGCCCCCGACTGGGCCGAAGAATATTGCGCCGAACACAACATCCCGTATCTCTCCTGGAACTTCGAGCGCCTCAACGACCGCTCGATGGAGATCGCCGAGACGTTGCAGGATATGGGTGTCGACGTCGCGATCCCGCTCTTCGAGGAAACCGTCGAGTGGGCGGGCGCCATCAATTCGGTGTTGATGAACAAGCCGCGGCTGTTCGGCCAGGCGATGCTGTTGCGTGACAAAGCGCTGATGAAGCGCCGCGCCCAGCTCGGTGGTATCCGGGTCGGCATCTTCGAAGAAGCGCACGACCGTGATGACGTAGTGCGCTTTCTGCGCCGGGTGAATCAGACCCTGCTCAAACTCGACGGCGATCCCAATGACCCGATCCATCTGAAGGCCTTCGACAAGGCCGGCTGCCTCGGACATCGGGTGATCCGTACCCCCGACGAGGTCGACACCATTCCGGAAGAAGAGTTCCCGGTCTTGATGGAGTCGCATCTCGACGGCTGGGAATTCGCGGTCGAGGCGTGGATTCACAACGGCAAGATCAAGTTTCTCAACATCTCCGAATACGTGACGCTGGGCTATTCGGTCTTCGTGCCCGCCACCCCGGAACTGGAGAAGTACCGTCCGGCGATCACCGCACAGATCGAAAAGCTGATCAAGACCTTCGACATCGATTTCGGATTCGTACACCCCGAATACTTCGTGACCAACGACGGTGAGATGTACTTTGGCGAAGTCGCTTATCGGCCACCGGGTTTCAAGGTGTTTGAGCTGCTGGAACGTGCGTACGGATTCAATGCCTACCAAGCGCTGGTGCTGTCTTTCGACCCGAAGACCACCGAGGAGGAGATCGATGCCTTCTTCCCGCGTGAGGTGGTCGACGCCAGCGGCGTCGCGGGATGTTTCGGTGTGTATCCACGCCGCCGGGTGGTCTCCAATCTCGAGATCCCGGAGGAGACCGCCGACGACGACTACTACGAGACCAACGATCTCTCCGAGCCACTCGAGGAGACCGTCACCAAGCGCACTGCCTTCGGCACGCACTGGGGTCTGCTGTACTTCTTCGGTGAGGATCCCTATCGGATGCGTGATCTGCTCAAGCGTCAGGAAGAACTCGATTTCTACGTGTGAGACGTCGCCGCGGTCCGCCGAGGTGCGCGGCACGCGGCACCGCGAGAACCACAAAAGGTGCCCTTGCCAGTGACATCAATCGACCATCCCGACACCGGCCGTGCGTTGGTGTCTCGGATCGAACAACTCGACCACGCCACGACGGCCATGGACGAGGCGCCCGAGTTCACCAAGCCGGGCAAACTGCGACGAGTCCTCGACGCACTGCGCCGGGTGCTGACCCAACCCGGTGGATGCGCGGCTGTCCGCGCGCGGGCCGCGGCGCTGGAACGTGCCGGTGTGTTCGCCGGCTCCGACTGGGATCAACCCGACATCCTGGTGCCGGCGCTGGCCGGTCCGAGCCTGCGAGGCGACAACACTGACACCGTGATCCTCGAGGCCACGAGTGAGTTGCGGCTGGTGGCGATCGCCGCCGGTGAGCACACGCGTCCGGACATGACCGCCGACGATGCCCGACGATTCTTGTCGCAGGTACTGGCACTGAACCTGGATCTGCTGCTCGCGCCGATGTCGGAAGCCGACCGCGCACGGCAAAACGGCGGCGCGCGGGTGGCCCGCGCCGTGTTCGACTATGTGGTCGACGAGATCGGCTACGACAGCGTGCTCGACGAACTGGTCGAGGAGATCTGGCGAATTCTGCGTCAGCGACCGATCCAGGTCGATCACGTGAAGGCGATGGTCACCCGGATCGCCGTCCATCGCAACAACCCCGACGTCGACCTGGGCGCCGCGGGGCAGGGACTCGATCGTCTGACGACCGCGCTGTTCGGTCCCACCGAGGCCTGCCGCGAGGACCCCGGCATCGACGTGTACCTGTCGCGGTTGTCGGCGATGGACGCCGAGGGGCTGGAGTTCGAGGCGCGCGGATTCGCTCGCGCCATGCACGACACCGGTCTGGTGTCCGGATACCACGCCGCCCTGGTGCGGTTCCTGGTGGACGACAACATCTTTCTCCTGCCCGAGGCCCTCGGACTCTCGGAGGTGGGACGCAATTGTCTGCTCCGCTACACCGACCTGGTGCAGGAGCTGATCCTGCGCACCGTGGAACCGCAGCATGCGCAATGCCTGTACGGACTGGCCTTGCTGCTCGACCGCGGGATACTGCACCAGGCGCCGGTGGTGCCGTCGCTGTGGCGTCAGGTGTCGCTGAAACTCGCACCAGCAGTTCGGGAGCGTCTGCACTCGGCCTTCGGGCCGGCGGTGGAACCCGAGGGACTGTTGCTGGGCGGTCTCCTGTCGATGCTGGGCCAGCCACTCGGGGTGGGCCAGGGTGACAACCCGACGTGCCAGTCGGCGCGTGCGTTGTCGATGTGGGCTTACAACGATCCCGACTACCTGCTGCAGGTGGTGGCGTGGGCGGCCCGCGACGACGAGGTGATCGCCCACTTCGAGGGCCAGCGCATCTCCTCGGCCGAGAGTGTCGGCGGCGTCGCGACAGCTGACCCGATCGATCTCGATCCGGTGTCGCTGCTGGTGGTTCCGCACCTTGATCGCATCTACGCCGAGATGGTGCGCCGTTGTGCCGACCGTCCCGGCGACCCGCACCGGTGGGTGAACCCGGAATTCCACGGCTGGTGGTCGGCTCGGGGATTTCGGATCAACGTGGATGTGGCGACCGGCGACATCGTGGACCTCGACGACTTCATCCGCCAGTTCTATGCCGCATATCACCCGCGCTACAACGGCAATCAACCGCTGATCCACCCTCAACCGGCCGGGATCGCGTTCACCGACAGTGCAGCGCGCTACGTCGGCTGGCACGCCATCACAATCCTGCGGGTCGCCGCGGACCCCAACGGTGACATCCGCGTCTACTTCTTCAACCCCAACAATGACAGTGGCCAGGACTGGGGCGACTCGGTGGTGGTGGGCACCGCCGGCAACGGTGAACGACCGGGGGAAGGCTCACTGCCGTTCGCCCAGTTTGCCTCCCGGCTCTACATCTTCCACGCCGATCCGCTCGAGGACGGCACCCTCACCGATGTCCCGGCCGTAGACGTCGCCGAAGTGGTCGGCTACGTCGAACGCAGCTGGGGGGCCGATCGCACGCTGCGACCTCGCGACGGCCAGGTCCATCACGGCTCGCCGTGACGGGCTGAACCGAACATCTACGCATCCGCGTTTCGGGGTCCGTGCCGCGGGGAATCATTCCCGTGCGGGGTGGTCATCTCCCGCATGGCATGGCCGGAAGGTGAGGCGTGAGGTTGATCGCAGAAGACACCGTAGTCCAATTCGCGAGAGCGATCCGTCCCCGGCCGTGGTCGCATCACCGCGGACCGGAGGTCAGGTCATGACGATGGTGTCGCCGGCCTCGGCCGGCGAGCCGGCGATCGGCACCGACGTGTATTTGCCCCAGGAGGACACTGCGCTGCTGATCGATGCGATGGATACACATGGAGTGCGCGGAGCACGTGTGCTCGATCTGTGCACGGGCACCGGTGCCGTCGCAATCGCTGCAGCCGCCGGCGGAGCCCGCGAGGCGGTGGCGGTGGATTCCTCGCACAGCGCCGTGGAGCACGCACGGGCAGCGGCCTGCGCCGCAGGCCGACCGGTCACGGTGAGACACGCTGACCTGGCCGCCGAGCACGGCCGGTTCGAGGTTGTGACCTGCAATCCACCGTATGTACCGACGCCGACACTTTCGCATCCTGCATTCCATCCGGCCGGACCGGCGCATGCCTGGGATGCCGGGGTCGACGGGCGTGCGGTGCTCGACCCCCTGTGTCGCCACGCGCCGACGTTGTTGACGCCCGGCGGCACGCTACTGGTGGTGCAGTCGGAGTTCGCCGGCGTCGACGCCTCCATCGTCGCCCTGGAGGGTGCGGGCCTCGCCGCGCAGGTGATCGCTGAACGCTGGATCCCGTTCGGCCCGGTGCTGACTGCCCGGGCTCGATGGCTCGAGCAACGCGGATTACTGGAACACGGTCGTCGGATCGAACGGCTGGTGGTGATCGCGGCGAGGGCCCCGGACACAACGGCGCAGGCGAGAGGGCGACACAGATGACCGCCCAGCGGCGGACAGTTCGGGTGGTTCGCGGCGGCCCGGTGCTGGTCGAGGGCCCGATCGACATCGAACTTCCCGACGGCACCCGTGTCGAGTCGGATCGGTTCATGGTCGCGATCTGCGCGTGCGGCCGCAGCAAGAACTACCCGCTGTGCGACACCAGCCATCGCAAGCGCCGGCGGCGCTGATCGGATTCGGACAGCTACAGCTCCCCGACGAGGGCACTGCGGCCCGCCCGCCAGGCGGTCATCACGTGCGCATCCAGCGCGTCTTCGACGAACAGAAACGCGCGGATGCCGAAGACGATGTCGGTCTCGCACTCGGGCTCGGTGCGGATCAGGTCGCCGACCACGTCGGTGCGCAGGATCTGTTCGTGCACCGCGTCGGCCTCGACGTGCTCGCGATAGAAATGCCGGCAGGGCTCTGGTGCCTGCAGCCGGTCGAGCCCCGACAGCAGACGCGCCGAACCCGGCGGTGAGGTGATCTCGGTGGCCGCCAGGTGACCGACGGCGGCGCCGCGGTAGCGCCGGTGCAGACCGAACAGCGACATCAGATTGACCGGTGTCAGAGCCGCGGCGGGGACGATGTCGAGGTAGCCGAGGTAGTCCTCGCGCAGATGCGCCGCCCGCAGCAGCTCAGCGAACAGCTCCTGGTGGACAGCATCACCGTGTCCGCCGCCGAACTCATCGAACTCGACCGCGACAAATGCAGCTTTGGCGTGGCCGCGCAGCCGCGGAATCGCCCAGGCGTGCGGATCGGCTTCCTTCAGGTGATAGACGGAACGCAGCGCGAACATCTGGCGGTACTGGTCCCACGTGCCCGCGTCACGCAGGTGATAGGAGGCGCCGTCACCGTCGGGTGACTCGACGCTCAACTCGTCCATGGCGTGCCCGGCGGTCTCGCCACCGGTGACCGGAACGTCACGATGCAGCGCGGCGCGGAAGTGTCGTTCGAGCTCGCCGCGCAGGGCCAGCAGGCCGGGCTGCCATTCCCACTCGGTGTCGACATCGGCGAAGCCGCGGTAGTGCAACTCGTAACAGAGGTAGAGGGCCAGCTGCAGATCATCGCCGTACGGATCGACCTCCGTCAGCGCGGCCGGGAACACCGCCTCCGGTGCCGCGATGCCGTGCGGGGCCGTCGGATCGGCCCGAAGGTGATCGATCACCAGCGCCGAGAGCGGCCCGCGCGCAGAGGGCAGCGTCGGCGCGGGTGCATCGGTCACTGCGGGTCTGTTCAGCTGGCTGGTCATTGACATCGCGCCTCTCATCGATATGCCCTAATCCGGACGTCGTCCCCAGGGTAGAACCTGGAGTATCCGGTGTGCGCCGTGCCGAAACGATGCCGTGGGCGCCGGCAGGCGAGCCGCAGCGGGGCGGACACTGGGCCATGTCCTCGCTGGGCAGGGTGCTCTTGGGTACCGTTGCCCCCGATGCGCGCGGTGTGGAGACGGTTCAGGGCGCGGCTGCCGCCGCGTGTGCGCTCGGTCGTCGACCTCGCCGTCGCCACGGTCAAGGACTCGGGTGATGACCGCATCACCGGACTCGCCAGCGAGATTGCGTTCTGGGTGCTGCTGAGCCTGCCGGCCGTGTCCATCGCCATGGTCTCGTTGGCCGGACTGCTCGACCCGGTATTGGGTTCGGATGCTCGGGCTCAACTCATCGAACGCATCGAAGAGATCGCCGCGCAAGTATTCCGGCAGCAGACCGTCGACGATGTCATCGCGGCGATGCTCGACCGGCTGTTGGTCGAGGGGTCCCCGTCGGTGTTCTCGATCTCGTTTCTGGTCGCGGTCTTCACCGCCAGCCGTATCCTGCGCGTGGTGGTTCTGGCGGTCACGATCGCCTACGACCTGGACGAGGAACGTCCCACCTGGATGGCGCGCGTGTTGGGACTGGTGTTCTCCGTGATCGGCCTGATCCTCGGAGTGGTGCTGGTGCCGCTGGTGGTGGCCGGCCCGCAGCTGGGCTACATCGTCGAACGGCGGTGGGGTCTGGCGGCGCTGCCTCTCGGCGAGATCTGGACAATCGCTTACTGGCCGGTGGCGGTGGTGGTGTTGACTCTGGTCGTGGCGGCGCTGTTCCACTGGGCCACACCACGGCGGACCCCGTTTTATCGGGATCTGCCCGGCGCCGTACTGGCCACCGGCGGGGGTCTCGCGGTCAGCGCGCTCCTGCGGCTCTACACCGACACCGCGTTCGGCGGCGATGCGGTGTACGCCCCGCTCGCCGCGCCCCTGGCGATCCTGGTGTGGGTGTGGTCGGTGGCCATCGTGCTGCTCTTCGGGGCCGAACTCAACGCCGAGATCGAGAAGGCCCACCCCAGTAACGGCTGGCCACCGCCGCGTCGGCGTTCCCCGGCGGAGCTCGGCGCGAGCGGCCTCGCCCGGGTCCGCCGGTTCACCGGTCCCGCCCGCCGCGAGTAAGCCGGCACAACAGTTCGTCCCCGGTTATCGCCACACCTACCGCGAGTTCGGCGGGGAGTTGCGAGTGTCGGGGGACGAACGTTGTGCAGGATCTGGCCTGAGGCGACGATCAGGAATCGGCGACGACCGCGCGCTCCTTGGCGTCGGACTTCTTCGCCTGCACCTCCTGGGCGACGTCGATCTCGGTGGTGCCCTCCGGAACGCGTCGCGACGGTCCCGTGCGGCCGTGAGTGGCGTAGAGCATCAATCCGACGAAGGTGAGGCCACCGACGAGATTGCCGAGCACCGTCGGGATCTCGTTCCAGACCAGGTAGTCGCCGATCGAGAAGTCACCGCCCAGCATCAGTCCCGACGGGAAGAGGAACATGTTGACGATGGAATGCTCGAAACCCATGTAGAAGAACAGCATGATCGGCATCCACATCGCGATCACCTTGCCCGGCACCGACGTCGACATCATCGCCGCGACCACACCGGTGGACACCATCCAGTTGCACAGCACGCCGCGGATGAACAGGGTCAACATGCCCGCGGCGCCGTGCTCGGCGTAGCCGACGGTCCGGGAATGACCTATCTCGCCGAGCTGCTGCCCGACGGCATCGGGATCGGTACTGAACCCGTAGGTGACGATGATCGCCATGAACACCGCGACGGTGAACGCACCCAGGAAGTTGCCGACGAACACCAGGCCGAAGTTGCGCAACATGCTCTTGAACGTCACGCCTCGCCGTTTGTCGATCAACGCCAGCGGTACCAGCGTGAACACCCCGGTCAGCAGGTCGAATCCCATCAGGTAGAGCAAACAGAATCCGACGGGGAACAACACCGCACCGAGCAGCGGTTCACCCGTTCGGACGGTGATGGTGACGGCGAACGCCGCGGCGAGCGCGAGAATCGCGCCCGCCATGTACGCGCGTATCAGCGTATCCCGGGTGGACAGGAACGTTTTCGCCTCGCCGGCATCGACCATCTGTTTCACGAACTCGGCAGGCTTCACGTACGACATGAGACTCCTCAGGTTGACGGTGAATGTGCGTCAGTCAATCGAGTCGGAATGTCGGTTTTGTGTCATGAGGACGAATCGGTGTTACGTCCTCCTCACGGCAACCCCCGGCGTGTGTGAGTTCTCGATGGGCAAGTGACATGAGACACCGGCCTGTCGTCATGGATAGCCGAATCACATCAGGCCGTGCTCGTAGGCGTAAGCCGTTGCCGCGGTCCTGGTGTTCACGTCGAGCTTGGCGAAGATGTTGGAGAGATGCCGCGACACCGTCTTCTCACTCAGGGTCAGCGTTTCGGCGATCTGACCGTTGCTCCGTCCGGTGGCGACCAGGCGTAACACCTCGACCTCGCGATCGGACAGGCCCGCCGGGTGAGCGTCGGGACCGAGTAGGTCGGCGACGGCCTCGGCGTCCGGTCGGGCGCCCAGAGCGTCGAAGATGCGACCGGCGGCGGCCAATTCGGCTCGGGCCGAATCGGAGTCCGACAGGGCGAGCAGACCGCGGCCGATCGCTGCCTGGCAGCGCGCTGCCTCGTACGGACAGTGCAACTCCATCCATTGCTGACGTGCCTTGCGCAGGTAGGGTAGGGCACCGGCCGGATCGTCGTCGGCGAGTTCGACCGTGCCCGACGCGAACGCCGCCTTGGCCTGCAACGCAACGCACCCGAACCGATCGCCGATCTCGGCGAGTTCGGCTGCCAGCGGCCGCGATTGCGCCACCGCCCCGGTCGCCAGCAGGATCTCCACTGCGCCGGGCAGGATGCGGGCCCGCAACACCGGTTCGGTGGACTCCAGCAACAGACGTTGGGCCGCGCCCGCCGCGGCCTGCGCTCGCCCGCGGGCCAGCCACAGCCGGGCCAGGGCCGGCTGCGGATCATAGCCATGTGCTCCTGCCTGCGAGAACGACAGTTCCGCATTGTCCAGATCGCCGAGAATGCGGTACACCTCACCGCGCTCGGCGAAGGCCAGACCTGCTGCGGACGCTGACGTGTCGAGGTATCGCGCCAGCGCCGCATCGAATTCGGCGATCGCATCGCGAAACGCACCCGACAACGTGCACATCTGCCCGCGGTGCACGGCGCACTGTCCGGTGAACGGCACCAGTCCCGGTTGGCGGTCACACCATCGGGTCAGCGCCGCGGTCCAGGTGGCGGCCCGGCCGACATCCAACACTCGTTGGCAGCCCTCGATCATGGTGCAGTACACCTGGCCGGCGAACACCGCGGACACCTCGCCGGCGGCCACCCTCGTCATCGCCTCGTCGAACAGCGCCAGGCCCTCGGGTACCCGGCCTCCTTCCAGGATGAGCCGTCCCTGCGACGCGATACCGACGGCCACGAGATCCGGATCGTGGTGTCGGTGACCGGTCTCGGCGACGGCACGTGCGCAGTCGAACGCCTGTGGCCATCGGGCGGCATCGATGTGTGCGTACATGCGCACGATTTCGATGTATCCGCGCTCCACCACGTCGGCGTCGTGATCGGCGAGCAGCCGGTTGGCGCGCGCGGTCCAGCCCTGGCCGACGACGGGGTCGCCGGCCATCGTGGCGATCATCGCCATCCAGAACGCGCACCGCACGGCGGCGGGGACGTTCGCGTTGTCGAGTTCGGCTGCGAAGGCGTGGTGCAGCGCGTCGAGAGCGGTCTGATCGTGACCACCGAGATACGCGGCGACACCGAGCCTGCCGAGATCGTCCGGACGGAGTTCGGCCGGATCGATGTCCATCCAGCGCCGCAGAGCCGTCGACCAGTCGCCGGCCTCGAACTCCGCTCGGGCCCGTTCGAGTTCGCCGGCGAGCGTCATCGATCCGCCACCTCCTGCCTCGAGCGTAAGACCGGCCGGGGCCGACGTGCATTGGCTCAGGCCAATTGATGCTCCGGCTGGGCGGCTCGCTGGTCGATCCGTTCGGCGATATAGGCCGCGTCGCGTCCGACGCCGGGCAGCACCATGGAACTGAAGGCGTATTGGAACGACAGGCCGCAGAAGTACAGGCCAGGCGCGGCGTCCACCACCCCGCGCATCTCGTCGGGCCACCCGTCGGGGCCGAACACCGGCAGATGAATCCAGTCGAAGACCTGGCGGAATCCGGTGCACCAGATGACGTTGGCGACGTCGAGCACCTCACCGTGGGCCGTCTGCGGGAGACCGTCACAGGCGCCCACCACTCGCTGCTCGATCCGCGTCACATCGCGTTCGCGCAGGTCGGCGGCCTTCACGCGCAACGCGGGTGCCCCATGGAACCGCACCTTCGGAAGCTCTCTGCGGCCCATCGGGGTGCGTCGGGTCAGGATGTGACGCCACGCGAAGATCATCATCGGGAACAGCACGCGTGCCTGCCAGGACTCCGGATAGAACGGGATCGATCCGCAGTCGCGTCCACACAGCGTCGTCGGACGGGTCGCCGCAACCTCGTAGGCGATGTCGGCGCCGGAGTGCGATGCGCCGACCACCAGTGTCGGGCCGTCGCGCAATTGCTCGGGCCGCCGATACTCACTGGAGTGCAATTGCAGGATCGCGGGATCGAGTTCGGCCGCGCAGTCCGGAATCGCGGGAGTGCGCCCGAAGGTTCCGGTGGCGACCACCACGGTGCGCGATGCGAGTGTGCCGGCGTCGGTGTCGACCACGAAGCCGCCTCGCGGATCGGGGTCCAGTGAGCGTACCCGGGTCGACAACCGAACCGGCAACCCGAAGCGTTGGGCGTAGGTCTCCAGATAATCGGCGACGTCGTCCTAGCCGGGAAACGACCAGCCGTCGGCGGGAAACGGTGTCATTTGCCACCGCTATGGGGCCACCTGGATTGCCACGAGCATGGGACCACCTTGGCGCGTTATTGAGGATGCTCTGCGGGGTTGGGTCGGTCAAGTCCGCGGCTTGACTCACGTAATCTGCCCGCGAAACGCCCTCGGTGCCTCACATAGGTTTGCCCGCGAAATGGTGATCGTCG
>NZ_JAZARS010000020.1:0-111682 GCF_036233855.1 Gordonia sp. Z-3
TACTTGTCACGACCTCAGCATGCTTGGCTACCACATTTTCAACGGCTTTTCCGGCTTCAGGAGAGACCGTATAAGCCTTTATAACTAAGTTGACTTGGCTTTTTTGTCGGCTCATCTCGGTCCACCGCTCCAACAAGCGACCGATTTGAACGATCGCCGCTGTTGTCCCTATGAGTATGGCGGCTATTGTGATCGGCTCGCTTGCATAGTGATCCGGGCGGTCGAGTTCACGGCCGACTTCAACTTCATCGAGGACGTCGTCCTCGAGTTCCCCTGTGACGTACGAAATCAGGTCTTCGGTTAGAGATCCAGCGTTGATCTCGATGATGTTGCGATCGCCTGTCATTTCTTCCGTACCTCCAGCTAGTCTTGGTTTCGCATGCGCTCTATCGCGGCTTTCATTCTCTCCGGGAACTTGCATTCGGACCATTGTTGCGGAATACTAACGAAGTTATTGCAGTAGTTGTCAACGTATTCGGGACACTCGGCGTGACAACAAAGCCGGCTGTCGGTGACGAGCGCAGATTCACCTGCCGCCCGACGGACTGCACCCTGGATCATTAGCAGTTCGGACACCAGGAGTGAAGCTCCTCCTCTTCTGCCCACTGGGATCACCCTGTCTCGGTCCTGCCCTGCATGCAGTCTCATGATCGTAATGGGAGAGAAAACCCGCAGGGCTTCCTGAATTTGGTCATCTGACAACCATCCCGGTTGATCGAGAAGCCAGCCGTAGAAGGGCTTCGCTGCCGAGATGTCGCTCCACGCGCGTGCTTCTGACGTGATTATCGGATGAATCCCATCAACTGTTCCTGGCCGGGATAATCGCGCGTTGACCCAGTTGTCAAGGTCCACCCTGTAATAGCTGGTGTCGAATAAGTCGCCCACTTCACCACCGGCGTCGTACTCGAAGGCGTCGAGCATCGACCGAAACAGCGGTCCCCATTGGCATGGTTCGTCCTGAGCAACAAAATCGTCGATCTTCCCGGCGTCCTGCAGGTGAGTCAGATAGCGGCCGAGAGAGCAGAACGTGCGAACGGGATCGGTTGTTTCGAAGCTAGCGTTGATCATGGGAAGCGTGCACCGCAGAGCCAGTTGTCGGTCACCTAAGACTCTCGAGACGTAGTCGTACGCTCCGCGGTAGGTCGGATGTCGCTTGGCCCATCGTCCGAATTTTATTGGGTCGACGCGGGAATCACCGGTACCAAGCACTTGGAACTCAGCCAGCGAAGCAGCGGTCTCCACAAGGTCTAAGGCCGATAGTGTGCAATTCGGGGGACTATCTGGTCCTACGGCCGTTGCCAGTTCCGACAAGATGACATCATCGCCGTCGAACCAGATGTGTTTTTGGCCACCCAATGTCGGCAGCGACGAATCGATGTAACCGGCCCAGCGATGCCAATCAGAGTCGGTGCGGGCAAGCTGAACAAAACACCGCGTCATTTCCATGAACATCAACACGGCGTGTCGATGAAGGTACGGCAGCCGAAGGCCCTGCCAGTAGTGGTAGCCCTCGTGAAACGTGACCGGCAGCTGGTGATTGAGCTGCCTCATGTACATCTCTAGCAACTGCTCCGGTGAAGCGTCGTCGGCTAACAGAACTTGCGACACCGCGTCGTCGATATCATGCTGCTCGACATGCAGGAAGCGCACAAACGCGCTGAGATCCACATACGACCTTATCGCCATCTGACAACTGTAGATTGGCAGCAGGCTGATGCGCGCGACGGCGCGAGAATGTTCCAGCTAGCTGTGAAGCGTTCGCCCCAGAGATTGGATCGCCTCAGGCGGCCCTCCAGGGGGTCTTGGTCTTGCCGTGCTTCACGACGATGGCACAGGCGCAGTTGTAGCCCGCACGTGTGGCGTGTTCCCCGTGATCCGGTCCGGTCTGTTTTAGCTAAGTGTACTTAGTCATGGTTAAACGTAGCTATACGTCTGTTGGTCGCGTCTTGGGCACGTTGCGCGGAGACCATCACGACAACTCCGCACCGCCGCGCCGACCGACTACCGTCGTGAGCAGCCACCGAACCAAGGAGCAGCCATGACCTCCCCGCAGGCCGACGCCGTCGTCTCGACCTTCCTGTCCGCCCTGTCCACCGGCGACCTCGAGGTCATCGACCTGACCACCCCGCTCAGCGCCGAGACTCCCGCGCTGCGGCTGCCGGAGCCGTTCGTCAACCTCATCGACTTCAGCCTCGAGGAGGTCAGTGCCTACAACGAGCCCGGTCCGTTCTGGCGGCACAACAACATCCACACCGGCGAGCACATCGGTACCCACCTCGACGCGCCGGTCCATTGGATCACCGGCCGCGACGGCGACGACGTCTCCCAGATCCCCGCCCAGCGACTCATCGGGCCGGCCGCCGTCATCGACCTCACCGCCAAGGTCGCCGACAACCCCGACTACCTGCTCACCATCGCCGACGTCGAGGAGTGGGAGACCACCTACGGTCAGCTCACCGCCGGCGCATGGCTGCTGCTGCGCACCGGGTGGGAGACGCGCGGCGGATCGCAGGAAGAGTTCCTCAACGCCGACGACACCGGCTCACACACCCCCGGTGTCGCCGTGGACTGCGCCGAATGGCTGGCCACCCAGCGAAACATCACCGGCCTCGGCGTGGAAACCGTCGGCGTGGACGCCGGTATGGCCGGCGGCTTCGACCCCGTCTTCCCGGTGCACTACTACTTCCTCGGCAACGACAAGTACGGGCTGACCTCGCTGCGCAACCTCGGTGCGCTGCCGGCCACCGGCGCGATGCTGGTGGTGAGTCCGCTGCCCATCGTCGGCGGCACCGGCAGCCCGTCGCGGGTGCTGGCCGTGGTGGACAAGGCGGGTGCGTGAACACCTACGGACCCACCGTCGCCGACGTCGTCGGCCGCGTGCTGGCCGACCTCGGCGCCGGCCACTGCTTCGGGGTGGTGGGCAGCGGCAACTTCGTGATGACCAACGCCCTGCGCGCCGGTGGGGTGCGGTTCACCGCGGCCCGCCACGAGGGCGGCGCGGCGACGATGGCCGACGCCTACTCCCGCATGTCGTCGCGCGTGGGAATCGTGTCCCTGCACCAGGGATGCGGGCTCACCAACGCGATGACCGGCATCACCGAGGCCGCCAAGAGCCGCACCCCGATGATCGTGCTCACCGCCGACAGCCCCGCCGCCGCCCTGCGCTCCAACTTCCGCATCGACCAGGAAACGTTGGTACGCAGCGTCGGCGCGGTCAGCGAGCGGGTGTACTCCGCGGACACCGCAGCCGCCGATGTGGTGCGCGCGTACCGGACTGCGGTCACGCAACGGCGAACGGTGGTGCTGAATGTGGCCATCGACATCGCGACGTTGCCCGTGTCGGTGGACGGGCCGGTCTCGCCGAGGTTCGAGCAGCCGCGGGTGCGGCCGAATGTCGGCGTGGTGCGTGACCTGGTGGAACTGATCGCGGCGTCGCAGCGGCCGGTGTTCGTGGCCGGTCGGGGTGGTCGCAACGCGGGTCCGGTGATCGCGGCGCTGGCTGCGACCACCGGTGCGTTGGTGGCGACGTCGGCGGTGGCCAACGGACTGTTCGCGGGTGACCCGTTCGATCTCGGTATCTCCGGCGGCTTTTCGTCGCCGACGACCGCCGAGTTGATCTCCGACGCCGACCTCATCGTTGGCTGGGGATGCGTACTGAATCAGTGGACGATGCGCCACGGCAAGCTGATCGGCGCCGACGCCAGGGTGGTGCAGGTCGACGACGATGTGGACGCGATCGGCGCGCACCGCCCGGTCGCGCTCGGTGTGGTCGGCGACTGCGGGCTGACCGCGGCCGACGTGCTCGACGAGATCCGACGTGTCGGCGCGGGCCCGGCGTCGCGCTACCGCACCGGTGACGTCCGCTCCCGCATCACCGAATCGTCACGCTGGCAGGATGTTCCGGTCGACGACATCTCCACCGGCGACCGCATTGATCCGCGCGCGTTGACCATTGAGCTCGACGAGATCCTGCCGGCCGATCGGGTGCTGTCGATCGACTCCGGCAACTTCATGGGCTACCCGTCCACCCATCTGTCGGTGCCGGATGAGAACGGGTTCTGCTTCACCCAGGCCTACCAATCCATCGGTCTCGGCCTGTACACCGCGATCGGAGCCGCACTCGCCCAACCGAATCGGCTGCCCGTGCTCGGTACCGGTGACGGCGGTTTCCTGATGAGCATCTCCGAACTCGACACCGCTGTCCGCCTCGGCCTGCCGCTGGTGGTCATCGTCTACAACGACTCCGCGTACGGCGCCGAGGTGCACCACTTCACCGACGGCGACCACGACACGGTCACCTTCCCGGACACCGACATCGCCTCGATCGCGCGCGGTTTCGGAGCGGAGGGGGTGACGGTGCGGAGCGTCGACGATCTGGACGCGGTGCGCGCGTGGGTTGACGGCTATCGGGAAGCGGGTACGGCCCGGCCGCTCGTCATCGATGCCAAGATCGCCGATGACGGTGGGTCGTGGTGGTTGGCGGAGGCGTTTGCGGGGCACTGAGCCTCCTGACAGGGCGTCGCGCTTCGTCCCTTGGGTACCCGATAATCAGCCCTCTTGTACCGAGTCACCTTCTTGTGATGGGTTGACGGCTATCGGGAAGCGGGTACGGCCCGGCCGCTCGTCATCGATGCCAAGATCGCCGATGACGGTGGGTCGTGGTGGTTGGCGGAGGCGTTTGCGGGGCACTGAGCCTCCTGACAGGGCGTCGCGCTTCGTCCCTTGGGTACCCGATAATCAGCCCTCTTGTACCGAGTCACCTTCTTGTGACTGGTTCGAGAGCGCTCTGACGGCTGAAGCGAATTCACCTAGTGTCAGCCGTTTGTGACCGCCCTGAAGCGCTTGAGGCGAGACCCCAAGCTGACTAGTGGTGAGAACGACGAGCTCCTTTGGCACCAACCGCGGTCGAGTCTTGTTGACCCACGGCCAACGTTTCCCGATCCAGTCCTCGCCACCGCTGTTCTTGGTCACAAACCCGGGGTCTAGAACGGCTGATTCGGTGATCTCGACAATCGCGTAGCACCCATGTGCTTCTTTTGCATAGATCAGTACAAGGTCACCTGGTTTGAAGCTGGGCCGGCCTTTGTCCGGGCTCGAGAACCAGTAGGGTTCCCGCCACTGATCGGGATGCGCAGTACCGTACTGAGCCTTGATCCAGAGCCCGCGGTTCGGGTCGCGTGCTTCGGCCAGCAGGTGCTCTGTCTGAAGTGTGAGCGCGTCCGGAACCGTCGGGTCGATCTGCACGGGCGTCGCAATCGGTAGCGCCGCTGCAGTTGCTTCAGCGTTTGAGATTGCAGCCTCGTCGACTGCATCGGACGAGTCCCACCAGCGTGCCAGTTCGGATCGTGCTGTCGCCACTTGGCTCTTATCTAAGACGATAGACAGTTCAGCGTTGGAGTTCGTTCCCAGCCCGAGCCCTGCGAACGTAAGGTTTGCGGAGCCGACGAGGCCGAATCGAAGATCGACGAGGTATGACTTTGCGTGAAGGCGGGGCACGCTCCGGACGGTGACCCCCGTGTGCAGCAGTTCGCGTAGGCCGCTGGTGGACAGAAACCCCCCAGCGATTGCGACAGGATTCAGGCAGGTCAGTAGCCGCCATTGGGCGGACGACGTTTTCGCGCAGCTCGCCAACTCGCTAGCGACGTCTTTAGTCAGGTAGGGGCTAGACAAAAAGACATCAAAGGTCGCGCTCCGTAGCGCTTCAAATAGATGTTTACCGGCCAACGCGGTGACAGACTCCGATGACTCACCCATAGCTTGAACGCTATTCCGGCTATGGCAGCGAGGATGAGGAGTTTGCCGGATGTAATCCGTCCGTGATCGATCGCGGGTATCACGTGGGAGCCTGGCGAAACCTCGAATTCGCATCTGTCGACACCCGCTCACGGTGGGTGGCGGATAGATCGCCGACTCGGTGGTCTCCGATGCCGACGACAACAGATCCGCACGCAGACCATTTGGACACTAGACAACGAGCAGATCGATTAGCGGCAGCATCAGATTGACGCAGGTGGGCTGACGACCTCGAGCGGTTCGAACGGATGTCGTACTGGCAGAATCACAGGCAACCGACGAAGGAGGCAGGCGATGGCAGAGCACCGGATCTTCACCACGAGCTTCGCCAGCATCTACCCGCACTATGTGGCCAAGGCCGAACGCAAGGACCACACGAAGGCGGAGGTCGACCAGGTGATCACCTGGCTCACCGGCTACGACGACGCCGGCTTGGAGAAGGTGATCGCCGACGAAACCGACCTGAAGACCTTCTTCGCCGAAGCACCTGACTTCAACCCGAACGCCGAACTCATCACCGGCGTCATCTGCGGGCATCGCGTCGAGGAGATCGATGACCCGCTGATGCAGAAGATCCGGTACATGGACAAACTCGTCGACGAGGTCGCGAAGGGGAAGAAGATGACGTCGATTCTGCGGGGGAGTTGATAGTTCCCGCCCCGCGCATTCACGCGGAGAACTGACATCCACGCTGGTTGCAACCGTTGTGGATGTCAGTTCTCCATGTGTCTTGGGCTGTCATTGAACTGGCTTGACGGCATCGGCGAGGGCGATGAGGTCACGTGCGGCATGCGCATGGCCGTTGTCGTGCGGCCAACCATGCACCGCCTCTCGCCATTCATCGGGCACGGCACCCGCACCCCACCTCGCCCCGAGCAACCCACCCGCGATCGCGGCCACGGTATCGGTGTCGTTGCCGATCCGGATCGCGGCGTACAGCGCGTGTTCGAGGTGCGTCGCGTCGTCGGCCGGGGTCTGGGTGATCGCCGCTGTGGCCGCCTGCAGAGCGGTGACCGTGAACCCGTTGGGTGCGAACACCTTCGGATCGCAGACCAGGGCGTCGTCGAGCCATCGCTGCCACTGCGCCCCGCTGTCCGCGGGCAAAAGGTCGAGACCGGCGAAGACGTCGATGCGTCCGTCGAGCACCGCCACACGGATCGCCTCACACCACAGCACACACGAGTCGCCGGCGAGCGGATCGGCATGGGTTAGCGACGCGACCAGACGCGCAGCATCTGCGAGCCGATCGCGGTCGTCGAGATGCGCCAACGCGACGGGTGCGGTGCGCATCAGGGCGCCGTTGCCCGCGGAGTGCGGGTGGGTGTCGGCGTAGCGCCGGGACTCCTCGCGCATGATGCGGCTGACGCCCCGCTCGCCGGAGTCGAGGCGGCGGCGGGCAGCACTGAGCACCGCGCGGGTCTGCGTGCCGACATCGGGTGGACCGCCGTCGAACCAGCGCAGGAAGTTCTCGCCGACGGCGTCGAGGGCGTCGTCGGAGGTGAGGTCGACGCCCGTCGCGGCGACGAGGGCGATCGCCAGAGCCATCGAGGTGTCGTCGCTCCACTCGCCGGGCGCGAAGTCACCGAGGCCGCCGCCGAGCATCTGCGGGGTCTCGTCCGCGTGCAGGATGCGGGACTCGAATTCGTACGGGACACCGAGGGCGTCGCCGACGGCGGTGCCGAGGAGAACGCCTGTGGCGCAGTCGAGTTGGGTGGGGGAGAGGGGCAAGGAGGGTCTCCTGTTGGGGGATTGCGTGTGAGTACTGGTCTCGATACGCTCGCTCGCCTAGCGGCTCGCGGGCTACTCCTTGGATCGAGTAGCGGCGAACGGAGTGAGTCGAGTATCGAGATCGACCAGCAGTTGGGGTGCTGGTCTCGATACGCTCGCTCGCCCAGGGGCTCGCGGGCTACTCCTTGGATCGAGTAGCGGCGAACGAAGTGAGTCGCGTATCGAGATCGACCAGCAGTTTGGGTGCGGCGGCAGCTGCTGGTCGCGTATCGAGATCAGTCCCGCCGACGGCCGCGCTTGCGGTTGCCGAGGTGGTAGGAGTCGCGGGTGGCTTTGGAGGCATAGATGGCTCCGGTAATGGTCGCCTCGGCGCTGAGCTCTTCGATCATGGTGAGTTCGGCGTCGATTGCCGCGCGATCCTCGGGCATCGCCAACGCGGAGGCGGCCTGCAGGCGGTCGCGGGAGGCGCGCATCGACGCCAATCCGGCGTCGAGGTCGCCGGCCTCGTAGGCCTGCGACGCCTCCAGCTTTGCCGCCTGCCCTTCCTGATACAGCCGCTCGGACTGCACCTTCGGGTCGGGCACGCGGTCACCGAGCTCGTCGCCGGGCACCACGTTGACCGAGATCGGTAGCGACACCGTGTGTTCGGTGAGAGTGGCCGTCTCCACATACCGCAATTCCAGCGATGCGATCTGCGCGAGTCCGAGTGCAGCCAGACCGTCGACCTTCATCCGCAGCAACAGCTTGCGCTCCTCGAGCGCGTAGAGGTCACCGAGTTCGATCATCACCTCGCCGTCGGCGGTCTGGTGCGCGGGTAGGTCGTTGTACACCGAGAGCTCCTGAACCTGCGGCACGAACCGCACGGTCAGCGTCACCGCCTGCGCCGACTTCGCCAGCAGCACCTCGACCTCGCCGGCGATGGCGCCGCCGGCGGCGTCCGGGTCGTCGGCGAACACGTGATTGCCGTTGCCGGAGCGGGCAATCGCCGACAACAGTGTCTCGTCGTAGCCGCGGCCGTACCCCAACGTGGAGGTGACGATGCCTTCGGCGGCCGCTTTCGCGGTGATGCTCGCGAACTCGTCGAGATCCTGAATACCGCGGTTGACGTGTCCGTCGCTGATCACCAGCACCGTGCCGCCGCGAATGCCGGCCGCGGCAGTGGCGCGACGCAGTTCCTGAAGACCACGCAGGTAGCCCGACGACAGGTCGGTGCACCCGCCGGGCGTGATCGCGGTGATCGCGTCGGTGGCGCGTTGCTTGTCGGCCAGTGTTGCGGCGGGGGCCACGACCTGGGCGGAGTCGTCGAAGGTGACCACACCGAACACATCGGACGGATCGAGCTGCGCGACCACCCCGGCCAACGCTGCGCGGGCACCCTCGAGAGGCGGCCCGGACATCGACCCGCTGCGGTCTAGCACCACCTGCAATGCAGTGGGGGCACGGTCGGTGCCCGGCGCGGCAGGTGCCTGCAATTCCAGCAGTACGGTGACCTCGTCGGCGGCCTCGTGAGCCACGACCTCGACGTCGAGAGCGGCGGAGAGTTTCATCGTCATTCCTTCCTCCCACCTGGCATCCGACCGAGGCGGTGACTTTGCGCGATTTTGAGAATACTACTTTGCGCAGACATTCGCATAGGGTTGGGTCGTGAGTGCACGTTCGACTTCTCGCCTCAGCGACTATCCGCGGCCCAATGTCGCCGTCGACATCGCCGTTCTCACGGTGCTCGACGGTTCGTTGTGCGTGGTGATCCAACGAAATCCGGACTCCGCAGGTGCGGCGTTGCCGGGCCGGTTCGTCCGTGAACGGCGGACCGTCGACGAGACGGTGCGTGAGGTTCTCGAACTCAAACTGGGGCTCTCGCCCGACCACGTCCGACCGCATCTGTTGGCGGTCTTCAGTGATCCTGACCGAGATCCTCGCGGGTGGACGATCTCGATCGCGCATGCCGTGGCATTGCCTGCCGCGGACTTGTCCGAGGTCGACGGTGAGCTCGCACCGCTCACCTCGCACGGTCGGTTGGCCTCAGGTGAGCGGTTGCTGTTCGACCACGACGCGATCATTGCAGCCGCCACCGACAACCTTCGTGATCGCTACGAGGACCAGCCCGATCCGGACAACCTGCTGCACCCGCCTTACACGCTTTCGGAGCTGCGTGAGCTGCACGAAGCCATCCTCGGGCGGCGGTTGATGCGTGATTCGTTCAACCGTCGGGTGCAGCCGCTGCTGGCCGCAGAGATCACCCCGGAGGGCACACCGGCGACGCGGGTCGGTGGGGGCCGGCCGGCGCGGCTCTACAGCAAGGATGCACCGCCGACGGCGACGTTCGGGTGGCGGCTGCCGACGGCGGAGAGTGAGGAGTGATCGACCGGCCGCGCGTGAGTTGGCTCGCCGAAACCGCCCCAGGGGCCGCCCACTCCCATCGGCCCACTCACCACTGATCGAAGCCGACGTTCACATTCGGGTAGCGGCTGCTGATGGTGTGGCTCATCCAGTAGTTCTGGGCGTGCGGGCCCCAGATGCCGCTCATCGAGGTGTTGACGTTGCCCTTCATGTTCTCGATCTCGTAGTTCGCGGTCGGTCCGACGTGGCCGATCTTGTACTGCGCGTTGGCCGTCAGATAGTTGCTGAACGGGGCCACGGCAGTGATGGTTTCGCTGGCACCCGGGTACAGCACACGCTGCGGCGCATTCACCCACTGACCGGACTGTCCGGCGGTGGCCCCGATGAGGTACTCGGGCTTGTCGGTGTGGTTCGTGATGGTCATCGCGACGGTGGGTTCGCCGGGACGCGTGACGGGCAGGGTGCCGGCGTTGGCGGCTCCGGCGACGGCGAATCCGATGCCCGCGGTGGCGGCGACAACGGCTGCTCCGGCGGCGATGCGGCGAGTGGTGGTGTTCATGATCGTTCTCCTGGGTTCGGGCCGGGGCGGTGGTCGTTCCGGCGACACCCATGACTCTGCTCCGGTCGGCACCGATGCGGATTCCGCCGACCGGGTGATGTGCCGGTGGACTGCGGGGTCCACCGATTGGGGGACAGTCGTTGCTCAGTCGGCAGTCGGTCCGCCGGTCTGATCCGAGAGTGACTGTGCCAGCAGTGTGTTCGTCGTCTGAGTGAGTGTGGCGCGGGTGGCCGCATCGGCCAGCGCCCGTAGTTGGATCAGGGTGAGGGTCACTTCGGTGAGATGTTGATCCGAGGTGCCGCCGGCCGGTGTGGTAAGCGCGTCGGCGGCTTCGACCAGCGTCTGATGTAGCGCCTCAAAGGCCGGGTAGACGCGCTCGACGACGTCAATCACCGTTGCGGCCGAACGGGTTTCGGTGATCAGCGGCAAGATCGCATTCAGCACGTCCGGCTCGTCGACCGTCACCTCATCGTCGGCGATGATCGTGATGATGTTCAGCTTCGCCAATCGGGTGGCCGCATCGTCGTCGATGCCGGCCTCGGACAACTCGGCCAGCGTGGTGCTCCGCACACCACCGGACTCCTGGATCTCGGTCAGATCGTGTTCGAGGCCCAGGACGTCGGCGATCTGACCGCCGTTCTGCCAGGCGGTCAGCAACTCGTCGATGTGGGCGAGGGCGTAGCCGCGCGACAGCATCGAACTGATCAACGCCAGGCGCGAGACATGCGCGTCGGAGTACAGCGTCACGCGTCCGACGCGGCGCGGTGCGGGTAGCAACCCCCGCTCGCGATACACCCGGATGTTGCGAGTGGTGACCCCGGAGACCCGCGCCAGATCGTCAATCCGGTAGCGCGCCACCTCGGGTTGGCGTGACGCCTGATGGGTGGCGCCGGCGAGGAATCGGGCGACCGCAGTTTCGAGATCACGTGACTGTTTTCCGACGTATCGGGGTGTGGCCGACAGTTGCTCGATCAGCGTCGTCAGCTGAGCCAAGCGCGTCGACGGCACTCGCGCCATCTCCCTGGTACCTCCCGACCTCCGTGGTGCGCCCCACCTTACAAGGCAGGTCCGGCGGGGCCCGGCAGCCAGGCATTACTGATTGTGCCATTGACAGATGGCGCAGTCAGTGTTGCGATCTGGGTGTGACGGAAACCTCATCGGCCTCTCGCCTCGCGAACTGGGTGACCCGGCGGACGCTCCGACCGTTCGCCGAGATACTGCCGGGTGGCGCCCTGCAGATCCGGACCTCGCGCATGATCGTGGCCGCCGGCATGCTGATCGGCTGCCCGCCGCCGCACCACGTTCGCGTTGAGCGTCTGGCCACCGGCACCTTTCGTGGCGAATGGGTGTATCCACCCGACGTGATGCAGTCGCGCCAGATCATCCTCTATGTTCACGGCAGTGGGTATGCCGTGTGCTCGGCGCGCACCCATCGCGGTCTCGTCGCCCGCCTGACGCATCTCACTGGAATGCCGGCGTTCACCGTCGACTACCGCCTCGCCCCGGAGCATCCGTTCCCGGCGGCCGCCGACGACGTAGAAGCCGCCTACGCCTGGCTGCAGGACATCGGCTACCGGCCGGAGAACATCACCGTCGCCGGTGACTCGGCGGGCGGCCACCTCATCCTGGATCTGTTGGCCGAGAACGTTCGTCACGGGCGGCCGCAACCCCGTTCGGTGGTGTTGATGTCGCCGCTGGTCGACCTCACCCTGACTCTCGCCGCACTGCGCGAACGCGAGCACGGCCCCGATCCGCTGATCTCCGCGCGGGCGGCACGCAGACTAGTGCGGCACTACACCCGAGGCCAACCCGACGACCTGCCACGGCTCAAGCTCACCCTCGAACGCGCCGACGATCTGCCACGCAGCCTCATCCATGTCGGCGGCGCCGAGATGCTGGGGACCGACGCCCGGCAGGCGCAGCGGATGCTCATCGACGCCGGCAGCGACTGCGAACTCCGGGAATGGCCGGGCCAAACCCATGTGTTCCAAGCACTTCCGGCGCTCATTCCGGAAGCCACCCCTGCCCTGCGGCAGATCGCCGCGTTCATCCGGCAGCCCTTCGGTCCATCCGCAGACGTCGATGTGACCGTCGCCCAGCAGAAGGATCACGCCACGACATGACCAGTAAACGATCACACCAGGCCCGCGCCGTCGTCACCGGTGCAGGCAGCGGTATCGGACGAGCCTTCGCGCTGGAACTCGCCGCCCGCGGCGGTCGCGTACTGTGCGCCGACATCGACGTCGACCGCGCCCTCGACACCGTCCGGCTCATCGGCGATTCCGGGAGCGGCCAGGCCGAGGCGCTGTTCTGCGACGTCGCCGACCCCGACGACATGCGCACCCTGGCCGCGCGGGCACCCGAACTCCTCGGCGGACCCACCTCGCTGATGATCAACAACGCCGGCGTCGGCATCGGCGGGCGCGCCGTCGGCGACATCGGCATCGACGACTGGGACTGGGCGCTGGGAATCAACCTGCGCGGCATGGTCTTCGGCTCGGAACTCTTCCTGCCGCAACTGCGCGAATCCGGCCGAGGCGGACTGATCAACGTGGCGTCGGCCGCCGCCTTCGCCGCAGGCCCCGGCATGGCGCCCTACAACGTCGGCAAGGCCGGGGTGCTGGCGCTGTCGGAGACCATCTCCGCCGAACTGTCCGGCACCGACCTCGCCGTCACCGTGCTGTGCCCGACCTTCGTCAAGACCAATGTTGCCGCCGACGGCCGGATCACCGGGGAGGCACAGAAACTCGCCGAGACCCTGATGCGCGTCAGCGGCCGGTCACCCGAGCAGGTGGCGCGGCAGACGCTCGACGCCAACGACCGCGGCCACCTGTATGTGGTGCCCCAACTCGAAGCCAAAGCGATCTGGCTGACCAAACGACTGCTGCCGCGCACCTACACCTTCGGCGCCGGCATTCTGCACCGACTCGCACCCACCACCACCCAACCTGCCGATCGCATCACGGAAGGAGCCTGACATGCCCATCGTGCTCGAGGACATGCTGCAGACCATCAAAGACCGTCAATGGGCGCTCGCCGACATCGACTGGGACGCCCCGGGTGCCGAGCTGATCACCGACGAACAGAAACCGAAACTCAAGGCATTCATGGCGGATCTGGTGTGGATCGAGAACGTCGGCGCCCGCGGCTTCGCGGCCCTGGCCAAGAAGGCCCCCGACGACACCCTCGCCGAGATCTACCGATACTTCCACGCCGAAGAACAGAAACACGCCAACGCCGAACTGGCCCTGATGCGGCGGTGGGGCATGCTCGAAGACGACGAGGTGCCCGAACCCAACGTCAACATCCGGCTGGCCATCGAATGGCTCGACACCTTCGCCGACCGGATGTCGTCGCCGGTGCTGGGCACGGTGATCCCCATGCTCGAGGTCGCGCTCGACGGTGCGCTGCTGAAGTTCCTGCTCGAAGAGGTGCACGACCCGGTGTGCCATGAGGCGTTCCGCAAGATCAACGCCGACGAATCACGCCACCTGGCCGTCGACTTCCACGCGCTGGACATGATCGGCAACGCCCGCGCTCGCAAACTCGTCATCGAAGCCGTCGGTACCGTCGCGTCGCCGGGCGTCCTCATCGGCGCCCTGATGTATGTTCCGCTGCTGAACAAGATGCGCGACAACATCGTCGACATGGGCCTCAAGGAAGAACGACTCTACGAAGCGATGAAGCGCTTCAAGAAGAACGGCGAGCGCGGCAACGGCACCCGGCTCATCACCTATCAGGTCCTCAAGTATCACGCCGGCTGGGTCATCAACCGCGACAGCCCCTATCACTACTTCGCCGACACCATGGTGAAGCTGACCGACCACTATCCACGCTTCCTGCTGCGACCTCAACCCAGTTGGTCGAAGGAACTGACCTACGAGCCGGTCGCATGAACGGGGGCACCACGGTGGTCGCCGACACCACCACAGTCATCATCGGCGCCGGATTCGCCGGCATCGGTACCGCCATCCGGTTGTTGCAATCCGGCCACGACGATTTCGTGATTCTGGAACGCGATGTGCGGCCTGGCGGTACCTGGCGCGACAACGACTATCCGGGAGCGGCTTGTGACATCCCGTCGCGGCTCTACTCGTATTCGTTTGCGCCCAATCCGGACTGGTCGCACACCTATTCGGGTAGCCGCGAGATCCTCGCCTACATCGACACGATGATCGCCGACCACGGTCTCGACCGACACATCCGCTACTCCCATCTCGTCACCGGCCTCGAGTTCGACGAGACCGCCGGCACCTGGCGTGTCGACATCGCCGACCGCAAACCGATCGTCGCGCGCACCGCAGTGATCGCATCGGGTCCGCTGTCCACGCCGGGCTACCCCGACATCCCGGGTATCGACGAATTCACCGGCCACCGCATGCATTCGGCGGCGTGGGACCATTCCTACGACTTCGCCGGCAAGAAGGTCGGCGTGATCGGTACCGGCGCGAGCGCGGTGCAGATCATCCCCGAACTGGTCCGCGACGGTGCCGATGTCACCGTGTTCCAACGCACCCCGGGATGGGTGCTGCCGCGGTTGGACCGAGCCATCTCCGGTTCGGCGCGACGGCTCTACGGCGCCATCCCGCTCACGCAGAACCTCGCACGTCAGCTGTGGTTCTGGGGACATGAGTCGGTGGCGGTGGGCGCGGTGTGGGATTCGCCGTTCACCCGGGTCATCGAGGCGGTCGCCAAGGCGAACCTGCGCGCACAGGTGCGCGACCCGTGGATGCGACGACAGTTGACCCCGGATTTCCGGGCCGGCTGCAAGCGGCTGCTGATGACCAGCGACTACTACCCGGCGCTGCAGGCCGACAACTGCACATTGGTGACCTGGCCGATCGCCCGGATCTGCGAACGAGGGGTGCGCAGCGTCGAAGGCATCGAACGTCGCTTTGACTGCCTGGTGTTCGCCACCGGCTTCGAGGTGTCCAAGCAGGGCACCCCCATCCCGATCCGCGGCCGCGACGGCAGGGTGCTCGCCGACGAATGGTCACGCGGCGCATACGCATACCGGAGTTTTGCGGTGTCGGGCTATCCGAACCTGTACTTCACCTTCGGCCCCAACTCGGGACCCGGCCACAACTCGGCGCTGGTGTATATGGAGGCGCAGATCGACGCGATCGTCACCGCGATCGGCTTGGTCCACGACCGCGACCTGACGCTGCTGGACGTCCATCAACCGGCGCAGGACGCCTACAACCGGTCCATTCAGCAGCGACTGCGTCGCACCACATGGAACTCTGGTTGTCGCAGTTGGTATCTCACCGACGACGGCTTCAACGCCACCATGTATCCGGGCTTCGCGTCGCAGTTCATTGCGCAGATGCGGACGGTCGACTTCACCCGGGACTTCCGGGCGGTGGCGGCAGCCGAGAGTCGGGAGCCCAGCGCGGTGTAGGGGTGGAGGCCACGACACGTCCCGATGTCCTCGGGTCTGCCGCGGTTGCCTCGTAGAGTGAGGGCCAGGCGACAACCGAGGATGGGCCGTGCGATGGGCAAGAAGCGTGACGTGGCGAAACGTCTCGAAGCCGACGTGGCCCGGCTGCAGTCGGAGTTCATCCGGGTCGACACCTACCTGCGTACGCGAATTTCGCGCCTGGAGAAGACGGCCGCCGAGGTACAGGCCTTGGTGCGGACGGCGACGGAGACGACTGCGGCGCCCGCTGTGCCGACGACCCCGACACCGGCGCCTGTCCGCCGGCCACCGCCCGCCGTCGTCGTCTCGCCGGCCAAGAAGGCCATCGCGAACTGGCCGGCCGTGACCCGCACCTACCTGGCGCCGACCGCCCCGCCGTAAGGGTCGTCGGATAGTTCCTCCCCCGGGTGTTGCTTTGTCCCCCGACGGCCGCTGGCGGAGGAAGCGATACCCGGGGGACGAACCGCGAGCGACGACGAAGGAGTCGAGCACCTATGACGGACCCGGACCGACCCGCGCCGGCCGACTTCACGTTCGCGTCGCTGAGTCCGGTGTCGTTTCTGTCGCGTGCTGCGGCGGTGTTCGCCGAGCGCACCGCCATCATCGACGGCGACCGCACGTTCAGCTACGCCGAGTTCTACCAACGGGCATCGCAGCTGACGGCGGCACTGGCCGGCCTCGGCGTCGGGCCGGGCGACCGCGTCGCGGCGCTGTGCGCCAACAGTCACGTGATGCTGGAGATGCACAACGCAGTACCGGGCTCCGGAGCGGTGCTGGTGCCGCTCAACATTCGACTGTCCGAAGCCGAGCTGGGCTACATCCTCGATCACAGCGGCGCACGCCTGTTGGTGGCGACGCACGAGTTCGCGGATACGGCGCGGTCGGTCGCCGAGGCGGTCGGCATCCGGGTGGTGATCGCCGGCGGCACCGACGACCAGTACGAGCCGCTGCTCACCACCTCCAGCACCCCGATCTGGCGTGACGTCGACGAACGCGGGCTGCTCGCCATCAACTACACCTCGGGTACCACCGGGCGGCCCAAAGGCGTTATGTACCACCATCGCGGCGCCTACCTGCAGTCGCTTGCGATGGCGTATCACTCCGGTGTTGGTCCGGGCTCGAACTATCTGTGGACGCTTCCGATGTTCCATTGTGACGGTTGGTGTTTCACGTGGGCGCTCACCGCGGCCGGCGCCACCCATGTGTGCCTTCGCGCCATCGACACCTCTCAGATCTGGCGGCATCTCACCGCCGACGGCATCACCCACTTCAGCGCCGCGCCGACGGTGCTCACAATGATCGCCGAGGACCCCGCCGCCGCGCGCCTCGAGCACACCGTGCAGGCCGCGACCGGTGGTGCGCCGCCATCACCGGCGTTGCTGTCGCGGATGGCCGACCTCGGCATCGAGGTCACCCACCTGTACGGGCTGACCGAGACGTTCGGCCCGATCGCCGTCAACCAGTGGCAACCCGAATGGAATGCGACTGATCCGAGCGAACGCGCGATCCTCAAGGCGCGTCAGGGAATCGGCAACATCTCCGCTGGTGTGCTGCGCGTGGTGACCGAGGACGGCGCCGACGTCCCGGCGGACGCTGCCACCGAGGGCGAGTTGGTGGCGCGCGGCAACAACGTGATGCTCGGCTACTACCGCGATCCCGACGCCACCGCCGCAGCCACGATCGACGGTTGGCTGCGTACCGGCGATGTCGCGGTGATGCATCCCGACGGCTACGCCGAGATCCGCGACCGCAGCAAGGATGTGATCATCTCCGGCGGCGAGAACATCGCGTCGGTGGAGGTGGAACGCGTGCTGGACAGTCACCCCGACGTCGTCGAGTCGGCGGTGGTGGCCCGCGCCGACGAGCGGTGGGGTGAAGTGCCGGTCGCCTATGTGACGGTACGTCGGGGCGCGGAGCTGACGGCCGAGGATCTCATCGAGTTCGCTCGAGAACGTCTGGCGCGCTTCAAGGTTCCCAAGCAGATCGTGTTCGCCGATCTGCCGAAGACGTCGACGGGAAAGATTCAGAAGAACGTTCTGCGGGGACGGCAGGGCGGGTAGTTGTCCCCCGGGGTTTTGGCAGACTCTCCCTAAACGTACGGAGAATGTGGCGATACCCGGGGGACGAACCTTCAGCGAGTCTTCTTGAGGGTGTAGTCGGCGACTGGGATGCCACCGAGAACGTAGTTCGTGCCGCGGTAGCCTGATTTGGTCTTCGACCACTCGGTGCGTGCGTACCACTGCATCAAAGGGTGCGTGGTGAGGGTGGACGTAATGCCACCGCGGCGTGTCTGGTCGATTTCGAAAGTCGAGGAATTCGACGGGCCGACGCCGTAGAAATCCTGATACATCCGGTTACCGACGACCTTGACGTTGGTGTCGGGGTAGGGAATGAACCCGTAGACGCGCGACTGCATCTTGTATTGACCCGGGTCGATCTTGGCTTCTGCCGATCCGGCTCCGACGGAAATACCCAAGACCGCGGCCCCACCGATCAATGCGCCCGCGATGATTCGATTGATGTTCACAAGGGGCGGACTCTATCGAATTCGCTACGGGGCAGACGAGGCGATTCCCGCCTTGTCGTTCGTGCGAATGGTGGGGGACGACTCCGCCGTGATCGGAGTCAACCGGCATGCTCGGGACAGCTGCTGGCGGCGTCGAAGTCGTCCCCTGGTGAGGTCCCGACGTGGTATCAACGGCGCATGCAGGGTCGATGGGCGGACGTCCGGCGTGAGCTGACACCGCTGCGCGCCGGCATCGGGCTGGTCGTGACGGTGATTCTCGTCGTCGTCATCTGGCAGGGCTACCTGACGATGCAGGGCCGGCAGGGCAGCGAAGAGGTCGCCACCTCGGCCTGTACCGATGCGTTGCGCTCGGAGGTGCATGCGACGTTCGACGCTGTCGGTGTCGGTACCGCCAATGGCGAGGTTGGTGAGGCCGCCGAGTTCTCCGACGTGTCGACCCGTCCCGTCGGTCTCACCGACGACGACCGCGCGACCGTCGAGAACGCGGGTCACAGCGTGTATACCATCGACGTGGCGTGGGCGATGTCCGGCAGTCTCACCATCCCCGGCTACCGCTTGAGCGGTGCCGTGTATGGACCGACGAACACATTCGCGTGCACCGCGGCCGTGGTGGACGACGTTACGGCGGTCGTGGTGCGCGCGACGATCAACTGATTCCTGTTGGTCACTGCCTCAGGTGAGTCAACCGAATGAATGAATCTTGTCCCGGGAGGCGCTTACCCGGCGCCCCCGATTCGCGGCATTCGCCCCACGCATGTCAGAATCCGAGACGCTACGCCACCGATCCACATTGGTGCATCGGTGGACGTCGCGGCAGAGCTTGTCGGGGGTAAGTGTTGTGATGCTGCTGTCGGGGGAAGGTCGGTGCGTCCTGTGGGGACGGCGCCGACGGTCTACTTCGATGCTGACGTTCTCAGCGACACCGTCCGGCCTGGCGGCCCGATCAGGGTGTCCGTCGACGGGTTGTACGTGCTACCACCAGCGGTAGCCACGCGAACAACCGCAGCACGAAATCGGCACGACCAGGCGCTCGGGGGAGGGTTCTGGATGACAGGGGAGTTGTATCGATGGGTGATCCATCACAGCGCACACAGGGCCGTCGCGAGAACGGTGAACGCCGCACGCCGGTGATGATGGGCTTGACCTCGGCGGCCGTGGCGGCCTCCATCGCGGTCGGCTTCGGCGCCGGAATGGCGCAGGCGGCACCGCATCAGGGCGGCACCAGCCCGAGCGACACCGCGCCGCAGCAGGGCGGGACCACTCCCGAACAGGCTGCGCCGCAGCAGGGTGGCACCACACCGACGCCCGAGGTCGCCCCGGTTGTGGTGCCTGGTCCGGGTGCAATCCCCGCGCCTCCGCAGGAAGCGCCGTACCAGCCGTACGTCCAGCCGAGCACCTACACCGCACCGACCTACGAAGAGTCTTACGACCCGGTGCCCCAGCGTCCGCTGACCGCTCCGAAACCCGTTGCGCCGGTGCGGCCGATCGCGCCGCCGCCGGAGAAGATCCGTGTCGGCAACTTCGTCACCGACATCCCGGAGGGCATGTCGGAGCGGGACGTCAACTCGGTCAACGCGTGGTCGGCTTACGGTGAAGCGAAGATCGCGCAAGGCCTGATCTCGGTGGGTGTGCCCGAGGACGAGGCGTCTCGACAGGCCGCATCGACGATCATCGGTGTGATGACGGGCGGTACGGCAGGTGCTGTGGCACTGGGTATCCCGGCTGCCGCGATGGGCGCTGTGGGTGGCGCGATCATCGGCACCGGTGTCGGTGCGGTTGCCGGCGGCATCTACAACGCGGTGACCTTCGCCGGTGTGAACGTGATCCCAGGTTTCGGCCCGATCGGGTACATGAATGCGATTGGGCTCGGTGCGCTGGCGGGCGCTGGTATCGGCCTTGCCGCGGGCGGCGCCATCGGTGCCGTGGGCGTGGGCGCTGCGGGTGCTGCAGTCGGTGCAGCCCTCGGTGGAACCGCCGGCGGTGCCGTCGCGTATGCCTTGGGTGCCGGTGACCCCGGCGCCAACCCCGACGAGCCATGGCAGCCGGGCGATCCAGAATCCACGCCGCTGCCCAACCCGGATGCCAACCAGTTCGAGCTGACGCTTTCGCGCGAGGACGCGCAGAAGGCACGCCTGCCGCCGATCGACTACGTCGTCAACTCGCGCGGCGATGTCGATGCGTCGATCGCCGGTTTCGACCTCAACTGGTCCGCCGAACAGGCGATGGCCCCGTACAGTGTGCTCGGTGCCGGCGCGGCCAAGTCCGCCCAGCAGGCCACCAAGCAGCGCACCGAGGAAGCGAAGAAGTCGATTCCGAACCTGCATGTCGCGTGGCCGCAGGAGATCGCACCCGTCAACTGACGAATCGGCGCGCCGGTCTCGGCGCCGCACCTATCGTGACCGCATGACGTCCACCGACGACCTCGCGCGCCGACTCGACGACCTCGACCGCATCGAGGCGATCAAACAGCTGAAACACCGCTACTGGCGGGCGTGTGACGGCAAGGACCCGAACGGTTTCCGCCGGTGTTTCATCCGGTCCGGTGCACGCATCGACTACGGACCGCTGGGCGCGTTCGACGACGCGACGCCGATGACGCGGATCTTCGAACAGGTGGCGTTGCATCGGGTCGACGGACAGTACGTCATTCTCGACATGCATCACGGCCTGCACCCCGACATCACGCTCACCTCCGCCACCACGGCGACCGGCCGTTGGACGTTGAAATTCCGACAGGTCAACCTGCTCGACCGCACCGAGCTGCTGATGACCGGGGAGTATGACGACGAGTACCAGATCGAGGACGGCGAGTGGAAGATGTCGGCGAGCACACTCACCCCGCGGTGGTCGTTGCGGCGGCCGCTGGGTGAGGACACTGTCGTGACACCGGTCCCCGCCGACCACCGGCGTGGTGGGTTCGCCTGATCGCCCGAACCGCATGCCTGGGCGGAACGCGGGTCGTCTTCGTTTCCGCAGGTCGGCGCGATTCGCGCGGGCGGTCGACGGCCCGCGTTCTCTGAGCCGACCTGCGCCGTCCGAGGCGACCCGCGCAACCCACCACGTCGGATCTGCCCCATTCGCAATACCGCCCGGTGTGCGGGAAGGTGGATACATCGGCGAACGACTGTTGGGAGGTGCGCGATGAAGGACGTCTTTGCCGACTACCATCGCGAACTCGCCGGCATCGAACGGCGGGTGGCCCGCGAGGTGCGTCCCGGCGGACCGCGCCGGCGCGGACTGTGGACGGCGGTCGTGGTGGCGGCCGCCTCGTCGGCCCTGCCGCTGACCTTCCGCGGTGCCGGGTTCGCCGGCGGGCCCGACGCCTCGCTCCTGATGCGCGCCGACATCATTCTGGTGCTCGCGGTGGCCGGGTTGTCGGCGGCGGCGCTGTGCACCCGGCGCTGGGGTCTGGCGGCGTGCGCGTTCGGCGTCGGCGGTTTCACCTCGGCGTTCGGGCTCTTCGCGCTCTGGTCGCAGAACACTCTGCCCGAGCCTGCGCCGACCGTCTCACCGCTGTACCTGGCCGGATGGATCGCGACGATCGTGGGCACCGTGCTGTGGGCGGCGGTCGTGACCAGTCGCCCGGCCACCGATCGCGACACGACCGACCGGAACGGGCCGGCATCGGCTAACTGATCGCCGCCAGACCGCGCCGCACCTTCTCCTCGACATCCGCAGCGATCTGCCGATGACGTTCGGCCGCAGCATGTTCACCGATCAGGTCGGCGAGCTCGGCCAGCACGACATCGATTGGGCCGAACGAGACGCTGGCGGCGTTGAGGCCCGCGATGGTGCCCGACCAGTCGACCAGCAACCGGTAGAGCCGGGCGGCTTCGTCGACCATGCCGAGCTTGACCAGCGCACGCGCATGGAAGACCTCCATGGACGTCCAGTAGTAGTCGCGGCTGGTGTATGGGTCGGTCTCGGCGATGGCCCGAGCCTCGTCGATGCGACCAGCATCGATGAGCGCATCGACGTACACCCATCCCACGGCGTGCGGGGTACGTTCGAACACCGCGGCGACCTCGTCGACGAGATGGCCGATGGAGCCGCGGAACCAGCCGACGCACAAGTGCCCGATCAGGTCGAACTCCCCGCCGGCCGGCATCCCGGCCGCCCGCAGCTGCGCGCTGAGCGCGGTGTATTTGGCTGCTGCCGAATCGAGTTCGCCGCGCAGGACGTCGGTGACCGCGCTGAACGCCGACAACACCACCACCAGCTCACCCACCCGACCGCTGGTGGCGCATTGCATGCCGGCCTGCATCTGCGCCACCGCACCCGGCAGATCGATCTGCGACATGCGGAGCAGGAACAGATAGAAGCGGGCGGCCGCCTCGTAGCCTCGGTTGCCGGATTCCTGGGTCAGTTCCAGGAATTCGGCGGCCAACGCCGGGTACTGATTGCGGCTGTCGGGGCCCAGCGCGGTGAACACGCGTGCGTTGAGTGCGGCACACAGCAGGTCGACGTCGTCGGCGTCCCGGGCCAGCCGCAGCGCCTCTTCGGCGCACTCGATGGCGAAGGCGTCGTCGGAGCCCTCGAACTCGAACACGGCGCTGATCAGCAGACGCACCCGGTCGATGCCGGTGGCGCCGGTCAGCGCATCGAGCACGGCCGCCGTCATCACCTCGTCGGGAACGCCTTTGGTGCGCGTCGACCAGATCCACGGAGTGCGCCAGCAGGTCAACGCCGCCACCACCAGGGCCGGGTCGTCGACGGTCCGCGCCAGCCGCAACGCGTCCTCGCGTCGAGCGCGCGCGGCCGAGATCTCGCCCCGATGAGCCAGCGCGGTCACCAGATCACACAACGCGTGGACCATCTGCACCCGATCCTCGGTCGATGCAGTGGCGCGGGCGTGACCGGCCAGGTCATGCAGATCCACCGCGTGCTGCCACAGCGGCGCGGAGTCGGCGGCAAACTCTGTCGAAAAACGATGACGTGCTGCCTCTTCCACGATTCTCAACGCATCGTCGGCGGTGCTGCTCGATGCGCCGAGCGCCGCGTGCACGGCCAACTCGTCGGTGACCGTGGGGTTGCGGGCGGCCAGCAACTGCATGGTGCGCCAGTGCAGCCGCCGGCGCCGCAACGTCGGGATGGCGTCGTAGACGGCGTCACGCATCAGAACATGGGTGAACCCCACGCGGTCGGCTTCGGCGCTGAGCAGACCGGCCACCACCGCCGAGTCGATGGCGTCGAGCACGGTGTCCTCGGCATCGTCGTCGGGCCAGAGTCCGATGATGGTGTCGACGTCGCACTCACGGCCGCAGACGGCGGCCAGGCGCAGCATCGTGACCGTCTGTTCGGGGAGTCGCTCCACCCGGCGTAGCAACACCTCCCGCACTCCGCTGGGCACCGCCGTCTGCGCGTCTCGGGTGCCGCGGGAGGCCACGAGTTTCGCCAATTCGCGTACGAACAGTGGGTTCCCGTCGGTGCGCGAACGCAGCAGCGCCAAAGTCGGGTCGTCGACCGGGTCGAGGCCGGCGTCGGCGGCCAGCGCCCGGATTCCGTCATCGGACAGTCCCGCCAGAACGAGATGATCGGCGGTGGCGGAGATCAATGCGGCTGCGGTGGCGAGTAGTTCGATGCTCGCCTCCGACGGCCGGTAGGTTGCGACCACCAGTGCCGGCCGGTCGGCCAGCCAGGTGACGAGTTGTCGAAGTACCTGCAGGGTGGCGCTGTCGGCGCGGTGGGTGTCGTCGATGATCAGGGCCACCCCGTGGCCATCGGCGATGCGGGACTCGCAGGCACCACGCACCTGCCGGGCGATCAGGAACGGGTCGTCGATCTCGTTGTCGCCGTCGAGTTCTGCCACCACCTCACGCCACGCCCAGGCGCTCGGGGCGCCGTCGACCTCCGGGCACTGCCCGAATGCGGTGACCCATCCCGACGCGCGCAGGTGCTGACCGAAGGTTCGTGCCAGGGTGGTCTTCCCGCCACCGGCCTCCGCGGTGACCCACACGATGCGTAGCCCGGTACGCCGCGCCGTCTCGGCATGCTCGGCGAGCTTCTCGAGTTCGGATTCCCGTCCGGCGGACTCCCGGTGTTCCGGACCTGCGGAGCGGTCCACCTCGGGTGGGTCGGCGTAGACGGTCGGCGGGGCCTCGGGAGCCCGTGTCGCGGTGGGTGCATCGAGCGCGGGGTCCTGTTGCAGGATGTCCGATTCGAGAGTGCGGATCTTGACCGACGGGTCCACCCCGAGTTCGTCGGCGAGGTACTCGCGCAGCGTCCGCAGGGTGCGCAGCGCGTCGGCCTGACGGCCCAGCCGGTACTGCGCGAGCGCCAGGAGTCCGAACAACTCCTCGCGGGTGGAATGGGTCTCGCACAGCGCGGGCAGTTCGGCGACGACCTCCGCCGGACGTCCCAGATCCAGGGCGGCGGCTGCGCGCTGTTCTACGGTGTGCAACCACAGCTCGTCGAGGCGTGCCACCTCCGGGCCCGCCCACTCGTCGGCGGCATGCGGACCGAACGGGTCACCGCGCCAGAGCGATTGCGCCTCGCCGAGGCGGGCGTAGCGGCCAGCCGGGTCGGGGCCCGCGGTCCCGGCCAGATCGGCGAAGCGCCACAGGTCCACCGCATCTCGGGGTAGGTGCAGCGCATAGCCGGGAGGTTCGCTCACCAGGATCCGCGCCGGGGTGCGTGGCGCCCGCTGCGGTTCGAGGATGCGGCGCAGGTTGGAGATGTGCACCTGCAATCCGGCGAGAGCCTTCGGTGGCGGCTCGCCGTTCCACAGGTCGTCGATGAGTCGATCGGTGGACACCACCCGGCCGTCGGCGGCGGCGAGGCGCGCCAGAACCGCGCGCCCACGCCGCGACTTGATCTCGGCGGGACGGCCGTCGACGTCGGCGCGGACGGTCCCGGACAGGGTGATAGACACGACGGGACCCGCTTCGACGTCCATCGACATCGTTCACGCTCCTCGCCGCCCGCGGCGCGCCATCCGCCGTCCCCATCGAAGATTATCGCCGTGACGTGGCAATTGCGTGCGGTTCATCCGTCTGGTCGACGACTGTCCGATTCTCTCGGCGACATCGGCGTTGCCGTCGGCAGGGTTCGGGTGCCCCGCCGGCATCGCCGGAGGCGGTAGGGCGCCCAGGGCCTACGCGTACCGGTCGGGCCCGTGATCAGCCGCCGAAACGTTCCTGCGCGCAGCTGCAGATGGCGTCGAGGTGCAGGCCGAAGGTGAGGCCCCCGGTCGCGCCGTATTCGGTCAGGCGCTCGGCGCCGCGGGCGTACAGGCGTCTGGCTCCGGTCGGGTTGCCGCGCTCGTGATGGGTGAGACCCACGCAGAGCTGTGCGAGCCCCTGCCACAGTGGACGCTCATCCACTGGGCAGTCCTTCCAGCGGTTCTCGAAGACCTCGTGGGCGGAAAACGGCCGCCCCTCGGCGAGTAGTCGGCGGGCCAGCTCGATCGTCTGCTGTGGCGGCAACGCCTCCTCGGGAACCGGCTCGACACCCTCCGCGCCGTAGGGCAATGGTCGCCCCAGCCGGTCACGCGGACGCGCCTGGCGGGCGTGACCCTCGCTATCGCGGTCGCGGTGCTGAGTCATGACGCCACCACTCGCATGACTCCGACTCTACGTCGTGGGTCACGTGCCGAGAAACGAGATGACCTCGCTGGTCGGTGACCAGCGGTGTTACCGACCCGGCGAGACGAGATCGACGAAGCGGCGCTCGAACGACTCCATCAGCACAACCTCGGCTGCGGAATCGGCGACCGCTGTGGCATCGACAACCGCGACGACACCGGCCACCTGCAGCCGATCAACCCGAGTTTCGAGAACACCTGGCCGCGTTGGCGAGTGCCTCCTGAAATCGGCTTCGTGGGGGTCGTCCGAGGGGATATCCCCTCGGATGGGCCTGACACGGCTGATTGCGGTCAACGCTCTCGGACTCCAGTCACTTTCATGGGAATCCGGAATAGTTGGTTGGTACTACCTGCGGGGATGCCGTATCGTCCGCACCAGATAGACGGCCACGCCGAGTGCGACCACCCCGCAACCGGCGATCACCGAGCCGACCGGCAAAGTCGCGGCGAGGCTGACACAGCCGACGAGACCCAGGGTGGTGACCACCCGCGCCGGCCGCCGCTCATCGCGGGTCAGGGTGGCCGCCGACGCGTTGGCGATGGCGTAGTAGAGAAGCACACCGAACGACGAGAACCCGATTGCGCCACGCACATCGACGGTGGCGGCCAGCACCGCAACGATGACGCCGATCGCCAGTTCGGCATGATGCGGCACCCGGTGCTGTGGATGGATCGCGGCCAGCCAGCGGGGCAGGTGACCGTCGCGCGCCATGGCGAGGGTGGTACGCGAGACACCCAGCACCATCGCCAGCAGCGAGCCGATCGCCGCGACCGCGGCACCCACTTGAACCACCGGCGCCAATCCGGAAGCACCTGCGGCGCGCACGGTTTCGACGAGTGGTGCCGCTGCGTCGGCCAGCCCGGCAGGTCCGACGACCGCCAACGCGGAGACCGCCACCGCCGCATAGACCACCAGGACGATGCCCAAAGCGGTGGGGATCGCACGACCGATGGTGCGGGCGGGGTCGCGGACCTCCTCGCCGAGCGTGGCGATCCGCGCGTACCCGGCGAAGGCGAAGAACAGGAGTGCGGCAGCCTGCAGAACCCCGTACGCGGACGCATCGTCGCCGATCGCGAGGTGCTCGCCCGTGTCGGCCGGAGTCGACGACACCGCGGCCACCACCACCGCCGCCAGCACTGC
Organism: Gordonia sp. Z-3; assembly: GCF_036233855.1. Lineage (NCBI taxonomy): Bacteria > Bacillati > Actinomycetota > Actinomycetes > Mycobacteriales > Gordoniaceae > Gordonia > Gordonia sp. Z-3. The sequence goes on from NZ_JAZARS010000020.1 coordinate 27,090, forward strand.
CAGCACCACCGCGACGATCGCACGCGTCACGAGCGCCGACTTCCGGATGCCCCGATAGTTGACCGCCGTGACTGCGACAACTGCGGCCACCGCGACGGCGTGCGCGTGGTCGGGCCACAGGTAGACACCGACCGTCAAAGCCATTGCGGCGCACGATGCCGTCTTGCCCACCACAAAACACCACCCGGCGAGGTAGCCCCAGATCTCGCCGAGACGTTCGCGGCCGTAGACGTACGTGCCTCCGGAGACGGGGTACAGCGCGGCGAGCCGGGCCGATGAGGTGGCGTTGCAGTAGGCGATCACCGCGGCAATCGCCAGACCCACGAGCAGGCCCGATCCGGCCGCCCGCGCGGCCGGCGCCAGCACGGCGAACACGCCGGCGCCGATCATCGATCCGAGGCCGATGGTCACCGCGTCGCCGACGCCGAGGCGCCGTGTGAGTGCACCACCCGACGTCGCGTCGTTCGTCACGACGGTCAGTGTAGGTGGGCAACCACCCCGGGAAGATGAACGTTCGGTACCGCGAGCTGGCCGGCGCCAGGTGAACCGATGCGACCGCGTAACACGCCGACCGCTGCTGTCGCAGCCATGGTCACCGACCGGCGCAGCGTCTGCCAGTCGGGATCCGGGAATGTGTGCCGACCGAGAACTGCGACCACGAATCGCCGGTCCGCGCCGACGAACCCGGCACTGTGCAGATATGCGGTGTCTGTTCGCCACCGCATCCAACCTTGTTTGGCTGCGGTGACGTCACGAATCCCGGGCGCCTGCAGACCGAAGTCCTGCGCGAAACCGTCGGCGGCGACGGGCGGTGCCTGTGCGAGAGCGCCGATGATGACGTCGGCGTCGGGTGGCGGCATCTCGGCCACGTAGGCCAGCAGCCGTGTCGCATCGGATGCGGTCGTGGTCATCCAACCCCAGATATCGGGCTCGATCGGGGCCGCGGTGTCGGTCAGCCCGAGTCGAGTAGCCACCCGCCCGACCGCGCCCATCCCGTCGAACCTCGTCCACAAGTCGTTCATCGCGCTGTCATCGCTGGGACCGAGTGCGCGGCGGATGAGTTCGACATCGCTCGCGCTCAGCGGGAGAGCATCAGAACGTCGGCGATCCAACACGTCCACCGCGACGACGACTTTCGCCAACGATGCGCTGAACATCGGCCCCGTGGCCTGGCCGTTCCCGACCACGTCGCCGGTGACGCGGTCCAGGACGGCCACCGCCACGTCGACGTCGGCTATCGCACCCGCAGCGACGTCGGCGGCGCGCATCGCCCGTGACCCGATGCTCGATGAGTGGGCCGTGTCCGCGGTCGCCGTGGTCCGCTCGGCCGGCAACCGTGCTGTCGGAACGCGCAATCCGATCATGGCGGTGATCAGCAAGATCGTGGCGACCCCGGCCCACCGCGTGACCGCACCACCCGTGCGCCTGCCGGTGATGGGTCGTGTGCCGCAACGTCGTCTCGTAGGTCCGATATGTCCGAATCTACGCCGTTGGCCGCTGTGCGGCCGCTCGCGCGCATTGGTGCCGAACGCGTCAGCGAAGGGTCGGGGGTGTCGCGCCCACGGTCGGTCTGGCCTCGGCTGTCGGGTTGCGATTCGCGCGGCGCGCGGTTCGGCCCACCCCGAGCGCGAGGACGGCCATCGACATCACCGCCGCGATCGCGCCGGCCGCGGCGACCTGCGTGATGGTCGGATAGAAGATGGCCACCACCGCGGGCGCCGACACCGTGATGAGCAGCGGAATGGGTAGTGACCACCGCGGCGCCTGTCCACGGACCGTGCCCCGCCACGGGTCGGGCAGCAGCATGCCGACGCCCACGACCAGCAGGGTCGAGATGATGACGTCGCTGGGTCGGTGCCAGCCGGCGGCGACGATGACGAATTCGAGCACCGCGGCCCAGGTACCCACCAGGGTGCCGACGTAAGGGCGCAGGAGGGGTGGACTGGCCAGCACCAGTACCACCACGACCGCCGTCACCGCGGCGGCATGACCACTCGGCGCGGAGTTCGCGGTCTCCGCGATCCAGGAATGCAACTGCGGACGCGTGAGCACGTGATCACGCAGGAACTGCACGACCAGCACCGTCGCCGGCGCGAAGGCCAGCAGTGCGGCGGTGCTCGCGAGGCCACGGCGGGCGTCGGTGCGTGAGGAGAACCGGCGGCACTGCACCAGCACCACCACCGACGCCGCCACCGCGATCCACAAGGCGGGATGGGAGACGACGTCGATGGTGAGCGGGAGAGGGAGGTCATCGACCGCAGGGAGGGCCCGGCACACGTCGAGCAGCCATTGATCGACGCGCTGGCCGGGCCGCGTCCACACGGCCACGGCGAACACCGCGGCCGCAATGAGGAATGCAGCCGTCACCACCGCTGCGCGCGAGAGGGAGGAACGTCGCGCAGCGGTGGATCCGGTCACGAAAGCCAACCTAGAGGCCGAAGCTGGGAGCATTCTGCAGACAACCTGAGGACTCTCAGTGTTGACTGGGTGTCTGCGGTCGACTCGAGCCCACGGTCGTCCGGAAATCGATGGATCGGGCCCCGCCCGCGCGGTTCTGTGTACAGTCGTGCACAAAGGTTCACCGGAGGTGCCACCCATGGATCTGCTCAAGTGGAGCAAACGCCCGGCGGCCGACGTCGAGGCCAGAAAACCAGAGGTCAACATCGTGCGCGGGCTCATCGCCCGCGCCACCACGCCATTGCTGCCCGACGACTACCTGCACCTGCTCAACCCGCTGTGGTCGGCGCGCGAACTGCGCGGCCGCGTGCTGGAGGTGGTGCGCGAGACCGAGGACTCGGCCACGGTCACCATCCGCACCGGGTGGGGGTTCCCGAACTCGTACAAGCCGGGTCAGTACGTCGGGATCGGACTGCAGGTGGGCGGTCGCTGGCATTGGCGGTCGTACTCGCTGACGTCGATCGGCGACACCTCCGACAAGACGATCGCGATCACCGTCAAGGCCAATCCCGACGGATTTCTCTCCACACATCTCGTCGACGGAGTGTCGCCGGGGACCGTGATCCGGCTCGCCGCACCCAAGGGCGATTTTCATCTGCCCGAACCGCTGCCCGACAGCGTGCTGTTCCTCACCGCCGGCAGCGGCATCACTCCGGTCATGTCGATGCTGCGGTCGCTACGGTCGCGGGAGAACGTGCCCGACATCGTGCACGTGCACTCCGCGCCGACCCGCGACGCCGTGATCTTCCTCGAGGAACTCGAGAAGATGGATACCGACGTCCTCTCCTACGACCTGCAGTTGCAGCTGACGCGCGAGCAGGGCAAGTTCGACATCGAGCAACTCGACGCCGAGGTGCCGGACTGGCGGGACCGGCAGTGCTGGGCATGCGGGCCGGTGGCGATGCTCGACACGGTCGAGGAGCGCTTCACCGAGGAGGGGCTGCGCGACCAGCTGCACATCGAACGGTTCGCGATCGCGCGGACCGATGTGGGTGGTGAAGGTGGCACCGTCACCTTCGCCACGTCGGGGAAGACCGCCGAGATCGACGGCGCCACCACACTCCTTGAAGCAGGCGAGGAGTTGGGAATCCAGATGCCGTTCGGCTGCCGAATGGGTATCTGCCAAACCTGCGTGGTACCCCTCGCCGGGGGATATGTGCGCGATCTGCGCAACGGCGAGGAACGCCGCGAGGGTGAACGAATCCAGACATGTATCAGCAGCGTGTCCGGGGAATGCACACTCGACCTCTAGGGGGATCGATGGCCATCACCGACATCGACCAATACGCTCATCTGACCGACGCCGACGTCGAGGCCCTCGGGGCCGAACTCGACGCCATCCGGCGCGACATCGAGGAGTCCCGCGGCGAAACCGACGCCCGCTACATCCGGCGGGCCATCACGATCCAGCGCAGCCTCGCCGCCGGTGGCCGGCTCGTGTTGATGTTCAGCAACCGCAAGTCGGCCTGGGTCGCCGGCACCGCCATGCTTTCGCTGGCCAAGATCATCGAGAACATGGAGCTCGGTCACAACGTGATGCACGGTCAATGGGATTGGATGAACGATCCCGAGGTGCACTCGTCGTCGTGGGAATGGGACACCACCTGCCCCAGCGTGCAGTGGAAGCACTCGCACAACTTCGTGCACCACAAGTACACGAATGTGGTGGGCATGGACGACGACGTGGGCTACGGCATCCTGCGCGTCACCCGCGACCAGCCGTGGGAATGGTGGAATGTCGGCAACCCGATCTACAATCTCACGCTGGGTACCTTCTTCGAATACGGTGTGGCGCTGCACCATCTGGAGACCGAGAAGCTGCGCAACAAGGAGAAGTCGTACCGTCAGGCGTTCAAGGATCTACGGGTCATCGGACGCAAGGTCGGCAAGCAGGCCGCCAAGGACTACCTGATCTTCCCGGCGCTGGCCGGCCCGAACTGGAAGCCGACGATCGCGGCGAACTTCACGGCCAACATCGTGCGCAACTACTGGGCGTACATGGTGATCTTCTGCGGGCACTTCCCCGACGGTGCCGAGAAATTCACCGTCGAGGAGTACGAGAACGAGGATCAGCCGCGCTGGTATCTGCGACAGATGCTGGGCTCGGCCAACTTCCGCGCCGGCCTGCTCATGCGGTTCATGAGTGGCAACCTCAGCCATCAGATCGAGCACCATCTGTTCCCCGACCTGCCCAGCAACCGGTACGAGGAGATCGGGGTCCGGGTGCGGGCGCTGTGCGACAAATACGATCTGCCCTACACGACGGGTTCGTTGGGCCACCAGTACTTTCAGTCGTTCCGGACGATCGCGAAGCTGGCCGTCCCGAACGCCTTGCTGAAGGCGACGTCGGACGACGCGCCGGAGACCGCGTCGGAGTTGCGGTTCGCCATGCGCGAGGGGATGGCCAATCACTTCGGCGTCGATCCGGCGACCGGCAAGCGCCGCGGTCTGCGCACCGCGCTGCGTGAACTGAAGAACGCGCCGGTACAGCCGGCCGCGTAGTCGGGCGAGCCGGCGCCGCCCCCGGCCGGTTCCTCCCCCGGGTATCGCTTTGTCCCCCAGCTGCCTTGGGCGGGGGAACTGATACCCGGGGGAGGAACGGTCGGCGGTCAGAAAGTGGCGGTCAGAAACTGGCGGTGGGGGCGCCCATGCCGGGGTCGATCCTCGTCGGTCCGTCCTTGGACGGGGCGACCGGGAAATCAAAGATCGCGGTCGGGATATACACCGTGGCACACGAGTTGGGGATGTCGACAACCCCGGACAGGCGGCCCTCGATGGGGGCTGACCCGAGGAGTAGGTAAGCCTGTTCGGGGCTGTAACCGAATTTCGTCAGGTAGTCGATGGCGTGCAGGCAGGCCCGCTGATAGGACAGGTCGGAATCGAGGTAGCGCTGCTCGCCGTCGAGGGTGACCGACGTACCCGAGAACGCGATCCACTCCGAGTACTGCGGATCGGTGTTGCCGGGCATGAAGATGGCGTTCTCGGTGACCCCGTAGGTGTCCATGCCGCCCTTGATGAGATCGACGTGCAGATCCATGAAGCCACCCATCTCGATGGCGCCGCAGAAGGTGATCTCACCGTCGCCCTGAGAGAAGTGCAGATCGCCGAACGAGAGCTTCGCGCCGGGCACGAACACCGGGTAGAAGACGCGGGTGCCCTTGGTGAGGTTCTTGATGTCCTGGTTGCCGCCGTTCTCGCGCGGCGGTGCGGTACGGGCGGCTTCACTTGCCACCCGGTCGAATTCGGCTCCAGTGAGCGTGCCCAGGATGGCGTCCTTGGGTTGCGGCGGCAGCGCGAGTGGCGGCACCCGTTCGGGATCGGTGGCGATGAGCGCGGCCTCACGCGCGTTCCACCTTCCCAGCAGTTCGGGTGACGGCGCGGTGCCCATCAGACCGGGATGGACGATGCCGGTGTACTTCACGTGCGGGACATGCCGCGACGTCGCGCTCTGGCCGGAGAAGTCCCAGATGGCCTTGTAGGCGTCGGGGAACTGATCGGTGAGGAAGCCGCCACCGTTCTGCTTGGCGAAGATGCCGGTGTAGCCCCAGCCCTGGCCGGCGAGTGGGCCCGAGTCCTCCTGCGGAATCGGCCCGACGTCGAGGATGTCGACGATGAGCAGATCGCCCGGCTCGGCACCCTCGATGGCGAACGGCCCGGACAGCACGTGCACGCCATCGAGCGGAGCGTTGAGGATGTCCTCGGCCGAGTCGTCGTTGTGGATGGCGCCGTCGAACCATTCGCGACAATGCGCACGGAACGTGTCGCCGGGTTTCACGGTCACTGCGGCCGGAATGTCGGGATGCCACCTGTTGTGGCCGACGATCTGCTGATCGGTGAACGTCTTCGATGAATCGAGCGGGTACAGCAACTCCGGCATGACGCGTCCTCTTCTCATCACGATGCTCTGGTCGCGAGTGCGGTCGAGACCCTGCTTCCGAATGGAAGTAACGGTGATGAGTGTAGTGATCGAGGGCGCGGATGGCAGGCCAACGGCTCACCCGACTCGTCGTCGCGTACTACGGTGGCCGTTATGCCGACCTATGTGTACCGGTGTGGTGTGGGGTGCCCGGACTTCGTCGAACGTCATCCGATGGCATCGATTCCGGACAGGCGGGTGTGCCCGGAGTGCGGCGACGATGCGCGTCGGGTGATCGGTGCGCCGTCATTGGGGGTCGGCGGTTCGGCGGAGATGCGGTTGCAGGATGCGACCCGGGCCAGCGCGGAGACGCCGGCGGTGGTCTCGGGTGTCCCGCGCAGCGGACGCCGCGCAACCCCGATCTCCCGCAACCCCCTCCACCGCAAACTGCCCCGCCCGTGACCGATTTCGTAGTACGAACCGACCGCTTTCCGACGGTTTGTACTACGGATCCGGGGGTTATGGGCTCGGGAGGGCTCGGCGCGGGCGCAGGTGGGTGAGCAGCCAGGCGTAGATGTCGTCGTTGTTCAGCAACGTGAAATGGTGTGCGCCGCCGAGTTCGAAGCCGTCGGAGAACCGCAGCCCGAGGCGGCTGCGGCTGGGTGCGCCACGCCCGCTCGGCGCCAGCACCAGTCCGTCGCCGACTAGGCGGCCGAACGGGTGATGCGGATCGCGCGTGATGGTGGCGGTGACGAACAGGTGTCGCGCGGTGGGCAGCAGCGGAACGTCGGCGCCCGGTGGGTGTTGCCAGGAGTCGCGCTCCTGGTGGGCCCAGTCCGCTGTGGTGAGGTTGCCGTGGAACAGGTCTCGCACACCGGCGCTGCGTCGGCGCAGCAGGTTGCTGATCGGCCGCGTGGCGGTCAGTGAGTGCAGCGCCGACGACATCACATGGACGCCACGTTCGAGCGGGGCGCCCAGGTGGGGCGTGCCGAGGTAGACGGTGTCGGTCACCAGTTGCGGCCACCACTCGCCGCGTTCGGTGGCCTGGTGGCATGCGCTGCGAATCACCAGACCGCCCATGGAATGACCGATCAGGGTGAGTCGGGTGACGGGGACCGGCCAGAGCAAAACCAGCTCGGTCAGCAGACGTGCGAGGTCATGGCCGTTCTCGCTGATGTGGCGGCCGGTGTTGTATCTGATCTGTAGCGTGCTGGCCGAGATGTCCGTGGAGAGGCGGTGACCGTAGCTCGGGCGATCCCCGATGGTCCACGCCTGTTCGGACTCCATCAGACCGTGCAGGAAGACGACGACGTGGCCGCGTGCGTCGGGGAACTCGGCGGCGAGGGGGCCGGGGCGAGCCGGGACAGGCCGGCCCGCGGACCGAATCGACATATGCGCCGCCAGCGGTGAGCGGGTGGCGTCGAGCTCGTCGCCGATGAGACCGTTCAGGACACCGAGCGCGACCGCACCCCGCGGCGTCTGTGACACGGCGAACTCCGACGACGGCATCGCGTCCGCGGCCGACGACGCGGCGTCGAGTAGCGCACCGAGCGAATGATAGGTGCCCTCACTGACCGAGTCGTGGACCATGCGTGACGTGTCGATGGTCGAGCCGAACACGGGTCGGAGTGCGCCGAAGACCGATCCGGCGACGGCGCGGTGCATGGCACCGACCCCGGCCACCGCGGATCGCAACTCTGCGACACCCAGCTGCGCCAGGGCGCCGAGCTCGTCGGCGCGGGTCGTGGCGGTTCCGCTCATGCCCTTCAGTGTACGCGCGTGCACTCAACTCCGGTGGTCGATCGTCAGGTCGACCCGCAACTGGCCGAAGCGCAGTAGTCCCCGATCGCCCACCGCCGCCTCGTAGCGGGCGACGACGTCGGTGGCGAACGGCCGGATGTGCTCGTCGGGTAACCGGCTGGTCCAGGCGGTGGCGCCGACCGCGAACCAGTCAATGAACTCGCCCGTGGTGGCGAACTGCCATTGCAGTTCCTCGACGCGAACATCGTTGACCGTGAAGCCGGCGGCGCGCGCGCTGCGGGTGAGCGCCGCGGGGGTGGGGTGGCAGTAGGGGGCGCTGACATCGCCGAACCACGGACGCCAGTGAGAACCCGTCGCCACCTCCATCGCGACGTCCTCGATGCTGACCCGGTCGGTGGCGCCAACGATCTGGATCACCGCCCTGCCGGCGTCAACGAGGCTACGTCCGATCTCGTGAAGTGCCGCCGTCTGATCCAGCACCCAGTGCAGCGCATTGAACGACACCGCGATGTCGAAATCGCGGTCGAACGGCAAGGCCAGGACGTCGTCGACATGGAACTGCACCCGCAGCAGATCGGGTGGTACCCGGGTCAGGGCCTGAGCGATCATCCGGCGCGACGCGTCGATGCCGACGACGCTGCCGCGCGGCACGCGTTCGGCCAGCAGCATGGTGATGTAGCCGTCGCCACAGCCGACGTCGAGCAGTCGTTCGTCGCCGCGCAGCGTGATGTCGCGGACCGCCCGCTCGGCGACCATGCGCTGCAGGGCGCTGACGTCGGCGTAGCGCGCACCGTCCCAGTCGACCATCGCGGACCTCCGTACGGCGGGTGACGGTGTCCAGCATCCTCCGCCACCGCCGGACTGTGGTCCGAACGGAGAACCGGCCGGCCGGCGCGACGCACTGAGCGCACCGTTTTGTTCCCGGTGTCGATCGACGGTGCCCACTCGGGTCGTTCAGGGGAAGGACATGTGGCACTGGATATTCCGATCCGATGACGAGCCTGTCTACGTTCGGCTCGCTCCATCCACCACACAGAACGGGTCGAGATACATGCGAGTACACACCGGAAAAGTCCCATTGGTCCGCGCATGCCTCATCGTTGTGGCGCTGTTCCTGATCGTCATCCTGCCCTTGGCGCACGCAGAAGCGGCGTCGACCAAGGGGATGGGTGGCGGCCAGACATCGTCGCAATCCGGAGACGGCAAGAGCGGCAGGAACAAGACGTCTCCCTCCGGCGGGAGCGGGATCAACAAGATGACGCCTCGTTCCCAGCCGGGGCCATCGAGTAGCGGCAACACCGGCAACAGCCGGCAGGGGGCCGCACCTCCGGCGGCCAAGCGACCGGATCGGCCCCGCACGAGAACTCCGAAGCCTGATCGGGGTCCGAACAAGTTCTCCCCCAGAACCACAGCGCCACAGACTCAGACCAAGAACTCGTCGGAACGGAACCGTTCATCGCGGAAGAAGCGAGAACGACGCGAAGAGCAGCAGAGGCGGAACGCTCCCGCCGCATACGGTGCCGCACCGAGATATGAGCCGTCGTCGCCGAGACGTGACGACGACGAGGCACCCACGCGACCGCTGAACGGGCCCGGCGCCCATGGCATCGACGGCGAGGACGATGATCACGACGGCATCGTCGACAACGAGCGGTGCGATGTCGTGTGTCCGTTGTCGCCGGTGCCGCCGTTGATTGGCGGAGGCTTTCCAGGTATTCGGCCTCCTGCTGCGCCGCCCAGGCAGGCGCCGACACCCCCGAAGTCGCCGACACCCAGAACAACCCGGCCGACGTCACCTCGGGAGCAACCGAACTCCGACGAATACCGCGACCGCGGTGACGGCCGTGATCCACAAGGCCGCTACTCGAGAGGGAACGACGGTCGCAGCGGCAAGGATGCGGAGAAGCGGGAGTTGGACAAGCTCGAAGACGAGTTCGGCACACCCATCATTCGCGACCAACGCCGAGCTTCTGTCGAGGGTCGGAAGCAGAGCCGCTACTACGACGGGTTGATCCCGAACGGGGATGGCACCTATTCGGGTATCGAGATCAAGAGCGGTGGCGCGGGTAAGACGCCACAGCAGAAGCAGTTCGATGCGCGTGTCAGTCCGGAGACCCCGGCAACGGTGACGCTGCCCGACGGAACCACGGTTAAGATCACCAACGTGATCGACCGTCCATGACCGCAGAGGATGAATTGCGATGAAGCCAACGCACATCTACGAGTTCTCCGACGGCACCACGGTGTCAATGGGTCCAGGGACGCCGCCCCGATTCGTCACCCATCCGCTCACCCGATTGGACGGCGGGACGAACAATCACATCATTCTGTCCCGCCTCACTCGGGAGGAGTGGGTCGACGACCTGAGTGAACAGGAGCGCGATGAATCGCTGTCGTCGTTCCTGCAGGCCGGCGGCAGTGCCGAGGCGATGATGCTGGAACTGCGGCGAAGGGAAGCCGACGGGTCGTATCGCCAGTACGTCCTGGGGAGTGGAGAGACCAAGGTTTCGACCGACCCAGACGTGAACATCAGGGTTGGTGAGCACACCTATCTCGTTGCGCCGAACGAGGTCTTCACTGCCGAAGCGGCCGGCGAAGTGTTCGTGCACTACTTCCATCACGACGAGGCGCCGCGGGGTTTGTCTCTGAGAGAGCTGGTTCGGTGAGGTAGTCGTTCGGAGCGGCCGACAATGAGGAGCGTATCGAGGCCTCGGGGGTCTCGATACGCTCCTCACTTCGTTCGTCGCTACTCGACCAGCGGGTGGAGTGGCGCTGTTGCTACTCGACCAGCGGGTGGAGTGGCGTTGTCGCTACTCGTCCGGCGGGTGGAGTGGCGTTGTTGCTACTCGCCCGGCGGGTGGAGTGGCGTTGTTGCTACTCGTCCGGCGGGTGGAGTGGCGTTGTTGCTACTCGACCATCTGGTGGAGTAGTTGGATCACTCTGCCGGCGGCGTGAGGACCGTGTCGATCAGGTAGACGGTGGCGTTGGCGGTCTGGACCCCACCGCACACGACGCCCGCGTCATTGACCATCCAGTCCTCGCCTTCACCGGTCACCTCGACGGACTGACCCTCCAGGGTCACGTGCTCACCGGCGATCGCATCGGGACCGGCCTGTCCCTCGACCACGTGATAGGTGAGGATGTCGGTCAGCATCGTGGAGTCGGTCTGCAGGGCCTCGATGGTTTCCGGAGGCAGCTTCGCGAACGCATCATCGGTCGGCGCGAAGACGGTGTACTCGCCGTTGTTGAGCGTATCCACAAGATTCACTTCGGGATTGAGCTCTCCGGACACCGCCTGGGTCAAGGTGGTGAGCATCGGATTGTTGGATGCGGCGGTCGCCACCGGTTCGGCTGCCATGCCGTCGACCGATGCCGGACCCGTCGGATTCGCCTCGGCGTATGCCGCGCAGCCGGGTCCGACGAGGCCGGACGCGGCAGTGGCCGAATCACTTTCGGATGCCATGCTGGTCATGGGGGCGCTGGTCGCGGCGGTCGTCTCCGAGGACGAGTCATCGTCGGACGAGCAGCCGGCAACGAGCCCGACGGCGAGCGTCACACCTGCCGCAGCCGTCAGAACACGATGAGTTCGCTTGAGAGCCATGATCGATCCAATCTGTGGTTGACACCCCGCCGCGTGGCGGGTTGTAGGTGATTCGGCGCACGTGTGCCGCCGGATGGGTCGGATTTGCGAGATTCCGGATTCGGGTTGATCGCAGCAGGTCATCGCGGTTCACCAATCCGGTGAACGCTCTCGGACGAATGGCTGCCGAGACGAGAAGTCGCGGTGAGGAGGGCTCATGCGGGTCGAGACATATGTGCGTGGCGCGGTGGCCGGTGTCTGCTCGGTGGCAGCGGGGGTGGCGACCGGCGAACTGGTGGCCGCGTTGGTGTCACCGTACGCATCGCCGTATCAGGCGGTGGCCGCGTTCCTGGTGGATCAAGCGCCGGCCTTCGCGCGTGAGTGGGCGATCGACACCTTCGGGACCGCGGACAAACCAGCGCTGATGGTGGGCGTGGGCGTCGCACTACTCCTGCTGGCCGTCGTCGCCGGTGTCATCCAGGTGCGACGGCCGCCGTGGGGTGTCGTGGTGGTCGGGTTGTTCGCCGGGTTCGGGATCGTGGCGGCACTGACGCGACCGACGTCCGAGCCGTCGTTCCTGCTGCCCCCGCTGGCCGCCGGCATCGTCGCCGCACTCGTGCTGGTGGTGTTGTGTGCCGGGTCGCGGTCACCGGCATCCAACGGTGGGTGGAACCGCCGGCAGTTCCTGACCGCGGCTGCACTGCTCGGCGCAGCATCAGCCGGGTCGGCGCTGCTCGCACGACAACTGTCCCGTGCCGGCGATGTGCTCGCCGAACGCAGACGATTGGTGTTGCCGGCGCCCGCCTCGGCCGCCGAGCCGATCCCCGCGGGCGCGAACCTGCAGATCGAGGGCGCCACCGCGTTCGTCACCGACAACGCCGACTTCTACCGCATCGACACCGCTCTACAGGTCCCGCAGCTCAGCCCCCGGGACTGGCGGCTGCGGGTGCACGGCATGGTCGACGACGAGCTCACCCTCGACTGGGACGACCTGCTCGCGATGACCTTGACCGAACGAGTCATCACGCTGACCTGTGTGTCCAACGAGGTCGGTGGTGATCTGGCCGGCAACGCCCGCTGGCTCGGCGTGCCGATGCGCGACATCCTGGACCGCGTCGGCGTCGCCGATGACGCCGACATGCTCTTGTCGACGAGTGTGGACGGATGGACCTCGGGCACCCCACTCGACGCCGTTACCGACGGGCGTGATGCGCTGCTCGTCATCGGGATGAACGGGGAGCCACTCCCGCTGGAACACGGCTACCCGGTGCGGCAGGTGATTCCCGGTCTGTACGGCTACGTCTCGGCCTGCAAGTGGGTCACGGACTGGGAGATCACCCGCTTCGACCGCGCGCAGGCCTACTGGACCGAACGCGGTTGGGGGGTACGCGCACCGATCAAGACCGCCTCACGCATCGACCGGCCCGCGCCGTTGTCGACGCAGCCGGCCGGCCCTGTCACGGTGGCCGGTACCGCGTGGGCGCAGCACCGCGGGGTCAGCGCCGTCGAGGTCCGCGTCGACGACGGTCCGTGGCAGCCGGCGCAACTCGCACCGCAGTACTCCATCGACACCTGGCGGCAATGGACTTTCGGCTGGGACGCCACTCCCGGTCAGCACACCCTGTACTGCCGGGCCACCGACGGTGCCGGCCGAGTACAGCCCGAACAGCGCGTCGCCCCGATCCCCGACGGCGCGACCGGTTGGCACAGCCGAGTCATCCGCGTCGCGGACGCCAGGTCAGGCTGATGGGGCAGCGGCCGGTGCCCGGCCGAACACCATCGACTTCTCGATGTCGTCGGTGTGGTGGTCGATGGCGTCGCGGTAGTAGTTGTGGCGCACCTTCCAGTAGCCGTGGGTGCCCGACTTCGGCAACGCCTCGGGCGCGCGAAGTACATAGCCGGCCTTGAGATCCCAGAGCGGCTGAGCCGGCATGGACACCTCACCGAGGTGTGGATAGGCGTGGGTGTATCCGTGCGTACGCATGTAGCGCAACAACTTTGCGACCGCACGGGCGGTCATGTCGGCCCGCAACGTCCAGGATGCGTTGGTGTACCCGACCGACCACGCCAGGTTCGGGACGTCCTCGAGCAGATGCGACTTGAAGACGAATCGGTCGTGTGGCTTGATCTCGGCGCCATCCACCCGGATGCGAACACCGCCGAAGGCCTGCAGATTGAGTCCGGTGGCGGTGACGATGACGTCGGCGTCGAGATGGCGCCCGGACTTCAGCGAGACGCCGGTGGCATCGATCCGGTCGATGTGATCGGTCACCATCTCGACCGAACCCGCCGAGATCTGCTCGAACAGATCGGCGTCGGGCACCATGCACATGCGTTGGTCCCACGGGTCATAGGTCGGATTGAAGTGCACATCCACCGGGTAACCGTCCGGAAGTTCCTTGCGTACACCACTGGTCAGGAGTTTGCGGCCTACCTTGGGGAACCGGTGCAGGCCGTGCACCATCAGCGCGGTCTGCGCGGCGTACCGCGTCCGGATGACTTGATGCGCAGCCTTGGCGGGCAACACCTTTCGGATCATCGGATTGAGCCGCTGAGTCTGTGACATGGACACGATGTAGGACGGGGATCGCTGCAACATCGTCACATGGGCGGCGTCCTCGGCCAGCGACGGGATCAGGCTGACCGCGGTGGCGCCGCTGCCGATCACGACGATGCGTTTGCCGGCGTGGTCGAGATCGGTCGGCCAGTGCTGCGGGTGCACCACGGTGCCGGTGAAGTCGTCGAGGCCGGCGAACGGGGGTGTGTAGGGCTCGTCGTAGTTGTAGTAGCCGGTGGCGAAGTAGATGAAACGGGTGCGATGGTTGCGGACCGCGTCGCCCTCGGTGGCCGAGATCGTCCAGGTGTCGCTACCGGAGTCCCAATCGGCGGTGGTGACCTGCTGGCCGAAGCGGATGTGGCGGGCGATGCCGTACTTCTCGGCGGTCTCGGCGACGTAGTTGCGGATGTCGGCGCCCTGCGCCAGCGCCTCGGGCCGATGCCACGGCTCGAACGGGAAGCTGAGGGTGTAGATGTCGCTGTCGGAGCGGATGCCGGGGTAGCGGAAGAGGTCCCAGGTGCCGCCCACGCGCTCGCGGCGCTCCAGGATGAGATAGCGCAGGCCCGGGTTCTCCTGCGTGAGGCGGTAGGCGGCGTCGATGCCGGACAGGCCTGCACCGAGGATGATCACGTCGTACAGCTCGTCTGGGTCGCCGGGCGCCGGCCAACCTCCGGTGTCGATCTCGGTCATCGCAACCTCCTCCTCGAGAGATGCCGGCTCGCGGTGGAACGAGGACGTACGTACGCCCGGCCACCACACCGATGAGGGTCACGGTAGTTCGTCGGCCCGACCAATGTCGCGGATTCGACAAGTGTCCAGACGTGAATCGTGCACTGCTGCAACGAAGACCCGATGGTGCGCCGTGCTGCCTGGCGTGCGGCCCCGACCGCTGCACGCCAGCGCACCGGCGGTCACCGGCGTCGTCGAAATGCGACACCGATGTTGCATGTACGCTATTCCGGCGACGCACGCCACGCAAGTCCGCGCCGACGTCGAACGCAACCGCGCAGCCATCATCGCGGGTGCGATCGGGCTGCTCGGCGCCGCGCCGAATGCGTCGATGCAACAGATCGCCGAGGCCGCAGGCGTCAATCGGGCGACCCTTTACCGGCACTTCACCAATCGGGACCAGCTGCTGGGCGCACTACATGCCAAGGCTCTCGACGACTCGGCTGCAATCGCGCGACGTTTGCCGACCGACGGACCGGTGCTGCCGGCGCTACGGACATTCCTCGACGACGCGATCACCATCGGTGAGCGATACCGCTTCATCCTGATGTATCACCGCACCGATCCCGCCCTCTTCGATGTGGAGGCGCGCGCCACCGCACCGGTCATCAAAGCGATCCGGCGTGGTCAGAGCGGCGGCGAGATCGACCGTCGACTCGATCCGGTGTTCGCGGCCGGCCAGGTCACGATGCTGGTGATCGGAGTGATCGGTCTGGTGGAACGTGGCGCGATGACCCTCGACCACGCCCGTCGGCAGGCGCAGCTCAGCTTCGCCAACACGATAGCCGGTTCGGTCGAGATGGAACCGTTCGACGCCATCCGGCCCTGAGGGCATCGACATCGTGCAACACTTGTTGTCAGATCGGAACGCCATCAGCCCAGGGGAGTCCCCATGCGTGAGGAAAAGGTCACCTACTGCCGGATCTGCGAGCCGCTCTGCGGGATGATCGCGACCGTCGACAACGACGAACTCATCGCGCTGCGGCCGGACAAGCAGCATCCACTGTCGAAAGGCTTCGCCTGCCCGAAGGGCATCGCCTTCACCGAGATCGTCAACGACCCCGATCGGGTGTTGCATCCGCTGCGCCGTACCGCCGACGGAGAGTTCGAACAGGTCTCCTGGGACACTGCGCTCGCCGACATCGGCGAACGGCTGCAACAGGTACATCGGCGCCACGGGAGTTCGGGGATCGGGTGGTACTTCGGCAACCCGGCGACCTTCTCCACCGGGCACACCCTGTGGACCGCGACATTCACCAATCTGCTGGGGACGCCCCACGTCTATTCGGCGGGTTCGCAGGACGTCAACAACCGATTCGTGGCCAGCCACTTTCTCTACGGCAACCCGGTGGCGGCGCCCATCCCGGACATTAATCGGGTGGACCTGCTCGTCATCATGGGAGCCAACCCGGTGGTCTCGCACGGCAGCGTGATGAGTTCACCGCGCATCCGGGAGGGACTCAACGCGATCACCGCGCGCGGTGGCCGGGTGCTGGTGATCGATCCGCGACACACCGAGACCGCCCGTGAACACGAGTGGCTACCCATCGTGCCGGACACCGATGCGCTGCTGCTCTTGTCGCTGCTGCATGTGATGTTCGACGAGGAGCTCGCCGACGAGTCACGACTGCGGCAACAAGTCACAGGACTTGACACGCTCAAGGGCATCGTCGCCGGGTATCCGCCCGAGACGACGGCGACGCGCACCGACATCGACGCCGGCACCGTCCGGGCTCTCGCGCGCTCCCTGGTCAGCACCGAACGTGCCGCTGTGTACGGGCGCATCGGTACCTCATTGGGCCGTGCCGGCACCCTGACCACCGCGCTGCTGGACATGGTGAACTTGGTCGCCGGCAATCTCGACGTCGTCGGCGGCGCCATGTTCGGCGATCTGGGTATACCCGGCCAACGAGCCGGAGTCACGGCGCTGCAGCACTTCTCACGTTTCGCATGGGCTGGTCGGCGTAGCCGTGTCGGCAATCTGCCGCAGGTGCTGGGGACCGCACCGGCATCGGTGATGGCCAAGGAGATCACCACACCCGGGCGAGGGCGACTACGGGCCTTGTTCGTCAGCGCGGGCAATCCGGTGCTGTCGGTGCCCAATGGAGCCGAGTTGAGCAGTGCACTCGACGATCTCGAGTTGATGGTGTCGTTGGACATCTACCGCAACGAGACCAATGCGCACGCCGACTACATCCTGCCCGCCACCACCATGTACGAGCGTGGCGATTTCCTGTTGCCGTTTCAGGCGTTGTTCACCACCCCGTTCAAGCAGGCCACCGACCCGGTGATCTCTCCGCGCGGCGAGGCGCGTGAGGAGTGGACGGTCATCAACGAACTGGTGGCCGCCCTGTCCCACCGGGTGCCGGCGCTGGGGGCGTTGCATGCCATGATCACGGTGTCGGCGCTCGTCGGTCGGATGTGGAATCCGGAGAGGTTGTCCGATGTGGTGGTGCGGATGGGATTGGGTGGCAACCGTTTCGGTCTGCGCCGTGGCGGTTTGACCTATCGCAGGCTGGTTCGTGACGAGCCGCACGGCGTCGTCGTCGCCGACGGTCTGACACCCGGACGTCTGCCGGACACCATCATCCACCGCGACCACAAGATTCACTTCGACGCCCCCGAGCTGCTGGCCGAGTTCGACCGACTCGCCGACGCCGCCG
Source organism: Gordonia sp. Z-3 (assembly GCF_036233855.1). NCBI lineage: Bacteria > Bacillati > Actinomycetota > Actinomycetes > Mycobacteriales > Gordoniaceae > Gordonia > Gordonia sp. Z-3. The sequence continues at coordinate 44,693 of NZ_JAZARS010000020.1, forward strand.
ACCCGCGACTTCCGCTGCGCCTCATCGGTATGCGTGAGATCCGGTCGGAGAACAGCTGGCAGCACAACGCCCCGATGCTGCTGCGGGGTGGTCGGGAGCAGGCGGCGCGGATGCATCCCGACGACGCGGAGCATCGCGGGATCGCCGAGGGCGACCTCGTGGCCGTGCGGTCGGCACACGGGCAGGTGGAGCTGCCGGCGACGATCACCGACGACATCAAACCGGGTGTGGTCGCGATCCCGCACGGCTGGGGCCACAACGGTTCCGGTGGGTGGACTCGTGCCAACAGTGCCGCCACCAACGACCTCGGCAGCGGCGGGGTCAACGTGAATGCGCTGATCTCGTCGGCTCCGGACGACCTCGAACGGCTCGCCGGGATGGCCAACATGACCGGGGTGCCGATCGAGGTGTCACTTCTCGACACCGCAGCCCGTGGGGCCGAGGCGTCCGCGACACTCGGCGCGCAGACGTAGCGGGAATCGCCGCCCGGCGACGGTTCCCGCCACGTCTGATCAACTGATCTCAGGTCCGTCGTAGAGTGCGGCCATCGTGCTCTGACCGTCGAGGGCCTCGCGGATGATGTCGGCGTGCCCGGCGTGGTGGGCCGTCTCGCGGAGCTTGTGCAGCATCATCTTGCGAATCGTCCACCACTCCCGTTCCGGCTGCCACGGGGCGGTCATCTGTGGGATGAGTTCATCGAGACTGTCGACGCCGGCCACATGGGCGTCGAGCGCCGCGGACGCCCGGTCGTACTCCTCGACCCACCCGGCGAATGTCTCGTCGTCGGTCAGCTCGTATGCGTGCGCGGCTTTCGCCATGTCGAACTCGGCGGTGTCGTCGCGCTCGACGAGCTCCTCCAGGGTGCCCTGCTCGCCCGTGGCGAGGTGCTTGACGAGCCCGCCGAGGGTCAACGTGCTGACCGTGGTGCGCTGTCGGGCCTGCGCTTCGGTGATGCCGCGCAGCGTCACCTTGAACAGTTCACGCTGATCGGCGAGCAGGGTGAGCAGGTCCGCCTTTTCACCGCTGACGGTGAACGGAAGTGTGACGGGGGTATAGGTGCCGGCCATGATCATCCTCTCGTTGTCCTTGCTCGTGAGGGCAACGCTAGGGGCCATTGCGGACACATTCGGTCCTCGTTTCCGCGGCCCGTCGTTGAGAAGCGCCCGGTCGACGTTGAGAAGCGCCCGGTCGACGTTGAGGGGCGCCCGGTCGACGGGGGGTCAGTCTTGTTTGCGCAGGATGAACCGCTGGATCTTTCCGCTCGGGGTCTTGGGCAGCGCATCGACGAAGTGGACCGTGCGCGGGTAGGCGTGCGCAGCGAAACCGGTCTTGACCAGTTGCTGCAACTCGGTCTCCAGCGCGTCGGTGCCGTCGACTCCCTCGGCGAGCACCACGAACGCTTCGAGCACCTCACCGCGAAGGTCGTCGGGGCGGCCGACCACCGCGACGTCGACCACCGACGGGTGGGTGATCAGGACGCTCTCCACGTCGAACGGTCCGATGCGGTATCCGGCCATGATGATCACGTCGTCGTCGCGGGCGGTGAAGTAGTAGCGCCCGTCGTCGTCCTTGCGGCCGGTGTCCCCGGTCAGATACCACGCGCCGTCGGGGGTGAAGCGCGCCGCGGTCTTGTCCGGGGCGTCGAGATAACCGGTGAAGAACAACAGTGGGCTCTGCGCGACCTCGATGGCGATCTGCCCGTCGACGATGCCGGTGGCGAAACCGGGCATGGGGCTACCCATCGACCCGGGCACGAGCGGCCGTGCGACGTCGGGATGCCAATGATTGTTGATGAACATGCCGTGCTCGGTCTGCCCGTAGTGGTCGCGCACCTCGGTCTGCAGCGCCTCGCGAGCCCAGTCGATCACATCCGGGGTCAGCGGTTCGCCCGCCGACGACGCACGACGCAGCGTGAAACCGGTGAACGACGGGTCTTTCGACAGCGAGCGATACACGGTCGGAGCTGCAGCGAAGTTCGTGACACTCAGCTCCCGCAGGACCTGCGCGGTGACCGCCGGCGAGAAGCCGGCGTGCAGCAACAGGTTGCGCCGGCCGACCGCCATCGGTCCGAGAATCCCGTAGTACAGGCCATACGCCCAGCCCGGGTCGGCCGCGTTCCAGAACACATCGTCGGCGGCCACGTCGAGGCCGTAGTGCATGTAGCAGCTGAACGCCGCCAGCGCTCGTACCGGCACCGGCACGCCCTTGGGAGCGCCGGTGGTGCCGCTGGTGAACAGCAGGATCAGCATGCCGTCACCGCCCACCGCGACGGACTCGGTGACCGGATCATGTGCGGCGACCAGCCCGTCGAACTCGTCGCCGGCCACGATCGTCGTGATGCCGTCGATCCCGTCGAGTTTGTCGGCCTGACCGGGTTCGGTGATCACCACCCGCGCATCTCCGGCAGTCAGCCGCATCTCGATGGCTGGTGCTGCGAATGCGGTGAACAGCGGGACATAGACGGCGCCGAGCCGGGCGATCGCCAGCAGCGACACCACCAGTTCGGCACGTTTGCCCATCAGCACACCGACCCGGTCGCCACGGCCGACCCCCAAGTCGGCCAGGGCCGCGGCAAACCGCTTGGACGCGTCGGCCAGTTCGCCGTAGGTGAGATCGACGGTCACGAGTTCGTCGCCGTCGACGTCGATGGTGGTGAACGCGACCGCGGTTGGATCATGCCGGTCGGCCAGCAGATATGCCGCGTCAGCGGAGTCGGCGCCGAACGTGGTGATCCACGTGTAGAGCATCTCGTCGACGGAGGGATCATGGGAGGGATCATGGGTGGGTGCGGTCTGGGTCATCGTCGAACCTCACGTTGCAGCGGTGGTGATGGCCGCGGTACCTCGGGGAATCCGCGGGTAATGTGGGTCACATTCTGCGCGTCCTGCGGCGCCCGAACCACCCCCCGAAGAGGGGGAGAGCACGCGAGAGCGAGGTGACATGAGCGAGACCGCGTGGGTTGTCGATGCCCTGCGCCGTATCCGCCGCTCCAGCGGTGTCCCGCTCGCGTTCGCCGGCATGGTTTCCGCACCGAGTGCCCGACAGCGGCAAGTGGTGCGGCTCGAGCACTTCGTGGGCACCACTCGCGGTGCGCTCAACGGGGTCGCCGTGGACATCGGCCACGGACTCGGCGGGAAGGTCATCTCGGTGCGTCGGCCCGTGGCGGTCGACGATTATCTGCGCACTCCCCACATCACCCACCGGTACAACCCGATCATCGCCACCGAAGGGCTCGGCGCGATGGCGGCCGTGCCGGTCATCGTGGACCGCAGCCCGATCGCGGTGCTCTACGGGGCTGTGCACACCGACAACCCGCTCGCCGGGCGTGCCTTCGACATCCTGGCCGACGAAGCCCGGGCGCTCGAACAGCGCATCGTCGTCGAGCGGGTCACACCGACGACCTCCATGGCGTCGCCCGAGCTGCGCGACCGGGTGACCGACGCCTGCAGCCGTCTTCGACGGTTGCAGAGGACCGTCGACGATGACGAACTGGCCGCGGAGATCGGACGGATCGGTGACGGCCTGCTCGACGACGTGCCCGGCGTGAACCCCGCGGTCCGGCTCACCCAACGTGAACAGGACGTGGTGGCGCTGGCCGCACTCGGCCACGGCAACGCCCGGATCGCCGAGGAACTCGCCATCGGCGTGCAGACGGCCAAGGGCTACATGAAGGATGCGATGGCGAAACTCGGTGCGACAAACCGCCTGGAAGCGGTCGTCCTCGCCCGGCGGTCAGGCGTGCTGCCGCGGTAACGCGATCGGCGCCGTCGGCGACGCCCGACCGCGCAGGGTCACACGCGCCGGCCTAATGGTTGCGCAGCTTCTCGATCAACTCGTCCTTCCTCATATCCGAGTAACCGGTGATGTCGAGTTCCTTTGCCCGGTCCTGTAACTCGTCAACCGTCCAGTCCTCGTACGCCGGCGAACTGCCGCCCTTCTCGCCGACCGACGAACGGGATTCGTTGGCGGCGGCGTTGGCGATACGCGCCGACTTCTCCTTCGAATTGCCTTCGTCACGCAGCTTTTCGTACAGCTCGTCGTCCTTGACCGAAGGCCCTGGGTCGCGTTCTGGCATTCGACACCTCCTGGGTGAGTGGATCTGACGGTCCGTGGGTACCCACTCTGATCCGACGTTATGCCGACCCGTGACCGAAGACGGGCGCTCGTGCTCGATCCGCCGGTTAGGGTTTGGTGACAGTTGGCAAACGACGCAACGGCAACATCCCGACGGGAACCACGTAGAGGAGACCTCCATGGGAAAGAAGAAGAAGCTCATCAGCCGCCTCGAAAAGGAGGTCGGCCGGTTGCAGAGTGAACTCGAACGCGCCGAGAAGGATGCGAAGAAGCGACTCCGGAAGGTGGAGAAGGACGCCGCCGCGCTCCAGGACAAGGTGTTGGCCCTGGTTGGACAGAAGAGCTCGAAGGAGGCTCCCCAGGAATCCGACGAGCAGAAGCCCGCCGAAAAGAAGCCCGTCGCAAAGAAGCCCGGCCAGAAACTGGCGGGGTCGTCGGAGGGCGCCGAGACCTCCACGACGTCCGAATCATCCTCGGGGACAACGGCCAAGGTTCCTACGTCGCCGCAATCGGCCCCGCGCAAACGAGCGCCGGCACAGAAGGCTTCGGCGCGATCGACAACCTCCGGGCAGCCCACCGTCGCCCAGTTGCGGTCCGAGGCCAAGACCAAGGGCATCAAGGGCTACTCGACGATGACCAAGGCGCAGCTGCTCGACGCACTCGGCTGACCCCGCGCCGTCGGTTCGGACGGGGTGCGGGCCTCGTTAGGCTTGATCTGTGAGTATGCGCGAAACGGTGGATGTCGCCTGTTCCGGGGACGCCGCGGACGCGGGCGCCGCCGGCAGGCTCGCAGAGTTGCGTGCGGTGATCGACGGTCCGCTGCCACAGATCGCTGCACGATTCTCTCGCTTCCTGAGTGCCGGCTGGCCGCACCATGCGCTGATCATCTTCACCCGGGAGTGCACCGGTCGGCCGCGAAAGGTTGCCGGGGACCGGGAGATCGTCGACCGTGTCACCATCGACGAACTCGATGCGCTGAAGGACGCGACCGGTTCCGGGACCGTGTCGGTCAGCACGGCGATCGTCGGCGGAGTCACCAGGACCGTACGCACCGTGCTCGACGACACCGACACCCTGCTCGTGATGATCCCGAGGTCCGCGCAGGCCCCCACCGCGGCATCCTGCGATCAGCTGCGGGGTTGGTTCGCGATCGTGGCGACGTCGATCAGGCAACAGGTCGCGCAGGCCAGCCCCGACTATCTCGCGGAGTCTCGGGCGGCGTCGAGTGAACGCGCACGGACGATCGCCCAACTGACCCAGGCACATGAGGAGGCCCTGGTATCGGTACTGGGTACGCTGCGCTCACGTGACCTCGACGATCGGACAGCACGCTCGGCGGCGGCGGAGACGGCGTCGGCAGCGCTGATCGCGCTGCGGGCGGTGAGCGACTCCGACCGCAAGCTGGCCACCGAGGACCTCGAGGCCGCGTTCGGACGCCTTCGGGTCGAATTCGGACCCGTGGTCGAGCAGCTGCACGTCGACGTGGAGTACGTGGGCCCGACCGTGCGAGGACGTACCCTGCCGGGCGAGATCGCGCACGCCGCCCGCGCCATCGTGCGGGTGGTGGCAGTGGCCTTCGGGACGCAGCGAGACGTGCCCCGCCTACGGATCGCGTGGGATTGTGCCGGCGACGAGCTCGTCGTCGACGTTCGCGACCAGGGTGCGGGTGACCTCGACGCCGACGCGCTGACCAGGCAGTTGACCGGTAGGTTGCAGACCCTCGGCGGGGTGCTCGAGGTGGAGACGCTGCCCGGGTGGGGTAGTCGGGTGTCGGCGCGGATACCCCTGGATACCGCGACGGAACGTCCCGACCAGAATGTGTTGTCGACGCTGAACCCACGCGAACTCGAGGTTCTCGGGCACCTCGCGCTGGGACGTCGGAACAAGACGATCGCCGCCGAACTGGGTGTCAGCGAGAGCACGGTCAAGTTCCACGTGACGGCGATCCTGCAGAAACTGCAGGTGTCCAACCGGGGCGAGGCCGGCCTATTGGCGGCCCGCGCGGGGATCAGCGCGGAGTGAGCCCGGCCAGGGTCGCTGTACTTTCGTCTAGGTAGAACCATCCATTCGGATGGATGCATGTATCCGGCGCGGACACGAGACTGGGACGAGTAGCGGACCGTCCGGTGGCAGTCCACCCACATCGAGAGGATCGAGAAAACCGATATGTCGCAGACAGTCAAGGGAGTCATCTCACGGAGCAAGGGCGCGCCGACCGAGGTGGTCGACGTGGTGATTCCCGACCCCGGACCCCGGGATGCGGTGGTGTCGATCAAGGCGTGCGGCGTCTGCCACACCGACCTCGCCTACAAGCAGGGCGGCATCAACGACGAGTACCCGTTCCTGCTCGGTCACGAGGCCGCCGGCACCGTCGAGTCGGTGGGGTCCGATGTGACCCACGTCGAGGTGGGCGACTTCGTGGTCCTCAACTGGCGTGCCGTCTGCGGCCAGTGTCGCGCCTGTAAGCGGGGCCGTCCCTGGTACTGCTTCGACACCTTCAACGCGAGCGTGCCGATGACGTTGACCGACGGTACCGAGTTGACGCCCGCCCTGGGCATCGGCGCCTTCGCGGAGAAGACGCTTATCCACGAATTGCAGTGCACCAAGGTCAATCCGGAGACCGATCCGGCCGTCGCCGGCTTGCTGGGCTGCGGTGTGATGGCCGGCATCGGTGCGTCGATGAACACCGGCAACGTGGGCCGTGGTGATTCGGTTGCCGTGATCGGTTGCGGCGGTGTCGGAGACGCGGCGATCGCCGGCGCGAAGGTGGCCGGCGCGACCACGATCATCGCGATCGACCGGGACCCGGCCAAGCTGGACTGGGCCAAGGACCTGGGCGCCACCCACACGATCAACGGCGCCGAGGTCGACGATGTGGTGACCGCGGTGCAGGACTTGACCGACGGCAATGGTGTCGACGTGGTGGTGGATGCCGTGGGTCGCCCGGAGACCTACAAACAGGCGTTCTACGCTCGCGATCTCGCCGGTGTGGTGGTTCTGGTCGGTGTGCCGACTCCGGACATGACCCTGGAGATGCCGTTGATCGACTTCTTCTCGCGCGGCGGTGCCCTCAAATCCTCCTGGTACGGCGACTGCCTGCCCGAACGCGACTTCCCGATGCTGATCGATCTGTACGAGCAGGGTCGGTTGCCGTTGGAGAAGTTCGTCACCGAACGGGTGGGCCTGACCGACGTCGAGGCGGCCTTCGAATCGATGGAAGCCGGCAAGGTGCTGCGATCGGTGGTGGAGCTCTGATGGCATTGCGGATCGAGAATGTCGTCACGTCCGGGAAGTTCGAACTCGACGGCGGTTCCTGGGATGTCGACAACAACATCTGGATCGTCGGCGACGACTCCGAGGTCGTCATCATCGACGCCGCGCACTCCGCCAAGCCGATCCTCGATGTCGTCGGTGATCGAACGGTGAAGGCGATCCTGCTCACCCACGGACACAACGACCACATCACCGTGGCACCGGAGCTGTCGGATGCCACCGGCGCGCCGATCCTGCTGCACCCGGGTGATGACATGCTGTGGAACGAGACCCACCCCGATGTCACCCACCAGGATCTGGCCGACGGGCACGAGGTCGCGGTGGCGGGCACATCGCTGAAGGTCATCAATACGCCCGGACATTCGCCGGGCTCGTCGGTGATCCATGCGCCGGAGGCGGGGGTCCTGTTCTCCGGTGACACCTTGTTCCAGGGCGGACCGGGAGCGACCGGGCGGTCGTACTCCGACTTCCCGACGATCATCGCGTCGATCCAGGAGAAGATCTTCACGCTGGACCCGGAGACGAAGGTGTACACCGGGCACGGCGACGGCACCACCGTCGGGACCGAGTCGCCGCACCTCGAGGAGTGGATCAAGCGCGGCAGCTGACGTGTGGGATGGCCCACAGCGCATGCGAGAGTATGGACCTGCCCGGCAGGACCTGCTTCAGTTAGGTAATGCTTACCTATGTAGATCGTTTCGCGCCGTGGGCCGTCGCCGCATTTCGTATCGTCGTGGGCTTCGTCTTCTTCTGTCACGGAACCTCGACCTTGTTCGGGTGGCCGGTGGCACCCTACGGCGGCGACACCGCAGCCGTCGGGGCGTGGCCGTCGTGGTGGGCCGGAGCGATCCAACTCGTCGGCGGCCTGCTGGTGATGGTCGGCTTCCAGACGCGCGTGGCCGCACTGATCGGCTCGGGGTCGATGGCGGTCGCATACTTCTGGAAGCATCAGGGCGATGGGTTGTTGCCGATTCAGAACGAGGGCGACTCCGCGGCTTTGTTCTGCTGGGCGCTGTTCCTGCTGGTGTTCATCGGACCCGGAAAGCTCGCCCTGGACAACCTCTTCCGCCGATCGCGCGGCGGCATCCAGCCGGCCGCGGATATCCGGGTGGCCGAACCGGTTTCGTAGCCGGCGACCCCGACGCGCGCAGGTGGCCCGCAGCTCTGCGCGCCACCGGGCAGTAACCGACGATCCGGTGCGTGCGGTCGGCTGATCCGCGGTGCCGGGGCTCGGACGAGTAGTCTCAGCGCAATGACCGCCCTCGGCGCTCTGGTGCCTCCGTCGCTCCGCGGCTACCGCATCGGCTGGCTGCGGACCGACCTCCTGGCCGGCGTCACGCTGGCGGCGGTGGCGATCCCGGAGTGCATGGGCTACAGCTCCATTGCCCAGGTCCCGGTCACCGCGGGTCTGTACACGATCATCCTGCCGGCCGCCGCCTTCGCGTTGCTCGGAGCCTCACGGTTGCTCGTCGTCGGCGCCGATTCCGCGACGGCGGCGCTGCTGGCGTCGGGCATCGCCGGGATCGGTGTCGCCGGGCTGCAACCCGGCACCAACGAGTGGCTCGCCTGGACGGGCATCATCGCTCTGGTGACCGGTGCGATGCTGGCCGTCGCCCGCCTGCTCCGGCTCGGATTCCTGGGTGACTTCCTCTCCAGTGCCGTGCTGACCGGGTTCCTGGCCGGCACCGGAATCAGCGTGCTGACCGGTCAGATCCCCGGCATGCTGGGCGTATCGGGCGCGAATGGCTATGTGTGGCAGCGCTGGTCGGCGATCGCGCAGGAGATCGGCAACGTCGAACCGACGTCGGCCCTCTTCGCGGCGCTGACACTGGGCGCGTTGCTGGCCACCAGACGATTCGCCCCGCGAGTGCCCATGGCGATCATCGTGGTCATCGGGTCGATCGTGACGGTTGCCGTGTTCGGTTGGGCCGACGACCTCGACGTCGTCGGCGACCTGCAGAGCGGGCTGCCGCAGTTGGGACTTCCGGCCGGACTGAGCATCGACGACATCCCCAAGGCGGCGACGGTCGCGTTCGGGTGTGCCATCGTGATCCTCGCGCAGAGCGCCGCCACCGCACGCAGTTACGCCCAGCGGCACGGTGATACCGCAGACGTCAATCGCGACATCGTCGGGTTGTCGGTCGCCAACATCGTGGCGGGCCTGAGTTCCACCTTCGTCGTCAACGGCAGCCCGACCAAGACCCAGTTGCTCGACGAGCAACGCGGTCGCACGCAGGTCGCGACGCTGACGATGGCCGGGGTCACACTGCTGGTGGCGACCTTTCTCGGCGCGGCGCTGGCCGATCTCCCGCATGCGGTGCTCTCGGCGATCGTGTTCCTGATCGCCGTCGGACTCATCGACGTCCACGCCTTTCGGCGGCTGTGGCAGGTGCGTCGTATCGAGTTCGGTATCGCGCTCTTCACCGCGGTCGTCGTCCTCGTGTTCGGTGTCCAGAACGGTATCCTGACGGCGATGGTCGTGTCTCTGCTCGAGATCGTCCGACGCCAGTACCGCCCGGAGCGGTTCGTGGTCGGTGTCGCCGACCACGGGCGACGTCGGCGATATCAGCCGGCCACACCGGGACGGGAGTCCCTGCCCGGACTCATCGTGTTCCGCTACGACGCGGATCTCTTCTACGCCAATGTGAGTCGATTCGCCGATGACGTGATGTCGCTGATCGACTCCGCACCGGACCCGGTGCGCTGGCTGGTGCTCGACTGCACAGCCATCGCCGACGTCGACTACTCGGCCTCCGCGGTGCTCGACGACCTCATCGCCTTTGTGCATTCCCGGCATGCCCATTTCGTCCTCGCCGGGGTCGATCCGGAGCTGCAGGGAACGCTGCTGAATGAAGGGGTCCTGGGCGATCTGGACCCCGACCACGTCTTCGGTACCGTCGGTGCTGCGGTGCGGGCCTACGAATCCGCCTTTCCAGAAGCAGTGCAGGTCGATTCCGACGACGACACGACCGGCAGCGGGGAGGCACCCAGATGATGCTGGTGCGGGTGGTCGAGACGTCGGCCGCTGTCGCCGCGACGAGATCGCGCAAGGCGAAGATCGTCGAACTCGGTGCGCTGCTCGACGACGCAACCGCCGCCGAGATCCCCACCGTGGTCGCCTGGCTGTCCGGGGTCATCGGACAGGGCCGTCTCGGGGTGGGCTGGCGGTCGCTGACGTCGCTGGTCGGCGAACCCGCGATGCGGCCGACACTGACCGTCGATACCGTCGACGAGGTCTTCGACCGATTGGCCGGCGCCCACGGACCGGGGTCGGCGACGTTGCGGCGGCAACTCTTGACCGACCTGTTCGCCGCCGCGACCGAAAGCGAGCAGGGATTTCTGCGTCGACTGATGACCGGTGAACTGCGTCAGGGTGCGCTGGCCGGGGTGATGGTCGACGCGATCGCTGCGGCATCCGGGCAGCCGCTCGACCTGGTGCGTCGCGCACACATGCTGACCGGGTCGCTGTCGGAGACCGCGTCGATCGCGGTGCACGGCGGTGCGGACGAGCTCGCCGCCGTGGGGTTGCAGGTGGGGCGAGCGGTGGCGCCGATGCTGGCGACGCCCGCCGAATCGCTGGCCGACGCGGTCACCGCGCTGGGCCCGGATCTGGTGGTGGACTTCAAACTCGACGGTGCGCGAGTGCAGGTGCACCGTCGGGGTGGCGATGTGTCGGTCTATACCCGCAGTCTGCGCGACATCACTGCCGCGGTCCCCGACATCGTGGACGTCGCACGCGAACTCCGCTGTGAGACCGTCATCCTCGACGGGGAGACGCTCACCCTCGACGCAGATGGTCGGCCGCGGCCGTTCCAGGACACCATGAGTCGGTTCGGTTCGGCCGGTGTGCTCGACGACGATCCGTCGGCGCTGTTGCGCCCCTTCTTCTTCGACTGTCTGCATCTCGACGGGGTCGATCTCATCGACCGACCGTTGGCCGATCGACTCGACGCCTTGGCTTCGCTCGCACCGGAGATGCGCATCCCGTCGGTCGTCAACCCGACGGTGGAGGAGGCGCAGCGTCACCTCGACGCCGCACTCGCCGCCGGTCATGAAGGTGTGATGGTGAAGTCAATGGCCGGACCCTACGCGGCCGGTCGACGTGGAAAGGCCTGGCAGAAGGTGAAACCGGTGCACACCTTCGACCTCGTGGTGCTCGGTGCGGAGTGGGGGTCGGGGCGCCGCACCGGCCTCCTGTCGAATCTGCACCTCGGTGCTCGCGACCCGGACGGCGGCCCGCCGGTCATGGTCGGCAAGACTTTCAAGGGGCTCACGGACACGGTGCTGCAGTGGCAGACGGACGAATTCCCCCGGCACGAGAGCCATCGGGACTCCTACACCGTCTACCTGCGACCCGAGATCGTGGTGGAGATCGAACTCGATGGTGTGCAGCGCAGTTCACGCTACCCCGGGGGTGTCGCGCTGCGGTTCGCCCGAGTCGTTCGCTATCGCCCGGACAAGACCGCTACCGACGCCGACACCATCGATTCGATCCGCGCACTGCTGCCGGAATCGTAGGTCGGGCGGGTGGGGTCTCGATACGCGGGCTCGCCTGGCGGCTCGCCCGCTACTCGACCAGCGGTGAGGTGCCGTCTCGGTGGTGGATTGAGCAGCGGTGAGGTGGGGTCTCGATACGCGGGCTCGCCTGGCGGCTCGCCCGCTACTCGACCAGCGGGTGAGGTGGTGGATTGAGCAGCGGTGAGGTGGTATTTCCGTGGTGAATCGATCGCCGGTGGGGTCAGCCCAGCGGCAGTTCGGCCACGAACGGTCCGGTGGGTTGGGTCGACCCGCCCGGCGGTTCGACGGTGAACGCGAGTGCGGTCGCGTCACCGAGTCCCTCGATCACCGCAGTGGTGGACGGGGCGACGTCCTGATCGGTCATCGTGCCTGCCGACGTCTCACCGGTCGGCCCGACCAACCACATCTGATAGACGGTGCCCGGTTGAGGCGGTGGCACGTCGTTCATCACCAGCACTCCCGCGTCGGCCGTCGGGGAGAAGGTGACCGTCGCGCGGCCGGTCGCGACAGCACCTGACGAGGTGCGTACGTCCGTGGCCGCGAACACCTGCTCCGCGGTCTGCGGCGATGTGCCCTCGGAGGTCGTGGCGACACCGATCACCCAACCGATGGCCCCGACCGCGACCGCCACCACGGCTGCGGCTGCGGCGTACATCAGTCGACGTCGACGATGCAGTGGGATGACCGTCGCGGTGGGTTCTGCTCGGTCGGTGGTGCTTGCGCCGCGCTCGGCCTCGGTGCGCGCAGCGGCGAGGACCCGGTCGCGCAACGTCTCCGGCGGAGCCGTCGCGGTCACGTGGCTGATACTGGCCATCGCCTCTCGAGTGGCGGCCACTTGCCGGCCGAACGCCTCGCGCACCTCGGCGGACTCGGCGTCGAGACGGCGCTGCAGATCGTCGAGTTCGGCGTCGTCGACGGCGTCGAGACCGACGGCGGGCGCGAGATCGAGGAGTTCGTCGTCAGGCATCACGATCCCCCAGACACTGCCGCAGCCGCTTGAGGCCGTCGCGGATCCGCGACTTGATGGTCGGCAACGCGACAGAGAGTTTTTCGGAGACCTCCCGATAGGACAGGCCGTGATAGTAGGCGAGGTCCACGGATTGACGCTGCACTTCGGTCAGCGTCTCCAGGCAGCCGACCACCTCGCGGGTGACCTCCCGGGACTCTACGGCCTCGGTTACCTCGTCGAAGGTCGACGGGATGCCGGCCAGGCCGTAGTTGACGTCGCGTCGGGTTGCGGCCGTCTCCGACCGCACCCGGTCCACGGCGCGGCGGTGCGCGAGGGTGATCAGCCAGGACAACGCCGACCCGGCATGGGGATCGAACGACTGCGCCGATCGCCACACCTGCAGGAACACCTCCTGGGTGGTCTCCTCGCTGAAGCCCGGGTCACGCAAGACGCGCAACACCATTCCGTACACGCGGTCACACGTCAGGTCGTAGAAGCGCGCGAAGGCCTCGGAGTCGCCGGTCGCGATCCGATCGAGCAGGGCCGGCAGCACGGCCACGTCGGATGCGGGATCTGCGGTCACCGCGCACACTCGGTCGTCATCGTCGAACAGCCTAGTAGGCGCGCGGCCGACCCTCAACGACTTGGTGGGAGACAGTCGACCGGGCGCCGACCGGCCGGGTGCGAGCAGCATCATGGTGTCGACCCCGCCCGTGTCCGTGGTGGCAGCGGCAGAAAGTAGGACGTGCGCTGCTGATACTCGGGATAGCCGGGTCGTTTGCTCATCGAACGCTCCAGCAGTCGCGCCCCGGTCGCGAAGACAAGGAAGTAGGTCATCGCGACCGGCGACAGCACGGTCAGGACCCCGGGCCAGCTGCTGGCTGCGATCAGCCACACACCCCACCACGCGCTGGAGTCACCGAAGTAGTTGGGATGGCGCGTCCATGACCACAGGCCGCGGTCCATGATCTTGCCCTTGTTCGACGGATCGGCCTTGAATCGACGCAACTGCGCGTCGCCGACCGCTTCGAAGGTGAAGCCCACGAGCCACAGCGCCACTCCGGCCACCAACACGACCGTCCACACGCCTTCGGTGGGGCCGACCACCGCCGACACCTGGATCGGCAGCGACACGAACCATTGCGCGACGCCCTGGGTGGCGAAGATCTTGCGGGCCACGATGCCGATCTCGGTGCCACCGGAGCGTTCGAGCATCTCGGTGTAGCGAGGGTCCTCACCCTTGCCGGCCGACTTCTGGAACATGTGCCAACTCAGCCGCAGGCCCCACACGGACACCAGGGCAGCGAGCAGCCAGCGGCGGGTCGCATCACCGGGTCCGAGGATCAGCGTCAGCCAGGAGATCCCGACGAAGCCGAGCCCCCACGACACGTCCACCACGTTGTAGCGACCGATCCGATGGCCGATCGCCATCGTCACTGTGTGCAGCACCACCAGGAACACCACCGTGGCCGCGGTGATGATCCCGAAGGCCGCCCACGACGAGGTGCCGGCGATCATCGCCGGGCCTGTCGATCGGGGGCGTCCCGGGTGAACACCAGCTGGTGCACGTCCAGGTAGCCGGCCCGGAACCCGGCCTCCGAGTACGCAAGGTAGAACTCCCACATGCGCCGGAACGTGGTGTCGAAGCCGAGTGCGGCGACCTCGTCGCGGCGCGCGGTGAACCGCTCCCGCCACAGGCGCAGCGTCTCGGCGTAGTGTCGGCCCATCGCCCGCCGCTCGGTGAGCCGCAGCGAGGTGTGTCGTCGGGTGACCGCGTCGAGGGCCTTCAGCGACGTCAACTGGCCGCCGGGGAAGATGTACTTGTGCACCCAGGTGTAGGTGCTGCGGGAGGCGACCATGCGGTCGTGCGGCATGGTGATCGCCTGGATGGCGACCCGTCCGCCCGGAGCGAGCACCCGGTCGATGGTCTGGAAGTAGATCGGCCAGTACTTCTCGCCGACTGCCTCGATCATCTCCACCGACACCACGGCGTCGTACTCACCCTGCACCGCGCGGTAGTCGCACAGGTCGATCTGCACCCGGTCGGCCGCGCCGGCCTGGGCGACTCTCTGACGGGCGAGGGCCTGCTGTTCCGACGACAGGGTGACCGAGCGGACCGTCGCGCCCCGGGCGGCGGCGCGCAGGCACAATTCGCCCCAGCCGGTACCGATCTCGAGGAGGCGGGTGCCCGGTCCGACGCCGGCGGCATCCAACAGCCGGTCGATCTTGCGGTGCTGGGCGGCCTCCAGATCCGACCACGGCGGACGGGTGCCGCGGTCGAGGTCGGCGAACAGCGCGCTCGAGTAGGTCATCGTCTCGTCGAGGAACAAGGCGAAAAGCTCGTTGGACAGGTCGTAGTGCCGGGCGATGTTCCGGCGGGTGTTCTTCGCCGAATTATCCTCCGATTCCGGATGTTTCGGCAGCACGATGGAACGGAGAGTCTGCAGGGGACGCGGCACCAGTCGCGCCACCCGGGTGGCGAACGGGGTCAGGACGCCGACAAGGTCGTCGGTGGTCCAGTCGCCGGCCATGTACGACTCGCCGAAGCCGATCAATCCGCCGGCCCCCACCCGCCGGGCGAAATCGGCCGGCCGACGAATGATCATCCGCGGCAACACCCGATCGCCGTGGTTGCCCAGGACGGCGCCGTCGGGCAACTCCACCCGGACGTCGACGCCGCGCACCGCGTGACGGAACAGGCGCGCGGCCGCCGCGCTGCGGATGGCGGTGGATCGTCCCCGCGGCGGCGCAGCGACATCGGGCCAGCGTGCCGCCTCGGCGGGCGTCAGTTCGGAGACGGCGTCGGTTGCGCTGTGGTCGGCGGAGTCACCGGAGAGGTCACGGAGCGGAGCGTTCATCGTCGTCCTTTCGCGAGACGGGACACACCGGATGTGGTGCATCCGGCAACGGTCAGAGAAGTGTGGTGCGCAGGGCGCGCGATGATGGGGAGCCGTCGCAGCCACAGCCGGATTCCGTGTACCCGAATTCGCGCGGACACCACCAGGGGGGCCAGCGGCGCGCGTACCTGGGTCCGGACGATCTCGGCGGTGGTGGCCGGCCGGGCCCGGCCGGCCACGGATGCGGTGAACGGGTCCTGTCCCTCACGGTGCAGGGTCACCGACACCGCCACCCGGCCGTCGGCACCCGGTGACGGCACATGCAGTTGGTAGGTGCCGTCCACGTCGTTGAAGGGGGAGACGTAGAACTCCTTGGGCACCAACGCATCACCGTGCTCGTCCGGGAGCACCACATAGCAGTGTCGTTCACCGTAGGTGTTGTGCACCTCGGCGACAACGACGTCCGGCGTCCCGTCGGGACGGTGGCACCAATACACGCTGAGCGGATTGAACACATGCCCGGCCACTCGCGGTGACAGTAGCGCCACCACCGGGCCGGTGGGTGGTGCGATGTCGGCGGCGGCGAGCTGGGCGTCGAGCCGGCTGCGCAGCGTGTCATCGGGCCTGCTCGGTTGTGGAAAGTGGTCGGCGGGACGAAAGCGTGCGAACGGCCGCAGCCAGCCTCGGGGGTGCGGTGGGTGATCGACGTCGATCAGCCAGGCGACGCTGCGATGGGTGAAGGCGTGCCGAATCGGGGACGTGCGGGCGTGCCGGATGCGGGTGCGGACGATCGCCGGGGTGCGGGGTAGGTCGCGACCCACCTCCGCTCGGCCCTCGGGGACCGGGAGTCGGCGGCGTTCGCGGGCCCGCAATTCAGGGACCGACTGGGTTCTGGTCATACCGACACCTCGGGCTCGGTGGCCGGCCAGGTCGCGCCGAGATGGTGCGCCGCGCGCAGACCGGAGACGGCTCCGTCTTCGTGGAATCCCCACCCATGATAGGCGCCGGCAAACGCGATGCGGTCGGTGTTCGCGTCCGGGAGCAGCGCCTGGGCGGCAACCGACTCGGTGGTGTACACGGGATGTTCGTAGGTCATCTCGTCGATCACGGTGGATTCGTCGACGAGGTCGGTGCGGCCCATCGTCACCAGCATCCGGGGCTGATCGGTCGGCAGCCGCATGAGACGCGTGAGGTCGTAGGTGACGGCGACGTCGGAACCGTCCGGGCGGATCTGATAGTTCCACGACGCCCACGCCCGACGCGCACGCGGTAGCAGGGACGTGTCACTGTGCAGCACTGCGTGTTTGACGGAGTAGGGGATCGCGCCCAGGGTGCGCTGTTGCGCAGCGGTCGGCCTGGTGAGCATCGCCAGTGCCTGATGCGGGTGGGTCGCGACCACCACAGCATCAAAGGATTCGTGACCGGCGTCGGTGGTGACGCGGACCGCGTCGTCGTCGGAGGCGACCGCCCGCACCGGGGTGCTGCGGCGTACGGCGCCACCGGTCACGTCGATCCGGTCGGCGATCTTCGCCACATACTGCGCCGACCCGCCGACCACGGTGCGCCAGGTCGGTGAGCCGAACACCGAGAGCATGCCGTGGTGTTCGAGGAAGGTGAACAGGTAGCGGGCCGGGTACTCGGCAGCGACGTCGGCGTCACAGGACCACACGGCCGCCACCAGGGGCACGAGGAAATTGTCCACGAAGTACGGGGAGAAGCGTTCGCGGGCGACGAATTCCGACAGCGGCTCGTCCGAATCGGGGGTGTCGAGGAGGCGACGGGCGCTGCGGTGAAAGCGGGTGACCTCGCCGAGCATCAACAGATAGCGCCCACGGGTGAGGTTGCGCGCGCTGGGGAACAGGCCACCCAACCCGAGGGCGCCGGCGTATTCCAGACCGGTGAGCTCCGAGCGCACCGACATCGACATGTCGGTGTCCTGAGTCGCGACATCGAGATCAGCGAACAGCCGCAGCAGCGTCGGATAGGTGCGGTCGTTGTGCACGATGAACCCGGTGTCCACCGGAATCACCTGCCCGTCGGGCATCGGCACATCGTGCGTGTGGGCGTGCCCGCCGAGGCGGTCGTCGGCTTCGAAGAGGGTCACGGTGTGCTGGTCCGCCAACAGATGTGCGGCGGTCAGGCCCGCGACACCACTGCCGATCACCGCGACTGATCGGGACGAAGTTGTGGTCATGTGCGGTGTTCGGCACCGGGCCCCGATCGGATGGGTCACGCGCGCTGTGACCTGCCACCGAGCTGGTCGGTGTGGTCATCGCCACCCATTCAGTACGTCGGTCGTTGTGCGGGCGTGCCGGCGCTGTCGGTGGAGACGATGGTGGCGCCGAGCGGCAGCAGAGACACCGGCACCATCTTGAAACTCGCGATACCCAGTGGGATACCGATGATGGTCAGGCACATCGCCAGGCCGGTGACGATGTGGCCGATGGCCAACCAGATGCCGGCCAGGATCAGCCAGATGATGTTGCCGATCATCGACATCGCACCTGCGGTGGGTTTGCGGACCACCGTGCGACCGAAAGGCCACAGCGCGTAGTTGGCCATCCGGAAGGACGCGATGCCGAACGGGATGGTGATGATCAGGATGCAACAGATGATCCCGGCGACCGCATATCCGATCGCCATCCACACGCCGCACAGCAGGAGCCAGATCACGTTCAGGATGGTCTTCATCACGCCATTGTCCGCCACCGGCCGACCCGGCGTCGAGGAGTCCGGCGACCGGGGGCGGCAACCGACGATCTGTTCGCAGGCCCGTTACCCTGTCGCCATGGTCGACCGGGGACGCGAAGCGGTGTGGGCGGTGCTGACCACCGTCGTGCTCGTCCTACGCATGCTGGCGACCATCGCGCTGGTGTTGCTGGCGATCGGGTGGGCGGTAGCCGCGGTCGGTGACAGCGTGAACAACCAGTTCCTGTGGCCGGCCGTCATCACCGGGGCCGTGCTGCTGTTGAGCACCTACGCTTACAGCTTTCTCCGCGCGCGCCACCCCCGGCGCAACGGGTGGATTCCGTGACGAGCACTCAGACCGTACGCCCCAGCGTCGCCAACAGCCGAGTCTGCCGATCGGCGTCCGAGGCCACCTCGACGCCGGGCTTGCACACGCCCTCACCGTAGAGCGCCGGCCCGAATCCGGCTGCCGCGGTCTCCATCAGCGTCAGCTCATCGTCGGTGAAGCGCAGATCGTGGCCGACCGCGCTCGCCACATCCCAGCGGTGGGCGACCATGTCGAATCCATAGAAACGCAGCAGCGTCTCGCCGATCGTGGTGGGTCCGAAGTGGCCGTCGAAGGGGTGGTCGCCGACGGCGGGATCGTCGAGTCGGGTGGCGACGGCGGAGCGGTGGATGTGCCACGCGGCGGCCGGGTCGTCGAGGTCGGGGCGCCGGCCGAGGTCGATGCCGTGGCCGTCGAAGAAACTGCGCTGTGTGTCGATGACGTGGGCGACCACGTCGCGCGCAGTCCACCCGTCGCATGGTGAGTCCGCCGCCCAGCCATCGGCCGGGATGGTGTCGAGAACGGCGGCGAAACCGTCTGCGAGTGAGCGATAGCGGGCGCCCAGATCGGTGCCGGAGTCGTGTGCATTGTCGGTGGTGGCGGTCATGATGGAACAGTAACCAGACCGACCGGAGCGGGGATTGATGAAATCCGACAGTTCGGGGCAGCCCGCGGGGACCCGGATCGACGACATCGAACGGGCCCACCTCGTCGACCCGGCGGACACGTCGTTCGCGATCGGCCGCTGGGCGCCCACGCCCGATGTCGCCGACCTGATCAGGCGGTTCTGGGTGCCGATCTGGTCGGTGCCGCCCGGTGCGGAGGCACCGCAGCGGGTCCTGCAGTACCCGGTGTGTCTGGTGGTGGTGACCGCCGAGTATTCGCGGTTCTACGGCGTGACCACCGGCCTGTCGGAGACCGTGCTCTCCGGCGACGGATGGGCGATCGGGACGATGCTCGCACCCGCGGCGGGTGGGCTGATCACGGGCGGCTCGGTGGTGCAATGGACCGACCGGTTCGGTGATCTCTCGGAGGTCGGCGGATCGGCAGCGGTGACCCTCACGAGGGACGTGCGGGCGGTGATGGCGCCGGACCCGCACGATCCGGGTCGACAGCACGACGCCACTGACCTGGCGGAAGCGTGGATTCGTGGATTTGCCCCGGTCGACGACGATGGGCTGCTGATCAATGCGATCGTCGACTATGTCGAGGGCGACTCGTCGGTGACGTCGGTGACCCAGATCTGCGACCGCTTCCACGTCACCGAACGCAGCCTGCAGCGCCTCACCCGGCGCCGACTCGGACTGACCCCGAAGTGGCTGATCCAGCGCAGGCGCCTACGGGAGGCGGCCGAGCGGTTACGCAGCGCCGACGCCACGCTCGCGGTGATCGCGGCCGAACTCGGATACGCCGACGAAGCCCACCTGGTGCGGGACTTCCGCACCGTCACCGGGATGACGCCGGGCCGGTTTGCCGCTCGATTCTCTTAGAGAGATCTGGATCACGCTACGCTTACTGGGACGGGGGTCGTGTTGCCCCCACCACTCCGGGCGGCACGATCGGAGCAGATGAGACCGATTACGGAGGGCCGATGAGCGATTCTGTCTCGGCGTCCTCCCGTGTCCGCAGGGCCTACGAGGACTTTCTGTCCGGCATCACCCCCGCCGACGACTCGGTGCGTTCGCTGGTGCGGGACTCCTGGGCGCGATCGGTGAGTCGGGGTGTCAACCCGGGTGAGGCCGTCCCCGACAACGACACCGTCGCGATGACGGCGTCGGAGTTCGCCGAGTATCGCGCCGCGCACCCGATCACCGCGGTGCGTCCGCTGGTGCAGTCGCTGATGCTCGACGACATCGCCGACACCGGTGTGGTGGTGGCGCTCACCGATCAGTCCGGCCGACTGTTGTGGGTCGAGGGCGCCACCGACGCACGCGACAAGGCCGCCGACATCAACTTCGTCGAGGGCTCACTGTGGAGCGAGGAAGTGGTGGGCACCAACGCTCCGGGCCTGGCGCTGGCCGTGGATCGCGGGGTGCAGGTGGTGGGCCCCGAACACTTCGCCGGGCCCGTCCAGCAGTGGAGTTGCGCTGCTGCGCCGGTGCACGATCCCATCACCGGACACGTCATCGGTGTCATCGACGTGACCGGCGGACGCGAGGTCGCTGCGCCGTTCGCGCTGGCCGCGGTGCGTTCGGTGGTGGCCGCTGTGGAGCGCGAAATGCAATCCCGTGCGGTCGATCTCGCAGATCGAGCCACCTTCTCGCCGGCGCCGGTCGGAGCTCGACTGTCGGTGCTCGGTGCCGGTGGCTACGTGTGGCGAGCGGCCGGCGGCGAGCGTGGTCTGTCACGGCGCCACGCCGAGATCCTCCTGCTCCTGCAGGCGTTCCCCGAGGGACTCAACACCGAACAACTCGCGCTGCTGCTCGCCGAGGACGGGGTGGACCCGGTCACCGTTCGCGCCGAGATATCGCGGCTGCGTAGGGATCTGGGGACCGACGTGGTGGCGTCCCGGCCGTATCGGCTGACCGTCGAACTGATCTCGGATGTCTCCGAGGTTCGTGACCGCATCGCCGGCGGCAGCGACCTCGGTGGGGTCATCGACCTGCTCGGTCGCGGCGGATTGCTCGCCGAGTCGTCGGCGCCGGGTGTCGTTGAATTGTTCGAGGAACTCCGTGAAGACCTGCGGTCACGATTGATCGCGCAAGGTGATGTCGGCGCGTTGCGCAAGTGGACGTCGTCGACCCATGGTCGTGACGATCTGGTCGCATGGCGGCGACTCGAACACCGGTTACCCGCCGGACACCCGGACCGGGCCGTCGTCGGTGGACGAATCCGGCTGCTGGACAAGCGGTACGGCGTCTGAGGCGGACCGCACGTCACGCCCACTCGACGGGAAATGGCGCCCAGTCGACCGTCGCTGCTCGCCTCGGCTCAGCCGTCGCGGTGCGCGTGCAACACCACGTCGTGGGTGTGCGCACCACCGCCGGCGGCCACGCCACGTTCGCGGGTCTCGTTGGTGCGGATCGTCCACCCGTCGCCGAGGAGCGCCGCGACGTCGGCGGGCTGGAAGTAGTCGTCCGGGTTGCGGCCGTGTGCGCGCACGCCCTCGGCCTCATGGGAGACCATCAACAGTCGGCCGCCGGGGCCCACCGCGTCGACGATCCGGCGCATGGTGGCCTCGTCGGTGCGGGCGATCGGGAAGTACTGCAGCGACACCAGGTCGAAATCCCGGCCGGGGACGTCGTCGACGGTGAGGTCGGCCCGCAGCCAGGTGGTCGCCTCGCGGGGGTCGAGTTCACGAGACCGGTCAATGGCCACCTGCGAGATGTCGACGGCAATCACCTGCCAGCCCCGGTCGGCGAGCCAGCGGGCATCGGCGCCCTCACCGGAGCCGACGTCGAGTGCGGTGCCGGGATCGACGTCGGAGATCTCGGCGATCAGGGCCGGATTGACGTCGGCCGTCCATAGACGGTCGGCGCTGCTGTACCGCTCATCCCATTCGGCTGCGCCGTCCATGTCGCCGTGTGCGTGCTGGTCACTCATACTCCGACCGTACTTGTCACCCTCGCATGGGAACATATGTTCTATGCGGATCGAGCGCAAGGAGAGGCCGGAGGCCACGATCCTGCATGCCGACCTGGACTCCTTCTACGCGTCGGTCGAGCAGCGCGACGACCCGCGCCTGCGGGGACGGCCGGTCCTCGTCGGCGGCGGGGTAGTGCTGGCGGCCAGCTACGAGGCGAAGGCGTTCGGGGTGCGGACGCCGATGTCAGGGCGGGAGGCGCGGGCGCTGTGTCCCGATGCGGTCGAGGTGCGGCCCCGCTTCGACGCGTACTCCGAGGCCAGCCGCGCGGTGTTCGAGATCTTCGACGATGTCACTCCCATCGTCGAGGGTATCTCCGTCGACGAGGCATTCATGGACGTCGGCGGCCTGCACAGGATCAGCGGCACTCCGCTGAAGATCGCCGCTGACCTACGCAAACGTGTCGCCACCGAGGTGGGGCTGCCGATCACCGTCGGTCTGGCGTGTACCAAGTTCCTGGCCAAGGTGGCCAGTGCGGTCGCCAAGCCCGACGGGTTGCTGGAGGTGGCGCCGGGCACCGAACTCGAGTTCCTGCATCCGTTGCCCGTCCGGCGCCTGTGGGGTGTCGGTGCGGTGACCGAGGGCAAACTCGCCGACGCCGGCATCCGCACTGTCGGGGATCTCGCCTCGTTCGGAGAGCACGGACTGTGTGGCCTGCTCGGCGGGAGCGTCGGCCGGCATCTGTACGCGCTGTCGATGGCGCGTGACCCGCGGCGGGTCGAGACGGGACGTCGGCGCCGGTCGATCGGTTCCCAGCGTGCGCTCGGGCGTCGACCGAAGAACGAGGCCGACATCGAGGCCACGCTGGTCGCTATCGTCGAACGCCTCGGCAAACGCCTGCGCGGCGCGGACCGTGTCTGCCGCACCGTGGTGCTGCGGCTGCGGTTCGACGACTTCGGGCGGGCCACCCGCTCCCGGTCGTTCCTCGAATCCACCGACCGCACCGACATCATCATGGCGGTCGCGCGAGGCCTGCTCGACGAGGCGATGCCGCTGATCCGGGAGCGCGGGTGCACGCTGATCGGGTTGTCGCTGACCAATCTCGACGACCACGACAGCGTCCAGCTGAGCTTGCCGTTCGAGTCCGACCATGCCGCCGACCTGGACATCGCGATGGACGCACTGCGCAACCGGTTCGGCAGGGATGCGGTGACCCGGGCCGTGCTCGTCGGACGCCACCACGGTGACGATGCGCCGATGTTGCCGGACTGAGGGTGTGGTGCGGGGGTCTCGATACGCGGCCTCGCCCAGGGCTCGGACGCTACTCGACCAGCGGTTGGTTCGGTTGATCGAGGGGGTGGTGCGGGGGTCTCGATACGCGGCCTCGCCCGGGGGCTCGGACGCTACTCGACCAGCGGTTCGTTCGAGTAGGTGACGAGCGCAGCGAGGAGTGGTGTCTTTCTGCTGATCGAGTAGGTGACGAGCGCAGCGAGGAGCCGTATCGAGATCACCTCGCGTCCATGCACAAAACGCGCAAAAGACGAGTTATGCGCGCAAGCGTGATTGTGACCTGTATTACCCGCAGAGTGCTCTTGTAACGGCCGCGACCACGAGTCCGCACACCTCCGGCCGTCCCCCACGCAGAAAGAGCTTGGCAATGTTGGTAGCACTCGGCCTCGGTATGGTGGCCACCTTCATGTTCCTGATCATCACCAAGAGGGCGACCCCGGTGGTCGCGCTGATCCTGGTGCCGGTGGCGTTCGGTCTGTTCGCCGGCGCCGGCCTCGACATCAGCGACATGATCGTCGACGGCATCGAAGACCTTGCGCCCACCGCGGCGATGCTGTTCTTCGCGATCATCTTCTTCGGCATCATGATCGACGTCGGACTCTTCGACCCGATCATCCGATTCATCGTCCGCGCGGTACGCAACGATCCGGCGCGCCTGGTGGTGGGTACCGCGGTATTGGCGATGCTCATCTCCCTCGACGGCGACGGCTCCACCACCTTCATCGTCACCACCGCAGCACTGCTGCCGCTGTATCTGAAACTCGGTGTGAGTCCGGTGGTGTTGACGGTGGTCGCGGGCCTGGCCAACGGCACCATGAACATTCTCCCGTGGGGAGGGCCGACGGCACGGGCGGCGAGCGCGCTGGGCATCGACACCAATTCGGTGTTCCTGCCGATGGTTCCGGCACTCGCCGCCGGACTGATCGTGGTGTTGTTGTTCGCCTTCCATCTCGGTGTGCTGGAACGCCGTCGTATCGGGCAGATCGAGATCCGCGAGTCGGTGCTGGCGCCGCGCGACGAGGTGTTGGTAGCCGCCAGTGGCGGGTCGGGGACCGACGTGCCCCGCGGTGGCCGCGCCGGGCGAAGCGGTTCGGTCACAGGCGGTTCCGGCGACTCCGGTGACTCCGACGACTCCGAAGCGGCGACTCGCGACCTGCCCACCGCACCCGACGGCGCACCCGCCGACCCGGCGGCCTCCGCCTTCACCGGCATCCTCGATCCGAACCGGGACACGCTGCGCCCCAGACTTTTCTGGGTGAACGCCGGTCTCACCGTCGCACTGCTGGCGGTCCTCGGTCTGGACCTGGTGTCGATCCCGGTGTTGTTCATGATCGCCTCCGGTATCGCGCTGGCCGTCAACTTCCCCCATCTGAAGGATCAGCAGGCGGCCATCACCCGGCACTCGACGAGCATCGTGTCGGTGGTCGCGATGGTGCTGGCCGCCGCGGTACTGACCGGCGTGTTCAGCGGAACCGGCATGGTCGAGGCCATCGCGCACTGGTTGGCCTCGGGTATCCCCGACTGGATGGGACCGCACATGGCCGTCGTCATCGGCGTGCTGTCGATCCCGTTGACCTTCCTGATGAGCAACGACGCCTTCTATTTCGGTGTGCTGCCGGTGCTGTCGGAGACCGCGACCCGCTACGGCATCGATCCCGCCGAGATGGCTCGTGCCTCGATCACCGGTCAGCCCTTCCACATGCAGAGTCCGCTCGTGCCGGCGATCCTGTTGCTGGTGGCCCTCGCCGGCGTCGGACTGGCCGATCACCACAAGAAGGTGCTGTGGCGGGCCGCGGCGGTGTCGCTGGTGATGCTCGGCGTCGGCTGCCTGATCGGCGCGATCCCATTCTGATCTGAGCCCACCTCACCGGCGAATAGGCTGGCCGTATGCGATTGCGAATGCAGGTACTGCTCCTGCAACTCGCCGTCATCGCGGTCAGCCTCGCCGTCGGTTTCGGGCTGGTGCTCTCCGGCGCCGACGACCGGGTCCGCGACGAGTACGCGCAACGAGCGCTCGCCATCGCCCAGTCGGTGGCCGCCGACTCGACCATCATCGACGAGGTCGCCGTATGTCAGGGCGCCGTCCTCGACCCGGCACAGCTGGCGGCCGGTCCGCTGCAATCCGAGGCCAACGCGGTGCGGCAGCGCACCGGCGCGTTGTTCGTCGTCATCGGCAACGCCTCCGGCATCCGGCTGGCTCACCCCGACGACGACCAGCTCGCGCAACATGTCTCCACCGACCCGTCCAACGCCCTGGCCGGCAACGAGGAGGTGACCACGGACCGCGGGACCCTCGGTGAATCGGTGCGGGCCAAGGTGCCCATCGTCGACGACGGCCGAGTGGTCGGTTTTATCAGCGTGGGCGTGTCCACCGAGCGGCTGGCCGCCGAGACCCGTCGCGACATCGCCGCCACCGCGATCATCGCGCTGGTCGCGCTCGGGGTGGGGGCGCTCGGATCGATCCTGCTCGCCCGGCGCTGGCGCCGGCTGACCCTCGGCTTGGAACCCGACGAGCTGACCGAGCTGGTGCGCGAGCAGGGCGCAGTGCTGCACTCTATCTCCGACGGCGTGCTGGCCGTCGACAGCACCGGCGTCGTGCGCGTCGCCAACGACACCGCGCGACGACTGCTCGATCTACCCGACCCGGTCGGCACCGAAGTCGACGAGCTCTCGCTGAGCCCCCGGGTGCGGGGCGTGCTGGATCAGCCGACGCCCGACCCGGTCGCCGCGACCATCGGGGACCGGGTGGTGCTGGTCAGCTCGCACACCGTCGAAGCCGACGGACGCGACCTGGGGATGGTGCTGTCGGTGGTCGACCGCACCGACGTGGAGCACCTGACCCGCGAGGTGGATTCGATTCGTGCGATGAGCACGGTGTTACGGGCGCATCGACACGAGACGGCGAATCGGATGCATGTGCTCGCCGGCTTGCTCCGGCACGGACACACGGCCGAAGCCATCGATTACCTCGACGAGGTCAACGGCGTCGGCGGCCGGGGCGCGCGCCTGGCGGGCCTCGACAATGTGGGCGAGCCACACCTGGAGGCATTCCTGGACGCCAAGGCCGCCCATGCGCGCGAACGGGCGACCACCCTCACCCTCGGTGACCAGACCTGGGTGCAGGGCAGCTTGCGCGATCCGGTCGTGGTGACCACCGTGTTGGGTAACCTCGTCGACAACGCGATCGATGCCTCCGCGCGCCCCGAGACCGCCGGGCCGGGAGGCGATGGTCATGGCACCGTCGAGGTGGAGGTGATCACCGACGGGCACGACCTGATCATCAGTGTCGCCGATTCCGGTCCGGGTATCTCGTTCGACGACCCGGCGGAGATCTTCGCCGAGGGCGTGACCACCAAGGCGGATGCGGCCGTACCCGGCGGGCGCGGCATGGGGCTCGCGCTGTCACGGCAGATCGCCCGACGCATCGGCGGCGACATCTGGGTCGCCGACCCCGGCGGCGACGATGGCGGCGCAGTGCTCGTCGCCCGCCTGCCCGCGGTGTTGGAGACCGCGCAGACGGCCGACCAGGACGGAGAGGGAGACCGATGACCGACGAGTTGGGTGTGCTCATCGTCGACGACGATTTCCGAGTCGCCGCGCTGCACGCGAGCATTGTCGAGGCGGTGCGCGGGTTCCGGGTGATCGACCGTGCGGGCAGCATCGCGGCGGCGCGCTCCGCGTTGGCCAATCACGGCAGCGCCATCGACCTCGTGCTACTCGACGTCTACCTGCCGGACGGCTCCGGAATCGACCTCGTGGGCGAGTTGCCGTGCGACACCTTCATCGTGGGAGCCGAGACCGACGCGGGCGCGGTGCGTGCGGCGATGCGGGCCGGGGCACTGGCCTACATGATCAAGCCGTTCGATGACACCGAACTCGCTCGTCGGCTCGCCGGATACGTCCAGTACCGGCGGGTGCTGTCCGCCGACGTCGTCGATCAGCACGCGGTCGACACCGCGTTGTCGGCGTTGCGCTTCGGCACGCGGGCCGCCGAACGCGCCGATGCCGCGTCCCCCACCGAACATCGCATCCTGGAGTTGTTCGCCGATGCCGACGGCCCACTGTTCGCCGATCAGGTGTCCTCGGCGGTCGGGGTGTCACCGGCCACGGCGCGCCGACATCTCGCTCACCTCGTCACTGCCGGGCGGCTGAACATGGCGTTGCAGTACGGCAGCACCGGTCGGCCGCGCCAGGAATACCGGTTGCCCGGGTAGTGCCCTGCGATCGGCCTTGCGCCGGGATGTCGTCTGGCACGATGGAGGAGTCAAGGGGAACGAGGCCACACCCGGTAGTGCCATCGAAGGGGTCCTGATGACCGCAACTCGAACCGCCGACCACACCTACGACGACGCCGACCTGTCCGCCGACCTGCGGTGGTGGGATGCGGCCAACTACCTCACCGCTGCGCAGATCTATTTGCAGGACAACGTGTTACTGCGCGAACCGCTGACCGTCGAGCACATCAAACCGCGACTGCTCGGGCACTGGGGTACCAGTCCGGGGTTGTCCGCGATCTACGTCGTGCTCAATCGGGTGATCCGCGAGACCGACACGGACTGGCTCTACATCACCGGACCGGGCCACGGCGGTCCGGCGCTGGTGGCCAACACCTACCTCGAGGGCACCTACACCGACGTCTACCCGCACGTCACCCTCGACGAACGCGGCGTGCGCCGCCTGTGCCGCCAGTTCTCCACGCCCGGAGGCATTCCCAGCCATGTGAGCGTGCCGACACCCGGCAGTATCCATGAGGGTGGCGAACTCGGCTACGCCCTGGTGCACGCGGCCGGCGCCGCCTTCGACCATCCGGACCTGGTGGTGGCGTGTGTCATCGGCGACGGCGAGGCCGAGACCGGTCCGCTCGCGGGGTCATGGAAGCTCCCGGCCTTCCTCAACGCCGAACGCGACGGTGCGGTCCTGCCCATCCTGCATCTCAACGGCGCAAAGATCGCCGCCCCCACCGTATTCGGTCGAAGCGATGACGCCGACATCGCCGACTTCCTCGGCGGTCAGGGCTGGGCGCCGGTGTTCGTGGAGGGGGACGACCCACGCGCGGTGTTCGGCGACCTGAAAGCCGCCATCGATCACTCGCACAGTCTGATCCGCGAGATCCAGGCGGCCGCGCGGCACGGTGATCGTGCTGACGACATCCGATGGCCGGCCATCGTGTTGCGCACCCCCAAGGGGTGGACAGGGCCGTCCGAAGTGGACGGACGCCGCATCGAGGGCACCCATCGGGCGCATCAGGTACCGCTGTCCGGGGTGCGCGACAACCCCGATCACCTGCGCCAACTGGAGAGTTGGTTGCGGTCGTATCGGCCCGAGGATCTCTTCGACGACACCGGTGCGGTTGTCGAGGACATCCGAGATCTCGCGCCCCCCGGTGATCGGCGGCTCGGCTCGACGCCGTACGCCAACGGCGGCCGCCTGCTGACCCCGCTGAAACTGCCGCCCATCGCGCGCTATGCCGTCGACGTCGACAAACCCGGCGCCACCATCCATCCCACCACCACCGTCCTCGGCGAGTACATGCGCGACATCTACACCGAGAACACCACCCCGGATGGCGGTGGCACCTTCCGCCTGTTCTGCCCGGACGAGACGGCCAGCAACAAACTCGACGCCGTGTTCGACGTGACCGACCGGTGCTGGCAGCTGCCCACCACCGAGTTCGACGACGACCTCTCGTCGTCGGGACGGGTGATGGAGGTGCTCAGCGAGCATCTGTGCCAGGGCTGGTTGGAGGGCTATCTGCTCACCGGTCGGCATGGGCTGTTCGCCACCTACGAGGCGTTCGCGATGATCAGTGCGTCGATGGTCATCCAGCACACCAAGTGGCTACAGCACGCGTCGCACCTGAGCTGGCGGGAACCGGTGGCGTCGCTGAACATCCTGTTGACGTCGACATGCTGGCGCAACGATCACAACGGGTTCTCCCATCAGGGGCCCGGCCTGATCGACGCGGTGATGCCACTGGCACCCGACGTGGTGCGGATCTGGTTGCCGCCGGACTCCAACTCGTTGCTGTCGATCGCCGAGCACTGTTTCCGAAGCCGCGACCACGTGAACCTGCTGGTCGTCGACAAACAGCCGCACCTGCAGTACCTGTCGATCGAGGAGGCCGGGGAGCAGGCGGCGGCCGGCGCGTCGATCTGGGACTGGGCCGGAACCGAAGGGGACAGCGGCGATGACCCCGACATCGTGCTCGCGGGCGCCGGTGACGTGCCCACCCAGGAGATCCTCGCGGCGGCGCAACTGCTGCGGGAATGGGTGCCCTACCTGCGGGTACGGGTCGTCAACGTCATGGATCTGATGGCCCTGCTGCCACAGGCCGATCATCCGCACGGGATGACCGACGACGACTTCGCCGACCTGTTCACCGAGGACGGACACGTGGTGGTCGCCTTCCACGGTTACGCGCGCGCAGTACATCAGCTGTTGCACGGCCGGCCCGACGCCGACCGGTTCCACGTGCGTGGGTTCGCCGAGCAGGGCACCACCACCACACCGTTCGACATGGTGGTGCTCAACAAGATGAGCCGCTACCACCTCGTGCTCGAGGCGCTGCGCCGGGCGCGACGTGTGCCCGAACGCAGCGCGGAGCTCGCCGAGCACTGCCGTGGCCAACTGGCGCGCCACCACGAATACGTCCGCGAGCACTTCGAGGACCTCCCGGAGATCCGGGACTGGACCTGGGCCTGAGCTCCCGTCGGGAATGCGCGACGTCCCGACGTTGTCGATGATGATCGGGTGTGACGCCGACTCGGCCGTCATCGGTGTGAAGGGAGTGGCGCGGTGGTGGTGCGAACGCGGCGGTTGAGCGACTGGTTGCGGACCGAGACCGGCAGCGCCGCGCTGCTTGTCGCAGTCACGATCGCGGCGCTGATCTGGGCAAACCTGCCGTCGGACAGTTACGCCGAGCTGTGGCACACCGAGGTGGGCCTGAGCTTCGGTGCCCACGGCGTCGACATGTCGCTGCAGCACTGGATCAACGACGGCCTGATGGTGCTGTTCTTCTTCGTCATCGGGCTCGAGGTGCGCCAGGAGTTCTCCGTCGGATCGTTGCGCGACCGCCGTCGGGCGATGGTGCCGTTGGTCGCCGGGGTG
Source organism: Gordonia sp. Z-3 (assembly GCF_036233855.1). Taxonomy (NCBI): domain Bacteria; kingdom Bacillati; phylum Actinomycetota; class Actinomycetes; order Mycobacteriales; family Gordoniaceae; genus Gordonia; species Gordonia sp. Z-3. Next base: position 75,277 of record NZ_JAZARS010000020.1, read on the forward strand.
TCCGGTGTGGTGGCGCCGGCGGTGATCTACCTGTTGATCGCCGGACGCGATGCCGCCGACGGCTGGGGTGTGGTGGTCGGCACCGACACCGCCTTCCTGCTGGGTGCGCTGGCCATCCTCGGCCCGCGGCTGTCGAATCAGCTGCGAGTGTTTCTGCTGACGTTGACCGTGGTCGACGACTTCCTCGCGGTGTCGATCATCGGCGTGGTGTATTCCGACGACCTCGATGTGGTCGCGTTGTTGATCGCCGTCGCCGGTCTCGTCGGGTTGTGGTTGCTGTCGCGCACCACGGTCTGGCGTAGCGCCCCGTACGTCACGCTCGTCGTGGTGGTGTGGGCGGCAACGCTGGCCTCAGGTGTGCATCCGTCGCTGGCCGGGATGGCGGCCGGTCTGCTGGTGCCGGCGCGCGCCACCGAGCGCGGACATGTCGAGTCGGCCAAGGCATTGTTCCGCGACTACTGGCAGTCGCCGGAGGCCACCGTCGCGCGGACGGCCCGCAGCGGACTGGCCCGGTCGATCTCGGTCAACCAACGTCTGCACGACGTGCTGCGGGCACCGGTCTCGTTGTTCGTGGTGCCCGTGTTCGCGCTCGCCAACGCCGGCATCGCACTCGGCGGGGGAGTCTTCACCGACGCGTTGGCCTCGACCATCACGTGGGGTGTCGTCGCGGGGTTGGTGCTCGGCAAGTTCCTCGGCATCTCGGTCGGGACCTGGCTGGCGGTGCGCGCGGGTCTCGGTCGGCTGCCGGAGGGTGTCGGGCGGGGCAGTGTTCTCGGCGGATCGGCACTGGCCGGCATCGGCTTCACCGTGTCACTGCTCATCGTGGGGCTGGCCTTCACCGACTCCACCCAGGCTGCAGAAGCCACCGTCGGCGTGCTGTTGGCGATGGTGCTCGCGGGCGCGCTGGGCTGGCTGATCTTCACCCGGGCCCGCGTCAAATGGGGCGAGACGACCGCCGACCTGCCCATCACCCTCGAGCCGCCGGTGGATCCCGAGGTCGACCATGTCCGCGGACCGGTCGACGCCCCACTCACCGTGGTCGAGTTCATGGATTTCGAATGCCCGTTCTGCGCGAAGACCACCGGCATGTGGAACGACGTGCACGCGCACTTCGGCAACGAAGTCCGCTACATCGTGCGGCATCTGCCGATCTACGAGTACCACCCGCACGCCTACCTCGCGGCACTCGCCGCAGAGGCCGCCGGCGAGCAGGGCAGGTTCTGGGAGATGCACGATCTGCTGTTCGCCAACCAGGCCGAACTGTCCTCCGAGCATCTGGTGGGCTATGCCGAGCAGCTCGACCTGGATATGAGCCGGTTTGTGCTCGACCTCGAGAGTGCCGAACTCGCCGGGCGGATCAGCGACGATGAGCGCAGCGCAGAGGCGAGCGGTGCCCGTGGGACCCCGACCTTCTTCCTCAACGGACGGCGCCACCGCGGCCCGCACGACGCCCGCACCGTGATCGCAGCGCTCGAGGAGAATCGCGACGCACAGTCGGCGGCGCGGCGGCGGTCGTAGTCGACTGCCGCCGGGCCCCGAAGATGTGGAAGGGCGTGTAACCTGCTCGCGCCCTCATGGCCTGCGCCGCTATGGTGACCTGCATGACGATGAACGTGGACGCCACCAACCCGGAACTGGTCACCGTGGGGGTGCCCACGCACTGGTACAACCTCGCGGCCGAACTCGAGAAGCCGATCCCGCCGCATCTGCATCCGGGCACCAAGGAGCCGGTGGGCCCCGAGGACCTCGCCGCCCTGTTCCCGGCCGGGTTGATCGCGCAGGAGGTCTCGACCGAGGCATACATCGAGATCCCCGAACCGGTGCGGGAGATCTATCGGATGTGGCGGCCGTCGCCGCTGATCCGCGCCCGCCGCTTCGAGGAGGCGCTGAACACGAAGGCACACATCTACGTGAAGTACGAGGGCGTCAGCCCGGTCGGTAGCCACAAGACCAACTCCGCGGTCGCGCAGGCGTACTACAACAGCGTCGACGGGGTGCAGAAACTGACCACCGAGACCGGCGCCGGGCAGTGGGGCAGTGCGCTCGCCTTCGCGGGCGCCCAGTTCGGTATCGACATCGAGGTGTGGCAGGTCCGCGCGTCCTATGACTCCAAGCCCTACCGCGGTCACCTCATCCGCACCTACGGCGGAACGCTGCATCCCTCGCCGTCGGATCTGACCGAGGCGGGTCGCGCGATGCTGGCCAAGGATCCGAACACCACCGGCAGCCTGGGGATGGCGGTCAGCGAGGCCGTCGAGGTGGCCGCCGCCGATCCGGACACCCGCTACGCGTTGGGTAGTGTGCTCAACCACGTGGTGCTGCACCAGAGCGTTATCGGCGTGGAGGCGGTCGAGCAGCTCAACGCCGTCGAGGAGGGCGCCGACGTCGTGTTCGGATGTGCCGGTGGCGGCTCGAACTTGGCCGGACTCTCGTTCCCCTTCCTGCGGGAGAAGATCCACGGTCGGTCCAACCCGCGCATCGTCGCGGCGGAACCCGCAGCGTGCCCGTCCATCACCCAAGGCGAGTACCGCTACGACCACGGCGACGTCGCCGGCCTGACCCCGCTGCTCAAAATGCACACCCTCGGTATGGATTTCGTGCCGGACCCGATCCATGCCGGTGGCCTGCGTTACCACGGCATGGCGCCTGCGCTCAGTCACACCGTGGAGCTCGGTCTGGTGGAGGGCGTGGCGATCAGCCAGCATGATGCGTTCAGTGCGGGTGTGCAGTTCGCGCGGTCGCAGGGCATCGTGCCTGCACCGGAGTCGACGCATGCGATTGCCGCTTGTGCTGCCCACGTCGCCAACAGCGACAAGGAGGAGGTCGTGGTGATCGGGTTGTCGGGCCACGGTCAGCTCGACCTGCCGGCCTACGCGGAATTCCTCGACGGGAAGTTCTGACGACCTCGTGTGACCGCCGGGAACCGATGCGCACCGTCGGAGTCGACCTCGCAGCGTCCCCGACGCGCACGGCGGTCGCGGTCATCGAGTGGGCCGACGGGACCGCGCGACTCGTAGAGCTGACGATGCCGGCCGACGATGCGCGGATTCGCGAACTCGTCGCGGGCGCCGAACGCATCGGCATCGACGCGCCGTTCGGTTGGCCTGATGCGTTCGTCGATCTCGTTGTGGCACAACATCACGGCAATCTCTCCGCCGGACGTGGGCTCGACGACATCGATCGCCGGCGACCGCTGGCCTATCGTCGGACCGACCGCGCCATCGCCGCAGCGAAGCTCGGCAACCCGCTGAGCGTCTCGGCCGACCAGATCGCTCATGTCGCCTTCCGCTGCGTCGGACTGCTGGCCGACCTGGGCATCGCCGACCGTGTCGACGGCTGGGCGGTGGAGGCGTATCCGGCTGCGGCGCTGAAACACTGGGGGTTGACGCATCGCGGATACAAAGGTGTTGCGCGTCGCGATGTACTCGCGGTGTCGTACGAGTCGCTGGTCGCGCGGGCCCCGTGGTTGGACCTGAGTGGTCACCGTGAGTTGCTCATGTCCGATGACAACGCCTTCGACGCGGTGATCACCGCGCTGATCGCGCGGGCCGCGGCGCTGGGGCGTACTCGGCTCCCGGATGGCGCGGACCTCGAGGTGGCGGCGCGGGAGGGATGGATTCACGTGCCGGAGTGCGCTTTGGGCGAGCTGGCGTGACGAGGTGGGTTCGGGTTGTCTGGTCTCGATACGCTTCCTCGGCTGGCGCCTCGGATGCTACTCGACCAGCAGTGAAGTGCGCTTCGTCGGCTGGTGCCTCGGACGCTACTCGACGAGCAGTGAAGTGCGCTTTGGGCGAGCTGGCGTGACGAGGTGGGTTCGGGTTGCCTGGTCTCGATACGCTTCCTCGGCTGGCGCCTCGGACGCTACTCGACCAGCAGTGAAGTGCGCTTCGTCGGCTGGCGCCTCGGACGCTACTCGACCAGCAGTGGGTTGCGGTGAGGCGACCATCGATGGGTTGCGGCGAGCCGACCCGCGATGGGTTGCGGAGTTCTCGTTGGATGCGACTACCGGAGGTCGAGTCGCATCAGGACTCGCGGGAAGCGGTTGAGGACCGAATCGGTGTCTGCCGCCCACTCGAAACCGCCGTCCTCGAACAACTTCCGCGTTCCCACGTACGCCATCGTGAGATCCACCTTCGCGCCGCGGTTGTCCGCCGGATAGCCCTCGACGGCCGGTGCGCCGTGGTCGCGGGCGAAGCCGACGGCCCCGGCCAACAGTGCGTGGGAGATGCCCTGTTTGCGATGGCCGGGGCGGACCCGGATGCACCACACCGACCACACGTCGAGATCGTCGACGTGGGGGATCTTGCGGTTGCCGGCGAAAGTGGTGTCGGCGCGTGGGGCGACCGCCGCCCACCCGACCACGTCGTCGCCGTCATAGGCGAGCACACCCGGGGCAGGCTTTCTTCGACACAACTTCCGCACGTACTCGCCGCGTTCTTCGCGCGCGAGCTCCTGGTTGAGCTTGTTCGGTATCCGGTAGCTCAGACACCAACACACGTTGGCATCCGGGCGTTTGGGCCCGATGACCGCGCGCACATCGGCGAAACGGGTAGCAGGGCGGACCTCGATGGGCATGGGTTCCACCCTGGTCGGGTCGGGAGCGGAGCGCAAGGCCAGTTGCACAGGGTCGAAGGCGATCTCAGATCGACACCGCCAGCTTTCCGCGCACCTGCCCTTCGGTGAGGTAGTCCATCGCCTTCGCGGCCTCGGACAGCGTGAACGTCCGGTCCAGGGTGGGGCGCAGTGTGCCGGCCTCGACCATCGACCTCAGCACGGCCAGGTCGTCGGCGCTCTCCTTGGCGATGATGCCGACCAACCGGTGCTTGACGAACGGCGACAGCAGCATCGCGCCGAGCTGACGTTGGATGCCGCCCAACAGGTTTCCACCGCCTTCGCCGCCGACGATGACGAGGGTGCCGCGCGAGGTCAGCAGGCGTCGCAGGGCCGAGACTTCTCGATTGCCCGCGATGTCGAGGATGACGTCGAATGGGCCGGCGGAAGCGTCGATGTCGTCGCGGGTGTAGTCGATCACCTGCGCAGCGCCCAACGACCGCACCCATTCGGATTTCGGACCGCTGGCCACGGCCACCACGTCGGCGCCGAACGCCGCGGCGATCTGCACGGCATACGAACCGACACCGCCGGATGCGCCGATCACCAGCACGCGATTCCCCGAGATCACCCGACCCGCGTCACGCACGGCCTGCAGCGCGGTCAGTCCCGACACCGGAAGTACCGCAGCCTCCTCGAAGGAGACGCCGGCGGGCTTGCGACCCAGGCGCTTGACCGGCACCACCGCGTACTCGGCCATCGACCCGCCCGCCGTACCGATCACCTCGTCGCCCACCGACCAGGCGTCTACGTCCGGGCCGACCTCGGCGACGACTCCGGCCAGGTCACGGCCGGGCACCGGCCACCGGGGGCGTCGCAGGCCGAGACCGAGGCGTGCGACGTAGGGCGTGCCCGTCATGAGGTGCCAGGTGCCGCGGTCGAGGCCGGCGGCATGCACCCGCACCAGGACCTCGTCCCGTTTCGGTACGGGTCGATCGACCTCACCCAGGCGCAGACAGTCGCTGGTGCCGTATTCGTGCTGGGTCATGGCCCTCATCGTCGCTCCAAGCTTACGCTGTAAGTCGATGGGTCAACGGTACGGCGTACGCCATAGGAGGGTCAAGGGCTGGTTGCGTGACTGTACGCAGGTGGGCGCGATCAGAGGCCGCATCAGCTGCGGAAGAACTCCAAAAAGTCGGCGTTGATGGTGTCCGCCTCCGTCGTCGGCATTCCGTGCGGGAATCCCGGATAGGTCTTCAGTGTGGCGTTCGGCAAGAACTCCGCGGATCGCACCCCGGCGTCCTGGTAGGGCACGACCTGATCGTCCTCCCCGTGCAACACCAGCACCGGGATCTCGATCTTCTCGAGATCCGGGGTGAAATCGGTCTGCGAGAACGCCACCACCCCGTCGTAGTGCGCTTTCGCACCGCCCATCATGCCCTGGCGCCACCAGTTGGCGATGACGCCCTGTGACGGCTGCGCACCCTCGCGGTTGTATCCGTAGAACGGTCCGGCGGCGAACTCCCAGAAGAAGTCGGCACGACGCTGCGCGACCTGCTGCTGGATATCGTCGAACACTTCCTTCGGCAGTCCGTCGGGGTTGCTGTCGGTCTTGACCATGATCGGGGGCACCGCGCTGATCAGCACCGCTTTGGCGGCGCGGTCGACGCCGTGCCGGGCCAGATAACGTGCGATCTCGCCGCCGCCGGTGGAATGTCCGACGTGAATCGCGTCGCGCAGGTCCAGGTGCTCGACGACGGCACGCATGTCGTCGGCGTAGTGGTCCATGTCGTGGCCGTCGGCGACCTGGGTGGAGCGACCGTGCCCTCGACGGTCATGGGCGACGACCCGATACCCGTGCTCGACGAAGAACATCATCTGTGCATCCCAGTCGTCCGACGACAACGGCCAGCCGTGACTGAACACGACGGGCTGTCCGGAACCCCAGTCCTTGTAGAAGATCTCGACGCCGTCCGAGGTGGTGACCGTGGGCATGGCAGTGCTCCTTCGCGAGAGGTAGTGGTCTTTTGACCAGCGCGTTCAGTGTGCGCCCGCTACGTCCTCCGCGGTCCCACTCGCTGCGCCACAAACACCCCCATTTGCGACCTCCGGATCACCCGGCGACTGCCCGGGTGGATGAGAAGCGTCGCTGGTACTTGCGTGGGGACACCCCGATGCGGGCGACGAAGGCGCGTCGCATGACCTCGGCGCTGCCGTAGCCGGCGGCGTGCGCTGCTGCGCTCACGGTGAACCCGGCGTGCAGTTTGTCGCGGGCGACCGCGAAGCGGGCGTCGGCGATGTAGCCGGCCGGGGTGGTGCCCAACTCCTCGCGAAAGAGTCGGGTCAGTTGTCGCGCGCTGACATTGACGTGTCGGGCGAGACTCGCGACCGTGTGCGGGACATGCAGGTTCGCGTGGATGTGGTCGGTGGCGCGACGTACCAGACCGGTGCGCGGAGCGGGGCCGGCAAGTGACGCGGAGAACTGCGATTGTCCGCCACCTCGTTGCATGTAGACCAGTAGGCCCTGCGCAGTCCGCCGAGCGACCTCGGCACCGTGATCCGCCTCGACGAGGGCCAGACTCAGGTCGATTCCGGCGACCACACCCGCCGAACTGTAGAGGTCACCGTCGCGGACGTAGATCGCGTCGCGGTCCACCCGCACCGCGGGGAAGCGGTGTGCGAGGTCGGCGGTGAACTTCCAGTGCGTCGTCGCCGACCGGCCGTCCAGTAGCCCGGCCTGGGCGAGCACAAACGAACCGGTGCACACCGACGCGAGGCGGCGAGTGCGTCCGGCGAGGTCGGAGACCGCGGCGATCAATTCCGGCGTCACGAACAACGGCGGCGCGATCTCGCTGCCCGCGATCATCACGGTGTCGAACCTTCCCGACCCTGTCACCGCGGCAGTGCTGACGCGCACGCCGATCGACGTCGTCACGTCACCACCCGCCGGAGACATGACGACGACCTCGTAGTCGCCACCGAACTGATTGGCCTCCACGAACACCTCTGCGGGTCCGGAGAAGTCGAGCATCTTCGCGCCGTCGAAGACGACGATCCCGATCCGGCGGTGGGTGCGCGTGCGGGGGAGGACACTCTCCATGAGGCGAATCTATGTCCTCGGTGACGTGGATGTCGTCACGAACGTACTCGTCAGGTTGGGAGTATGAGTGTCCGACAGCCGTGGATCGCCACGTGACGATCGTCGAGATGGCACCACGAGGCGGTCTGCAGGACGAGTCGGTGACGCTGTCGACCGTCGAGAAGCTCGACCTCGTGCGACGCGCGGTGGGTTCGGTGGGCGCACCGTCGAGGTCACGAACTTCTTGCACCCGAAGAAGTGCCGGCGATGGCCGCCGCCGAAGACGTGGTGGCCCGACTGCCGGACGCCGACGGCGTCACCTACAGCGCGCTGATCCTCAACGAACGCGGATTCGACCGAGCGCTCTCCGCCGGCGGCGAGCTGACCAGATCGTTCGTCCCCCTGATATTTGCAGGCCCCCTCTGAACTCGCGGAGGAGTTGGCGATACCCGGGGGACGAGTGATCCACCGGCCGGGCGGGCGGCGGGCCGGCGCGGTTCCGGCAGGTACGCTCGACCCATCATGGACGGAGTCGATGTCATCGTGTCGCACTGGGCGGTCGCGCGTCCCGAACTGGACGTGTCGGCACTGAAGGTGTTCGGCCGACTCCACCGCAGCTTTCTCGTGTACCGGGCGCGGATCGCGACGACATTCGAGGAACACAACATCAGCGAGGCCGGGTTCGACGTACTGGCGTGCCTGCGTCGCGCCGTACCGGATCACCGGTTGACCGCGGGACAGCTCGCCGAGCAGACGCTGGTGACCACCGGCGGTCTGTCACTGCGGGTCAAGCGACTCGAGGATGCCGGCTTGGTGGTGCGATCCAAGGACCCGCACGATGCGCGCGTGGTCTACGTCGAGCTGACCGCGGAGGGCTCGGCGCTGGTCGATCGCGTCGCCGACGAACACTTCGCCAAGCTGCAGACGATGCTCGGCGAACTGTCGACAGACGACGCCGCAGCGTTGGCCCGTCTGCTCGGGCAACTCGAACTCTCGTCCCGTGCGGCAGTCCTCGGTGACGGCCTGGATCCCGGTGAATCCGACCCGATCACCGTCGGCTGACGAAAAATTCTCAACCAATTTCGCGGAGCACGTGACCGCCGACACATGCAGTGTGACCTGCATCTCTAGCATTTCCACGGTGTAAATCGCCCGTTACAAACGCTTGTCCTGCGGCTTCCGCCCTTGACCTCTTTGCGCTAAGGCTTTAGAAATGTCTTAGCGCAAAGATATCTAGTCAAGCGCGCAGCCCCGAACAGTCAGTGGAACGGACCGAAGCATGTCGCTCCTCGCGAACACCTCAGCAGTCGCGGACCCCGCCGCAATCGGCGCCGACCCCGCCGATCTCGTGGACCGGATTCACGTTGCGGGCCGATGGGAGATCGGTACCGGCGAGAAGATCGAATCGATCGATCCGGCAACCGGGCGAGTGTTCGCGACCTTGCACGGCGCAACCGTCGACACCGTGGACACCGCAGTGCGCGAGGGTCTTTCGGCCGCCCGGGCCAGTGGGTGGGCGACCATGCTGCCGCACGAACGCGCCGCTGTGTTGCACCGGATCGGCAACGCGATCGACACAGCGCGCGACCGCATCGCCGCCCTGCAGACACTCGACACCGGCAAGACCCTCACCGAGACCCGGGCGCTGGCCGCCAGCGCCGCCAACACCTTTCGCTACATGGCCGCCGCCCTGGAGACCATGGACGGCACACTGACCACCCCGCGCGGCCCGTGGATCACGATGTCGACCCACCGTCCGATGGGCGTGGTGGGTGCCATCACCCCGTGGAACTCGCCGATCGCCTCGGACGCACAGAAGCTCGCGCCGGCACTGGCCGCGGGAAACGCCGTGGTGAGCAAGCCGCCGGTGTGGGCACCGTGGGTGACCCTGCTCCTGGCGCGGCTGTGCGAGGAGGCCGGCCTGCCTCGCGGCGTGCTGTCGGTGCTGCCCGGGCCCGGCCGCACCGTCGGCGAGGCGCTGGTGCGTCATCGGTTGATCAGCAAGATCAGCTTCACCGGCGGCACCACCACCGGCCGTCACCTCGCGCACGTGGCCGCCGACAAGCTCATGCCCATCACGCTCGAACTCGGGGGGAAGTCGCCGACGATCGTCTTCGACGATGCCGACATCGAACGTGCCCTGCAGGGTGTGCTGTTCGGCATCTTCTCCTCCAGCGGCCAGAGCTGCATCGCCGGATCGCGGGTATTTGTGCACCGCAGCATCTTCGACACCTTCACCGACGAACTCGTCGTCCGCGCCGAACGATTGCGACTGGGCGAGGGCACCGACCCTGCCACCGACGTCGCGCCCATGATCTCTCGATCGCATCGTGACTCGGTGGCGGCCATGGTCGACGACGCCGTGGCCGCCGGAGCCCAGGTGCGTTGCGGCGGAGCAATTCCCGACGATCCTCGACTCGATAACGGAAACTACTATCCGCCGACCATCCTCACCGGCGTCACCAACGGCGACATGATCTGCCGCGAGGAGATCTTCGGGCCGGTCGCGGTGGTGATCCCGTTCGACGACGAGGCCGACGTGATCGCCCAGGCCAACGACACCGACTACGGACTCGCCTGCGGCATCTGGACCGACGACTACCGCCGCGCCATGCGCATCGGGGAGGCGATCGACGCCGGCACCGTCTGGGTCAACACCTACAAACAGTTCTCCATCTCCACGCCCTTCACCGGCCTGCGCGACAGCGGACTGGGCACCGAGAAGGGACGCGACGCGGTCCGCCAGTACTGCGATCAGAAGAGCATCTACCTCGATCGCAGCGACGACCCCATCGCCTGGGGCGTACCCCGATGACCCGACACCCACCACAAGAGAGGAAACGCATGTCCACCCCTGTCGACACCGCGACCCAATCCGCCCACCCCTACAGCCCCGCCTACGCCGCTGCCGGCTTCGGATTCGTCTCCGGCGCTTTGTCCGTCGACGAGCATGGGCACGCCGTCGCGGGTGTGGAGCCCGCGCTCGACGCGGCCATCGCCCGACTCACCGAACGCCTCGCGACCATCGACATGAGCCTGGGCGACGTCGTGAAGACCACTTATTTCGTCACCGACGTGACGCTGCGGGACGCCGCCAACCGCCACTACGAGAAGGTCTTCGCCGCACCTCGACCGGCCCGCTCGTTCGTGGAGGTCGCCGCACTCCCGTATGGCGCGACGGTCGAGATCGAAGCCGTCGCGCACGTCGCCTGAACCCCCAACGCACGCACCCACCGAGAGGACACATCATGACCGCACCCGAGAAGACCACCGTCGACCTCGAGGCCCAGATCGACGCCGCCATCGCCAGCCGCGACACCCGCCACGAGGACTGGGACACCCTGGGATTCCAGGCGGCCGCAGGCGGTGACCGGTTCAAGCGGGCCCAGATCCGCTACATCGGTTCCGGAGCCACCGGCAACCACGACGGCGACAACCGCACCCTGCCCTCGGAACACTTCACCTTCTCCAACATGCGCCTGCCCGCCGGCGCCGTCGGCCCCGAGCACACCCACCACGACGTCGAAGAGGTGTTCTTCGTCCTCGAGGGTGAACTCGAGGTGGCCGTGCACGATGTGGAAGACGGCACCAAGAAGGCGGTACGCCGCCTCGGCTATCGCGATCTCATCCGCGTCCCCGCCGGCGTCCCGCGCAGCCTCGCCAACGTCGGCGACACCGACGCGCTGTTCTGCGTGATCATCGGCGCCAAGAAGCCCGAACTGCCCACCTATCCGCCGAGCTCGGAGATGTACGGCGTCACGCGCTGACCCGTTCGCACCGACCGAATTCATCGAGAAGGATCACCGATGAGCGCAGGAAACTCCAGAGTTCTTAGCGTCCAGCAGAAGACGTGGGAAGCCGCCGGCATCACCAGCGTCAGCCTCGTCGACCCGACGGGCGCTCCGCTGCCGACCTGGGAGCCGGGCGCACACATCGCCCTGCACCTACCCGGCGGCCTGGTCCGCGAGTACTCCCTCTGCTCGGACCCGCAGGACAGCACCCGCTGGACCGTCGCGGTGCTGCGTGCCGAACAGTCCCGGGGCGGTAGCACGGTGGTTCACGACCGATTGTCGGTCGGTGCGGAGATCGAGGTGGAGGGCCCGCGCAACGCATTCGCCCTCGACCCGGACGCCGACGAGCACATCCTGGTGGCCGGTGGGGTAGGCATCACCCCGATCGTCGCGATGATGCGCCACCTCCACCGTGACGGCTACGCGTGGCGGATGCTGTATGCCGGACGTTCCCGGCGCACCATGGCCTTCGTCGACGAAGTGGCCGCCCACGGCACAGCCACCATCCACGCCGACGACGAGACCGGCGGACTGCCCGACCTGGCGACTGCAGTCGCCACCGCGAAACCCGGTGCGGTCGTGTACTGCTGCGGACCGGCACCGCTGCTCGACGCGGTCGCCTGCCACGTACCGGACGGCGTCACCCTGCGCACCGAACGGTTCGCGGCTCCCGCCGCCGCGGCGCCGTCGGGCGACGACACCGCGTTCGACGTGGTGCTCGACCGCAGTGGGCAGCGCATCCCGGTCGGCCCCGACATCTCCGTGCTCGACGCCCTGCTCGACGCCGGCGTCGACGTACCGAGTTCGTGCACCGAAGGCATCTGCGGCACCTGCGAGGTCGGCGTCGTCAAGGGCGACGTCGACCACCGCGACTTCTTGCTCAGCGAATCCGAGCACGCCGCCAACACCACCATGTTCCCGTGCGTGTCCCGTTGCCGCTCGGCCGAACTCGTCCTCGACATCTAGAAGGAACATCGTGCTCTACTCACTGATGCCCGCTCTCACCGCAGCACCGGTCTGTCGACTGCGCAGCCTGCGGTCGGTGGCACTGGCCGTACCAGACCCCGCGGCGTCGGGCGCGTTCTATCACGAGGTGTGGGGGCTGACCACCGTCGAGGAGGACGGCGACCGGTTCTGGCTGCGCGCCACCGGCACCGAACATCATGTGCTCGACCTCCGCGCCGGTGACGTGAATGGCCTCGGCGGCATCAGTTTCGCCGTCGCCACACCCCGCGAGGTCGACGACGCCGCCCGCGCACTCGAACAGCTCGGTGTGCCGCTTCTGCGCGAGCCCGGGCTGCTCGACGATGCCGGCGGCGGCTACGGCCTGCAACTGGTGGATCCGGAGGGGCGCGTTGTCGAACTGTCCGCCGACACCTTCGCGGTGTCCGCACAGGAGCCCGCCGGACGTCGCGCCGTCCCCCGCAAGATCGCCCACGTGGTGCTCAACACCACCGACATCGAGCGCACCGCCCGCTTCTACACGCAGGTCCTCGGCATGCGCGTCTCCGACTGGTCCGAACGTCAGATGGCGTTCCTGCGTTGCAACTCCGACCACCACGTCATCGCGCTCAACCAGGCGCCCTGGCCGTCGATCAACCACGTCGCCTACGAGATGACCTCGCTGGATCACTTCATGCGCGGCATCGGCAGCCTCAAAGCCCACGGCATCGCCCCACAATGGGGACCCGGGCGGCACGGACCCGGCGACAACACCTTCTCCTACTTCACCGACCCGGCCGGACTGGTGTGCGAATACACCTCCGAGGTCGCCCAGATCGACGAGGACGCATGGCTGTGCCGTACCTGGCGTCGCACCCCCGAACTGTCGGACACCTGGGGCACCGCCGGCCCGCCCACCAGCACCATCCGCTCGGCGATGGCCGGGGTGCCCGACCTGGGTGCGCGGGCGCTGGTTACCCCGGACGACGCCGACTACTTCTACGGCGCATCCGAGATGGCAGGTGTCTCATGAGCACCGCCGCCGTCGCCACGTCGATTCGCGACCGCCTGCACGTGGTGGAACATGCCACCCACCGCGAGATCCGGTGCGCCCACACCGTGGTGATGCTGCACGGCATCGGCGGCTCGGCCGCATCCTGTGCGCCCCTGGCCGATCGGCTGGCCGCCGCCGGGATCTCAGCGTGGTGCGTGGACGCACCGGGCTACGGGGCATCGCCCGATCCATCCCCGACCACCGATGTCGTCGCCGACGTCATCGACCTGATCGACAGCATCACCCCCGACGCGCCCGTCGTGCTGCTCGGAACTTCGTGGGGCGGAGTGATCGCCATGTCCGCCGCGCTGCGCCGACCCGACCGGATCGCCGCCCTCGTGATCGCCGACAGCACCCGCGGATCCGGCACCACCAGCACCAAAGCCGCCGCCATGCGGGACCGTATCGTTGAACTGGCCGAACGCGGCGCCGACGCGGTCGCCACCGCACGCGCCCACCGACTCACGGCACCCACCGCAGACCCGACCGTGGCGGCCTCGGTACGCCGGTCGATGGCCGACGTCCGCCAACCCGGCTTCACCGCCGCCGCGGAGTTCATGGCCGCAACCGACCTCGGACCCGAACTGACGCGGATCGACTGCCCGACACTGGTACTGGTCGGCGCACACGACACGATCACCGGTGTCGACGAATCACGTCTGCTCGCCGACACCATTCCCGGCGCCGAACTGCATGTCCTCGCCGACGCCGGGCACGTGGCCATCCAGGAACGCCCGGATGCAGCAGCCGACCTCGTCGCCGACTTCGTGCGGGGCCTGTCATGAGCGCCGGGACGGTGGTCGTGACCGGTGGCGGACGCGGGCTGGGACGCAGCATCGCCGGACGCTGCTGCCGCGAGGGTCATCGTGTCGTGATCGCCGAACGCGACGCGCAGACCGCCAACAGCGCCGAGAGCGATCTGCGCGCAGCCGGATTCGACGTATCTGCGGTTGTCACCGACATCGCCGACGTCGCTTCGGTGCGTGCGCTGGCCGATCGTCTCGACCGCGACGGCGACCGGCTCGTCGGTCTGGTCAACAACGCCGCGATCGCCGACGGTGTCGGCGGTGCAACGTTCTTCGAGCTCGCCGACGACGAGTTCGGACGGCTGACCGACGTGAACGTCCGCGGCACCTGGTTGGTCACCAAATACCTGTGGCCGCAGCTGTCGGCAGCACAGGGTGCGGTGGTCAACATCGCCTCCGATGTCGCCATGTACGGCTCGCCGCGCCTGGTGCACTACGTGTCGTCGAAGGCGGCGGTGATCGGGATGACCCGGTCGATGGCCCGCGACGCCGGCCCCCACGGTGTGCGCGTCAACGCGGTGGCCCCCGGGCTCACGCGTGTCGAGGCCACTGAGACCGTGCCCGATGAGCGCTACCGCACCTACGCCGACGGCCGAGCTCTGACCCGGGAACAGACTCCCGACGACGTCGCCGGGGTCGTGAGGTTCCTGCTCTCCGACGACGCCGCCTTCGTCACCGGGCAGACCATCGTGGTCGACGGCGGATTCATCTTCCGCTGAACAACATTGCGACCCAGATCACCGACCACCCGACCAGCACACCACCAGACGATCACACCGACAGACGAGGGAGAAGCCATGGATCTGCAGCTCGCCGGCCGCAGCATTCTGATCACCGGAGCGAGCTCCGGGATCGGTTTGGCCACTGCGCGCATGCTCGCCGACGAGGGAGCCCGTCTGGCGCTGTGTGCTCGCGACGAACAGCGACTGCGCGAGGCCACCGCCGACATCGCCGCACGCACCGAGGTGGTCTACGCGGCGTGCGACGTCACCGACCGCGGCTCCGTTGACCGGTTCGTGGCGGCCGCCGTCGCGGAGTTCGGTGGCATCGATGGGGTGGTGTGCAACGCGGGCCGGTCGCTGATGCGCACCCTCGACGACACCACCGACGACGAGATCCGCGACGAGTTCGACCTCAAGATCTTCGGTGCGCTGCACGTCATCCGGTCTGCACGCAAGGCTCTCGCGACGTCGGATGCCGGGTCGGTGGTCGTGATCAACGCGATCCTGTCCCGGCAACCAGAACTGCGCCTGGCCGCCACCGCCGCCGCCCGGGCGGGCTTGCTCAACCTGTCCCGCTCGCTCGCCGGCGACCTCGCCGGCGACGGCATCCGGGTCAACTCGGTGTTGCTCGGCCTCATCGACACCGGGCAGTGGCAGCGCCGATTCGCCGAGGGTGACACCACCGCCGACTTCGCCGAATGGAGCGCGGAGATCGCCCAGGATCGCGGGATCGCGTTGGGTCGCTTCGGTACCGCCGAGGAGCTCGCCTTCCCGGTGACCACCCTGCTCTCACCCCGCAACAGTTACATGACCGGCGCCGCCCTCGAGGTCGGCGGCGGCGTCCACCGCTACGTCTGACCGTCCGCCGCCCAGGAGAACACCATGACAGACCAGCCCACCAGCCACCGCGCCACCGGCGGCGACGTCCTCGTCGACGTGATGCGCCGCCACGGCATCACCCATGCCTTCGGCGTCGTCAGCATCCACAACCTACCGCTCGTCGAAGCGGTCGACCGCGACCTCACCTTCGTGGAGATGCGGCACGAAGCGGCCGCGGTCAACGCCGCCGACGCTTTCGCCCGCGCCTCGGGTGGTATCGGAATCGCTCTGACCAGCACGGGAACCGGTGCCGGCAACGCAGCCGGGTCGATGGTCGAGGCCCTCACCGCCGGCAGTCGCGTTCTGCACATCACCGGGCAGATCGAGAGCGAACATCTCACGCCGGGACGGCCCGAGGTCAGCCGCGGTGTCATCCACGAGTTCCCCCGTCAGCCGCAACTGCTGGACGCGATCTCCGCCCATGCTGCGACGATCACCGACGCCAAGGACGTCGCTGCCGAACTCGAGGCGGCGATCGCACGGATCCGCACGGCGCCGTCGGGACCGGCGAGCATCGAATGGCCGTCCGATCTGCAGTATCTCGCCACACCGGACATGCAGCGGCCCAGCGACATTCACGCCGCCGAGGCCGTGCGCCCCGACGAGGACGCCGTTGCCCGGGCCGCCGAACTGTTGCGTACGGCGCGATCGCCCCTGATCTGGCTGGGCGGCGGCGCTGCCGGCGCCGGCGACCAGATCGCGCGCCTCGCACAGCGGCTCGGCGCAGGCATCCTCACCAGCAACAGCGGTCGCGGCATCGTGACCGAAGACGATCCGTTGGTGATCGGCAACTTCGCGACCACCCCCGCGGTGCGGGAACTGATCGGCGATGCCGACGTCCTGCTCGCCGTCGGAACGCATTTCCGCTCCAACGAGACCGCTTCCTACAGTTTGGAACTGCCGCGGCGACTGATTCAGATCGACATCGAACCGGCTACCGTCGGCCGAGTGTATCCGGCCGAGGTCGGGATCGTCGGCGACGCCGACCTGTCCGTCCGAGCGCTGGCCGAGAATCTCGCGGACATCCGCCCGTCTGAGTCCTGGACCGAGCGGGTCACCGCCGTACGAGAGCGTGTGCGTGCCGACCTCACCGGCTACGTCGGGGGATACGCCGAGATCTGTGACGCGATTCGCGCGGCGTTGCCGCGCGAGTCGGTGATCGCTCGCGACGTCACCATCCCCTCGAGTCAGTGGGGCAACCGGCTGCTGTCGATCCACGACCGCGCCACCAACGTCTTCCCCCTCGGCGGCGGCATCGGTCAAGGGCTCGCGATGGGTATCGGCGCCGCCCACGCCCGGCCTGACGTGCCGACACTGGTCATCGCCGGCGATGGTGGCCTGGCCGTGCACCTCGGCGAACTGGCCTCGCTCGCCGGGTCCGGCGCACACGTCGTCGTGCTGGTCTTCAATGACGGTGGATACGGAGTCTTACGGAACATGCAGGAGAAAAACGGTTTCCGACGCTCCGGTGTCGACCTGCACACGCCGCGGTTCGACCTGCTGGCCGCCTCCATGGACCTCCCGTACCGGTTGGTCCAGGGGCCCGGCGTCATCGCCGCCGCCCTCGACGACGCCATCGCCCACCGCGGACCGTCGCTCATCGAGATCGATGTCGAGGCGGTCCATCCCACGCCCGGCCCGTTCGTTCCGCCGGTCCACGTCCCGGAGGCGCGGCCATGATCGCGGCACAGCGCTGGTGGACAGACGGCGCACAAGCCGCCGTCGAAGGCGGCGAACCCACCCACGTGTTCGCCGACGATGCCGACGTGGCCGACGCCATCCGGCTGGCCGTCGCCCACCCGGACACCGTCCTGAGCCTCATCCTCGCCGAACCCGCCACTGTCACCGACGATGTCGCGGCATTACTGCCCGAGATCGAGGTACCCACCCTCGTCCTGGCATCGGCGCCGAAGGCCGATGCCGATCTCACTGTCGCCCAACAGCTCGCCGGCGAGATCGACAACGGCGTCTTCGTCGTCATCGACGGGGCCCCGAAACCGGTGCAGACCCAACGGCGGGAGTCCTTCGCCGAGTGGACCTCGTCGTTCGTCGCCATCGCCGAAGGTCTCGCCGCACGCGACGGCAAACTACTGACCCCACCCACCCCACTGATCGAACCCACCCCACTGATCGAAGGAGCACTCCGATGATCACTCGCCCAGCCCGCGAGCCCTATCTCGAAGTCCACCAAACCCATCCGGACGCCATCACACCGTACGAGCGCAAGCTCGCCGGATCGCTCACCGAGATCTTCACCGCCGGTGCCGCGACGCTGACCGAGGTCGTCGACGGCCTCAACACCCTGGGACTGCACGGACCCGACGGCGGCCCCTGGACCGAAGAGAACTTCCGCGCCGAGATGCGTCGATTGGGGAACTGACATGACCACCACCGAATCCGCCACCGCACCAACAGCCACGGCCACCACGCGCGCCGCTCGCGGCCGCCCGACCTTCGCCGTCGGCACCCGCCGCCACCTCGACGCCGACGAGATCGCCGCCACCGGCCTGCGGAACCGCTGGTATCCGATCCTCCCATCGCACATGGTCGACGCGGGAGCCACCGTCCCGGTCCGGCGACTCGAGGTCGACTGGGTGCTGTTCCGCGACGCCCGTGGCGTGGTGCACATGCTCGAGGACCGTTGCCCGCACCGCAGCGCACCGCTGTCGGTGGGCCAGCATCTCGGCGACCGCATCGCGTGCGCCTACCACGGCGTGCAGGTGGACGGCGACGGCACGGTCGTCTCGGTGCCGGGCATGCCCGGCTGCGCCCTCGAAGGCCGACGAGCGACCGTGTCGCTCAAGGTGGTCGAGGCCGCCGACACCATCTTCGCCTACATTCCGCTCACCGCCGAGTCGGTGCCGACGCCGTTCGTGCTGCCCGACCGGCTCAGCGACCCCGAGGTCAGTTGGTTCCCCAACTACGCCGAATGGGGCGGCCCGTGGCGGTTCTACATGGACAACGTGCTCGACCCGATGCACGGCGCCTTCCTGCACCGCAACTCGCACTCGATGTTCGGCGGCGACACCTCGGCCCGATTCCGCATCCGCGAGACCGACCGCGGCTTCTTCTTCGAGAAGACCGATCAGCGTGGCGTCAACTTCGACTGGGTCGAGTTCGTCCGCGGCTCGATGGATTACGTCGACCTGGAGATCCCGTACGGCCCCGGCGCAGGTCCGGGCGGTGTGTTCGGCATCGTCGGAATGAGCACTCCCATCGATCGCGAGTCGTCGGCGATCTTCCACTGGCGCACCCGCCGGGTGAGCGGCTGGGAACGCGAGACCTGGCGGTTCCTGTTCCGCACCACTTTGGAGGCCAAGCACTGGGAGGTCCTCGAACAGGATCGTGAGGTACTCGAGGCACTCGCCGACGACGCCGACCGCGAAGAGCACCTGTACCAGCACGACCTCGGGGTGTCCCGTATCCGGCGCATCTACCGGGCCGACGCCGTCGCCCAGGCCGAGATTCTCGCGAAGGCGAACGCATGAGCGGCGACGACACGATGCTGTTGACGGTGATCCTGCGCCACGACCAGTCGCAGAACCTGGAACAGCTCCAGGGCCGACTCGACGATGCCGACTGGTGGCACGGATTTCCGCCCGAGGGCTGCGACATCGTGTCCTGGGTGGTCGCGATGGGCATCGGGCAGATCGTCACGCTGCGATTGCCGGCCCACCGGCTGCCCGCGGTGAACGTCGAACTGGAACGCCGTGCGTGGGGCACCTTCACCACCGACTTCCACCCGACCTACGACTTCCTCCCGGTCCGCGAACGGCTGACCCGCGAATCCGACGAACGCCGGCGGGGGAGCGCAGCATGACCCGCATCGGACATCCCGCGGTGGCCGAGCCACCACGACCGGACATGTTCAGCAATGCCCGCATCGTCGGCGACCAGTTCTTCCTGTCCGGGATGCACGCCGGCAGCCCGGACGGCGTGGTCGGCGGCGCCGACACCTACGCGCAGGCGGTCGAGACGTTCCGGCGCGTGCGTGACCTCACCGAAGCGTGCGGCGCCACCGTCGACGACATCGTCGTCCTGCGGATCTACCTCACCGACATCGCCGACAAATCCGCCGTCGGACGTGCCCGGAGCACGGTGTTCTCCGGCGACTTCCCGTGCTCGACCCTCGTCGAGGTGTCGGCACTGGTGGAACCAGGCCTCAGAGTCGAGGTCGAAGCCCAGGGATTCCTCCCGACCGCCGCATCTGCGGCGCATTAGAATCACTCACACGGCGTCAGCCCACGCCGTCGACCCCGAGGACGCCATCATGAGCGGACCGACACAGAGTTCTGGCCCCACACCCGTCATCACCCGGCCCAACTGGCCGGTGCTCATCCTTGCCTTCGTCGCCGTCGTGCTCGACGGGTACGACACAATCGCGCTTGGACTGTCCGTCCCGGCCCTGTCCGACGACTGGGGCGTGGCCCCGTCGCACTTCACGCCCGCGCTGTCGCTGACCAGCCTCGGCGTGGCGCTCGGCTACATCGCCGTCGGTCGTCTCACCGCGCGCTTCGGCTGCCGGAACGTGGTGCTGGCCGCAGTCGGCGTCTTCACCATCGGCTCGCTGCTGACCGCATGGTCGGGCAACATCATCGAACTCAGCGTGCTGCGGCTGGTGACCGGCTTCGGACTCGGCGCCGTGATGCCGGCGGCGGTCGCGCAGGCCACCGCCTTGAACCCGGCCCGGTATCGACAGAACATCGCCGTCTTCGTGACGATGGGCATCTCGCTCGGCGCCCTGATCGCCGGCCTCGTCGGCGCCCGGTTGCTGGGGTCGTTCGGCTGGGAGTCGGTGTTCATCGCCGGTGCGATCGCCTCGGCGGTGCTGTTCCCGCTGCTGTGGATCTGGCTGCCGGACGAACGGGCCGTCACCGGCGCCGCAGCGGCGGAGGCCAAGCATCACGCCGCGGTCGGTCGACTTTTCGACCCGCAGGTGCGTCTGCGCACGATCCTGCTGTGGGTGTTCTCGTTCCTGGTGTTCTCCGTCTTCTACATCTTCTCGTCGTGGCTGCCGACGCTGCTGACGAGCTACGGGTTCAGCACCAAGCTGGCACCACTCGGATCGGCTGCGCTGGGCGTCGGCAGCATCGTCGGTGCCGGTGTGCTGATGGTGGGCGCACTGCGGTTCCGGATGACTTCGGTGCTTGCCGGCACCACGGCCGTGGCTATCGTGTTCCTGGTGATCTCGGCCTTCCTGGGTGCCGACAAGGCGTTGCTGTTGCTGGTGTTCGGCGGTGTCGGGCTGGGCCTGCAGGCGGGCATGATCGGTCAGGCCGCGGTCGCGGTGTCGCTCTACCCGCAGGCGACGGCGGCGACCGGGGTCGGCTGGACGTCGTCGATGGGTCGCCTGGGTTCGGTCGTCGGTCCGATCGTCGGCGGCGCCCTGATCGGACTTGGCTACTCGGCCGGCACCATCGTGCTGATCGCCTGCATCCCGGTCGCGGTGGCACTCGCGGTGATCGTCGGACTCGGCCAGGTGCGAGTCGCTCGGGAGTCAGAAGTGCGGACCGAGCCGGTCGCGGCCACCGGCTGACCGGGGGGCGGGGCCCAGGTCGGGTCGGCCCCGCGAAAAGCGCCCCAGGAAAGCACCTCCCAGAGCGGAGCCATCAGCACTATGTCGATGGGTCTGTTCTGTCGGGTGCTTTTCTGGGGCGCTTTTTGTGGAACGGACGGGATCGGCGGCGGAAGCGGTCGGGGGCGATGGCGCTTGTGTCAGTCGAGGAGTTTCTTCTGCACCTTGCCCATGGCGTTGCGCGGCAGCCCGTCGACGAAACGGATCTCACGGGGCCGCTTGTGATGGGACAGTTCGGCGGTGACGTGGTCGATCAGTTCGCTGTCGGGAACCCGGGAACCGACCACATAGGCCACGATCCGCTGGCCCAGGTCGTCGTCCGGAACGCCGATCACCGCGACCTCATCGACGGCCGGATGTCCGAGCAGCACGGTTTCGATCTCGCCGGCACCGATCCGGTATCCGCCGGACTTGATGAGGTCCGTGGCGCGGCGCCCGACGATGCGGTGCATCCCGTCCGGGTCGATGACGGCGACGTCGCCGGTGGCGAAAAACCCGTCATCAAGCCAGGATTCGGCACTCTTCTCCGGCTGATTGAGGTACCCCGACGACATCATCGGCCCGCGCACGTGCAGGTCGCCGACGGTTTCGCCGTCATGCGGAAGGTCGTTGTCGCCCTCTCGGATTCGGGTGTCGACCCCGGCCAGTGGCAACCCGACCCAGCCGGGGCGTCGTTCGCCGTCTGCGCGGGTGCTGACCGTGATCATGGTCTCGGTCATGCCGTAGCGTTCGACGATCTCGTGTCCGGTGAGCGCGCGGATGCTCTCGAACACCGGTACCGGCAGCGGAGCACTGCCCGACACGAGCAGACGGGCCGACGAAAGGTGTTGTGCTGCCGACTCGTCATTGGCCACACGGGACCACACGGTGGGCACACCGAAGAACATCGTGGCGCCGTCGTCGATGGCCGCCGCGTACTTCTCCGGAGCCGGCTTCGCCGTGTGGATCAGCCGCCCGCCGCGACGCAGTGGCCCCAGTACGCCGAGGATCAGACCGTGCACGTGAAACAGTGGAAGTCCATGCGCCAGCGCATCATCGGATGTCCACTGCCAGGCGTCGGCGAGTGCGTCGAGCCCGGCGGCGATGGCCCGCCGCGAGATCGGCACACCCTTGGGCAGGCCGGTAGTGCCGGAGGTGTAGAGGATCAGGGCGGTCGACGACTCGGGCGGCTCGGGATGTCGATGCCATGAGCGGGCATAGCGGCGGACCGGGATCACCGGCAACGTGGCATCGTCGGGAGCTGCGCCGAGCCAGGCCTGCGCTCCGGAGTCGGTGAGGATGTGGTCGAGCTCGCGTGCGCCGGAGTCGGGTGGCACGGGCACCGCGGCGACGCCGGCGATGAGACAGCCGACGATCGCGAGAATCGTGTCGGGCGTCGGCCGGGCCAGAACGGCGAGGGTGTGCGCGCCGCCTATGCGTTCGGCCACCGCGGTTGCCGCCCCGACGAGATCTTCGCGGGACAGTCGGTCGTCGCCAACGACGATCGCATCGGACAGATTGGCAGCGGCGGGGGTCAGCGTCGGGAACAGCACGCTGCCAGTTTCCCAGACGATTGTTTCCCAGACGACGATTGGCCGACGGCGACGACGGCCTGATACGGTGATGTCACGTTCACGCGATGCTGTAACTCGCTTGTTGAACCAGAGGCCGGGTGATTACAGAAGCCCCCGGTCTTGTCCAAACTTCCAGTTTCGGGCCCGCACACTGTGGTGTGTCGGGCCCGAACTGTGTCATGTCCCGAACTGGATCGCCGCCCACTCGGCGAACGACTGCCACCCGACGGCCGGGAAGCGGTGATGGAGCGCCGGGATGTCTACCTGGTAACCCTCCCGGCTCAGGAAACCGAACATCGCGCTCATGTCGGGCGACGAGATCCGTTCCGGATCATACGATTCCGCGTTCACCTCGCGTGTCAACACCGACGACAGCGCGGCGGCCATCTGATCGGGGGTCAGCGAATCGGAGGCGATGTCGATGCGTTCGCCGACGTGGCTTGTCGGGTCGCGAAAGAGCTCGACGACGAACCTGCCGAGGTCCCGGCGGGAGAGCTGTTGCAACGGTCTGTCCGAAGGCATCGCGATGGGCAGGATGCCGGCGGCGGTCACCGCGTCGACGCTGCCGAGGAGGTTGTCGTAGAAGTACGTCGGCCCCACGATCGTGTGCGGGATACCACTGTCGCCGAGGGCCTGCTCGACGCGGTACTTGCTCTCGAAGTGCGGCACGCCGGTGCCGCGGTCGGCGCTGGCGACCGAGGAGAAGACGAGGTACGGCACGCCTGCGAGGCGGGCGGCGTCGATGATCGCGGTGCCCTGGGTGACTTCTGCATCGACCCCGGTCTCGAACGGTGTGGTCAACGCGAAGACGCCGTTGGTCTTGACGAACGCGTCCACGAGTCCGTCGCCGCTGACCATGTCGCCGGTCACCAACTCGATGCCGCGGGTGCTGAGTTCCTGCGCGCGTTTGGACTCGCGATCGCGCACCACGGCCCGCACCGGTAGGTCCGCTTCGAGGAGTCCGGTGGCCACCGCACCACCCTGACCGCCGGTGGCGCCGAGCACTACGTAGGTCATGAGTTCACGCTACCCGGGCCCGTCGGGGCCGAGACGGTATCAGCGTGGCTGTCCCCTGGCGAACCAGATGAACACCGACATGTTCGCCAGCCGGGACTGTCGTCGCCTGCTACGACGCGGCGCGGTGACGGTCGACGTACTCTGCGACCGCCCGACGAATGATTTCGGCGAGTTTGACGTGCTCGGCGTCAGCCAGCTGGACCATCGCTTCCCGCAGATCCTCGGGTAGGCGGACGGAGGTTGTCGGGGTCTTACCCTTGGACGCGGTGCCCTTTGGTGGCCGGCCGTGGCGGAGAACGGCCAGGTCTGCGACTTCGACGTCCCCGACCACTTCCTCCGCCGTGGGCGCGTTCGTGGCGTAGTCGTCAGCCATCGCGGCGTAGTCATCGTCAGTCAGCTTGCGGCCCATGGATTCTCTCCTCTCACGATCGCTGTGTTCCGTAACTCGGAACGACAAGGTGTTCGATGCCGAGGTTGGTGACCAGGCTCTTGCGCAGCATCATCGCGTGGAATGCGACAGCGATCATCGGGTCGACGATATCGACGATATCGACGATGACCTCGATGAACGGGCCGCGCTCGACAGCCGGTCCAATGTGGAGGACCGGGCGAGTTCCCACGCGACGCGCGGTCAAGACGACACGTAGTGCCGGGTATTCAACCACGGCGCGGATCTCATCATCGGCGATCCCGTGCTGCCGGGCGCTGGGCGTGATCTCGATCCGCACATCAGAAGTGTACTGCACTTTCTATGTAGTGCGATACACTTTTTAGATCAACTGTCAGCATCGGGGTCGCCGAGACCTTCGCGGGCCGAAACGTCACCGCCGGCAGATCGCGGGAATTCACACGCGATTTGCCGGCGGTGATACCCGAAAGTGTTCCCTTCCGGTGCGGCAAGTCGTTGACCTGCCGTTTTCGGCGGAGGATGGGGGATTCGAACCCCTGAAAGTGGAGATACGTTGTGATGCGTTTGGGTGCAGAAATAGCGTTTGACCATCACGTTTTAGATCGCCGGACGACATCTAGATACACTACGTGCATCCAGATACATCGGCGGTGATGCATCGTTCGATGCGCCAAGCCGGGGCCTCGGGTGGCCGCGCGTCGGCGGCCGGGGACCTCGACAGGCAGGGACCGCGGCGGCCAGTCACCACGACGAGGTGTCTAGAAGGCGGTGGACCCGCGTCGAGGCGGCGCGGAAGGCGATCTCTGACCTACCTGCGATAAGGCTGCATGACCTGAGACGTACTCACGCAAGTCTGCTCATGTCGCTCGGTGTACCTGTCAAGGTCGTATCGGGGCGACTTGGGCACGCGTCCGCAACAATTAAGTTGGACGTTTGCTCGCATGTACTGCCCGGTCAAGGTCGAGCGGCGGCTGAGTTGCTCGCTTCCGCTGTCAGGTCGGCCGGGGCTGCTGGGGCAGTCGTGGTCCGCCATGGGGTGGAATAGTCGCCAATGGAACCGACAGCTATTGCCGCGACCGCTGCTGTGGTACCTGCCGCCGCTGCATGGGGAGCGCTGGCTAGCAGCGCGCATCGCGCGAAGAAGGATTGGCAACGCGACACCACACTGCGTTCGGCTGTCCACGTGTTGCAGCTATGTCAGCGTCGACACAATCGTGAGCACGAGTTGTTTGACGACAAGGAACTCACTGTCGGTGAGGTTGACGTTGCCTACTCGGAGCTACACGCGATTACGGACGAAGTCGAAAGGGAGTTGATCTCCGTGAGGCTGATCGCCGATCGAAATGTCGTGGACGCCATGGACGCGGTGTACAACCTGATGGTTGAGCTCGATTTTCATGTGACCGATTTTCGCCTTGACCTGTGGCGGCTGTCGAAGCCGTCCCCGCTTGCGCCGATCGAACCGACGCCGCGGCGGCCGTACGTGGGTGCGATGTTCTGGCTGAGTTCGCTCCTCAATGGAACCACTGTGGGCCGGCGTCTCAGCGATGCCGTGGACGTGTATGTCACTTCCTGGTGGCAACGCATGGATCGGCGGGCGCGTGCGTGGCAAGCGAAACTTCTGTTGGGCTGATGCACAAATCGATGCATGGAGATCCAAAACCGCCCGCTACCGGCGTTGATGAAGGTAGCGGGCGGCTCTTCCGTGGCGGAGGATAGGGGATTCGAACCCCTGAGGGCTGTTAACCCAACCCGCGTTCCAGGCGAGCGCCATAGGCCACTAGGCGAATCCTCCACGGGGGATGATAGCGGCCAAGGGGGGTGCAACCCAAAATCGGCCGGGCAGCGACGTCGACGGTTGACCGGTTTGTCTGGCGAGGGGGCCTTCCCGCTACACTGGTCGGCGGATCCCGCGCGGCGTGCATCCTGTGAACTCCCCCAGGGCCGGAAGGCAGCAAGGGTCAACGGGCTCTCTCGGGTGCGCGGGGTCCCCATAGAAATCTCGAGACGAGCACCTGAGGCGCCGCCCACCGATGCCGGTGTCACGGAGAGGTCCCCGCGTTGAATTACCACTCGATGAGTGCCGACCAACTTCGCGAAACCCAATCCGACCTGCGAAAGCTCTACGACGCGCTGTGCGCGGCAGGTCTTTCGCTCGACCTCACCCGCGGCAAGCCGGCGCCCGAGCAGCTCGATTTGTCCAACGGGTTGCTGGCGCTGCCCGGTGACGAATACCGCGACGCCGCCGGCACCGACACCCGTAACTACGGCGGCATCGTCGGGCTGCCCGAGATCCGGCAGATCTTCGGCGAGCTGTTCGCCGTCGATCCCGACAACCTGATGGCGCTCGGCAACGCGAGCCTCGAGGTGATGCACGACCTCACCGTGTTCTCGCTACTGCGCGGAACGGTGGACTCGGACCGGCCGTGGAAGGACCAGAAGGTCAAATTCCTGTGTCCGGTCCCCGGATACGACCGGCACTTCGCGATCACCGAGACCTACGGCATCGAGATGGTCCCGGTGCCGATGCTGCCCGACGGCCCCGACGTCGACGCGTGCGCGGCGCTGACCGCCGACGACCCGTCCATCAAGGGCATGTGGGCAGTGCCCACCTACTCCAACCCGACGGGCGTCACGTTCAGCGAGGAGGTCACCCGCCGGCTCCTGGAGATGCCCGCCGCCGACGACTTCCGCATCTACTGGGACAACGCCTACGCGGTGCACACCCTGGTCGAGGCGCCTCCGACGCCGCTGCCGATTTTGGAGATGGCGGCGGCCGCCGGACACCCGAACCGCGTGTTCGTGCTCGGCTCGACGTCGAAGATCACCTTCGCCGGTGCCGGCGTCTCCTTCTTCGGTGCATCCACCGAGAACCTCGACTGGTTCAAGAAACACCTGGCGATCAAGACGATCGGCCCGGACAAGGTCAACCAGCTGCGGCACATCAGGTTCTTCGGCGACGCCGACGGCGTGCGCGCGCACATGGCCAAGCACCGCGAGATCCTGGCACCCAAGTTCCGGATGGTGCTCGACATCCTCGACGATCGGCTCGCCGACTCGAAGGTCGCGGCATGGTCGGAGCCCGAGGGCGGCTACTTCGTCAACCTCGACGTCATCGACGGCACCGCGCGGCGGGTGATCGAACTCGCCAAGCAGGCCGGGATCGCGCTGACCGCGGCGGGCTCGGCGTTCCCGTACAAGCAGGACCCGAACGACCGCAACATCCGGCTTGCGCCGACGTTCCCGACCACCGACGACCTGGCCAAGGCCATGGACGGCGTGGCCACCTGCGTGCTGCTCGCCGCCACCGAGTCATTGCTCGCCTCCAGCGATTCCTGACCCCACGAATCCCCCGACTGGACCGCGATGTTCTCGAAAACCCGCGAGGAGTGAAGCGACACCGGCCGGCATTGATCGCCGTCGGCTCCGTGCTCATCGGCCTTCTCGCCCTGTGGTTGCAGGACGTGATCGTCCCCTACACCACCCCTTTCTGGGGCTTGTTCGACAACCAGCTCGACCTCGACGTGTACTTGTCCGGCGCACGCACGGTGCTCGACGGCGAGAGTCTGTATGACGCCAAACTGCTCGGACAGATGGACTACACGTACGCGCCGATCTCGATCCTGCTGTTCACCCCGTTCACCTGGATCTCGTTCGAGGCTGCGCGGATCGTGTGGTCGGCCGGCATCGTCGTCGCGCTGTACCTGGTGATCATGCTCAGCTTCAAGAGCCTCGGGCGGAGCCCGACGTGGCCGTTGCGGGTGATCGCGCTGTCGCTGGTCGCGGTGGCATTGCTGTTGGAGCCGGTACGCACCACCGTCTGGTACGGACAGATCAACGTCTTCCTGATGCTGCTCATCGTCGCCGACCTCACTCGAGGAGAAGAGGCACGGCTGCGCGGGGTGGGCACTGGTATCGCCGCAGGCATCAAGCTGACCCCGCTGATCTTTGTGCTGTACCTGGCGGTGTTGCGCCAGTGGCGGTCGATGGCCGGGGTGCTGATCGGCTTCTTCGGCACGATGATCGTCGGGTTCGCCGTGCTGCCCCGCGAATCGTGGGTGTACTGGACGGGCACGATGTTCGACTCCGACCGGGTCGGGGCGCCGCAGACCGTCGGTAACCAGTCGATCCGCGGGTGGCTGGCCAATCTGTTGCACTCCGACGACCCGAACATCCTGCTCTGGGGGTTTCTGGCGGCGGGGGCGCTCGCGTTGGGCATGTACGCCGCGACGCTCGCGCACCGGCACGGGCAGGAGTTGCTCGCCGTGACGGTGGTGGGGATGACCGCGTGCGCGATCTCCCCGATGTCGTGGGGCCACCACTGGGTGTGGTTCGTCCCGCTCGCGGTGATCGGGCTGCATTTGTTGGCCACTCCCGGCCGCGGCGTCGTGGTGTACGCGCTGACGGCCGCCGGGCTGATCTCGATGCTGTTGATCGCCTTCTCCTGGCGCACCTACCTGGCCCATCCAATCTGGTTCGTCAACCGCACGGTGCCCGACGCCTATCTGATCGGGCTGTTCTTCAAACACGGGATCGACTGGCTGGAGTGGTTCACGGTCTACCCCTACAACGCGATCTTCCTGGGGACGGTGATCGCGACCATCGTTGTCTTACGGTCCGGTGACGACTCGGCGACAACGGTGGCGACGGCACCGTCGGAGACGCCACAATCCGTGCAGGGGCCACCTGTGGGGGAGTGAGGAGCACCGCGCATGGGATGCCGTGCATGGGTGGTCGCGTGCACGACGTCCGCAGTCGCGGCCGGGTTGATCGCGGGGACGGCGCCTGCGCAGGCCGGCGTGCGGACCCAGCCGATCGGGCAACACTGCTGGGGGCCGAGCCCACACATCCTCGACATCCCGTTCTATGGCGGTGCGAGTGTCCGGACCGACGCCCGCCGGCCCGGGGTGTTTGCTGTGTGGGGCCACAGTGCGTCGCTGAGCTCCTACCCGGTTGACACCTGGGTCACCATCACCCACTTACCCACGGGACATACGGAAACCTTCCATCGCCGCTGGTCGGCGCGCCTCGCCGATCGGCCCGGCTATCGCATCGACAACCTGCACGCCAGCGGGCCGCTGACGATCCGGATCCGGTCGGTGACCCACGGGCCGGTCCCGCTACCGGCGCTGACGTGCACTGGTTCGGCGGTCGCCTGAGCCTGTGGGGGAGCGCGCCCGGGTGTCGGGCTGCGCCGGTACTCTCGTCACGTGGCTCTGTATCGCACCTATCGCCCGGCTTCCTTCGCCGACGTCGTGGGCCAGGAGCACGTCACCGATCCGTTGAGTCGTGCGCTCGACGGGGGGCGCATCAACCATGCCTACCTCTTCTCCGGCCCGCGCGGGTGCGGTAAGACGTCGTCGGCCCGCATCCTCGCCCGCTCGCTCAACTGCGTGCACGGACCCACATCGACACCGTGTGGGGAGTGCGATTCCTGTGTCGCGTTGGCCCCGGGTGGCCCCGGCAATCTGGATGTGATCGAGCTCGACGCCGCCAGTCACGGCGGTGTCGACGACACGCGCGAGCTCCGGGACCGTGCCTTCTACGCGCCGTCGGAGTCGCGCTATCGCGTGTTCATCGTCGACGAGGCCCACATGGTCACCAACGCGGGATTCAACGCGTTGCTCAAGATCGTCGAGGAACCGCCCGAGCACCTCATCTTCGTGTTCGCGACCACCGAGCCCGAGAAGGTGCTGCCCACCATCCGGTCGCGCACACACCACTACCCCTTCCGGCTGCTGGCGCCGCCGGTGATGCGCAATCTTCTGGAAAAGATCTGTGCCAGTGAGAATGTGGTGGTCGCCCAGGATGTGTATCCGCTCGTCATCCGGGCCGGTGGCGGGTCGCCGCGTGACTCGCTGAGCATCCTCGACCAGTTGCTCGCCGGCGCCGGAGACGAAGGTGTCACCTACGAGCGGGCGCTGGCTCTGCTCGGTGTCACCGACATCGCACTGATCGACGAGGCCATCGACGCGCTCGCCGACGCGAATGGTGCGGCGTTGTTCGGCACGGTCGAAAAGGTTGTCGACGCCGGTCACGACCCGCGCCGATTCGCCGTCGACCTGCTCGAGCGGCTGCGTGATCTGATTCTGCTGCAAGCTGTTCCGGATGCTGCCGAGCGCGGATTGGTCGAGGCGCCCGGTGACCAACTCGCCCGGATGCAGCGTCAGATCGAGGTGCTCGGTCCGGCATCGCTGACCCGGTTCGCCGAGACGGCGCATGCCGCGCTCGGGGAGATGCGGGGAACCACGTCGCCACGTCTGCTTCTCGAGGTCATGTGTGCGCGGATGCTGCTGCCCGCCGCCTCCAGCGCGGACACGGCACTGCTGCAGCGCCTCGAACGCCTGGAATCGGGTGTGGTCGCGCCGGTTGGCAGTGCCACGCCGGCAGCACCTTCCGGCGGGCCGTCGACGCCGGCTGCGCCGACCGATACCGAGTCGGCGCCCAAGTATGTGCGGCCCTCGCAGCGTAAGGCCGCCGAGGAGGCAGCGGCAGCGCGCGCCGCGCATGAGGACACCTCGCCAGCAGCTTCGGCCACCGATGATCCGCCTGCGCTGACGCCCGAGACGCCGGTTGCCGACGATTCGCCACCGGCGGCAGACCCCGCGCCGACTGAACCCGCGAGGGCGGAGCCGTCGGCCGCCACGCAGACCCCGGAACCGGTGGTTCCGTTGTCCCCGGAAGCGGTTGCGCCGCAGGTGCAGAGCCCGCCGTCGGGCGCGCCGGACGTGTCCGTGCCGACCGCGCCCGATACGGCGCGCGCCGAACCGACACCACCAGCGCCGGAATCGACGTCGGCGACCCCGACGCCGCCCGCGCGCCCGGTTCCCACTCCGCCCAACCCGACATCCCCGCGTCCGCCGGCACGGACTGCGGCGCAGTCGGAGGCGCCGCCGCAGGCGACGTCATCGGCCGACGACGACATTCCATTGCCCGACGAACCGACCGACGACGACATGGCCCCGCCACCGGACTTCGACGAGCCGGTACCTGCGGCCGTCGACGAGCCTGCGCAAGAGCAGGATTCTGGGTTGACCGTCGCCGATGTCGAGGCCCGCTGGTCGGATATCCGGGCCGCCGCCCGCGGTATCACGCCGGTGCTGGAGGTGATGCTGTCGGGTGCGTCGATCGCCGGTGTGGACGGCACCACCGTGGTGTTCGGCCACGCCACCGAGATGCTCGTCGGGCGGCTGAGCAACGAACACGCGGGCAACCTGCGGGCGGCCGTGCAGCAGGTGTTCGGGCCGTCGGCCGACGCGCGATGTGTGCACTCGACCGGACAACCGGCCGCTCAGGCCGCGGTGCAGCGCGGCCGGGCCGACCGGTCGGCGGCACAGGCCGCACCGAAACGACCGACCTATTCACGGCCGAGTCGTGGGCGAGATCAGACGGCATCGCCGGCCGCAACCCCGGAGCCGGCACCAGAGCCCGAGGAGCCTGAGCCGCCACGGGCGGATGAGGAACTGACCGACGCCGAACGTGACGAGATGGTCGCTGACGCCCGCACCGGTTCGCCGGAGCGGCGCCTCGACCCCGACCAGGTCGCGCTGGAACTGCTCAAGTCCGAACTCGGTGCGCGGCCGTTGGAATGACCACGGATCCGTAGTACGAACCAGCGAAAAAAACGCGGTTCGTACTACGAAGTCGAGGTCAGGCGTCCCACCAGGGGCGCAGTGGAAGATCGTTGCCGCCCTTGTCGTCGAGTTTGGTGGCCAGGACATGGTGCAGTTGGACGATGTCGCGTTCGAAGCCGATGCGGCAACCGGCCATATACAGACCCCATAGGCGCGCGGTGCCCTCGCCGACCTCCTCGACAGCCTCATCCCAGTGCTCGACGAGGTTGCGGTTCCAGTCACGCAGCGTCATGGCGTAGTGGTCGCGGAAGTTCTCCTCGTGCACCACTTCCATGCCGCCGATGTCCTGCAGCTTGGAGATGATCTTGCCCGAGCCGGTCAGCTCGCCGTCGGGGAACACGTAGCGATCGATGAACGACCCTGCGCGGCCGCGTTTGTGGTTGTCGGGCCGTGTTATGCAGTGGTTGAGCAGCATGCCGCCGACACGCAGACGGTCCCGGATGAACGAGAAGTACGCCGGGTAGTTCGCGACACCGATGTGCTCGGTCAGCCCGATCGACGAGACTGCGTCGAAGCCGGTCTCCGTGACGTCGCGATAATCGCTGTGGCGCACCTCGGCGAACTCGGTGAGACCTTCGTCGATGATGGCCTTCTGCGCCCATTCGGCCTGTTCGGCCGACAGCGTCGCACCGATCACATGTACCCCGCGGCGTGCGGCATAACGGACCATTCCGCCCCAGCCGCAACCGATGTCGAGCAGGCGGTCACCCGGCTTGAGACGCAGCTTGTCGAAGATCAGCCGATACTTGTTCTCCTGCGCGGTCTCCAGGGTCGCTTCGAGCTCCGGGTACACCGCGCAGGTGTAGGTCATCGAGGGTCCGAGTACCCACTCGTAGAACGTGTTCGACACATCGTAGTGATAGTGGATGACCTCGGCGTCGCGGGTTCGGCTGTGCCGCAGGCCCTCGGTAAACCGCCGCCACCGGGGCAGTGCTTCCTGGGGCGGCGGAGCGATCGGCTTGAAGTGTTCGATACCCAGCGACCGCGCGACGTGCGCCAGGGTCAACGGGGACGGACGCACGAAATTGAGGTCCGAGGCCAACGCGCGCAACGCGCCGTACGGATCGCCCGGGTGGGCGCCGGTGAGTTCGAGGTCGCCGGAGATGTAGGCGCGGGCGAGTCCGAGGTCACCGGGCGCGGTGACCAGATATGTGGTGCCGCGCGATGTGGCGAGGTGCAGGCCGAATTCGGCATCTTCCGGGCCCGCCGAGCTGCCGTCGTAGGCGGTGATCCGGACGGTGAGCCTACCGCCCATCAGGGCCTCGAAGATCTGCGCCAATGTCATCTTGCCCGCCGCGGGCGCCGCGCCGTTGTGCAGCGAACTGTCCTTGAATGTGGTCATTGTCGTTTCACCGCTTTCGCATACAGGTCGAGCAGACGGCCCTGCGGGTCGTACCGCTTTTTGAGTAACCGATAGTTCTCACCGCCATAGAGCTCATCGAACTCGTCCGGCGCATAGAAGGACTCCGAATACAGCGATTTGTGACCATCGAGATCGGCCACCGTGCGTTCGATCAACTTGTTGGTGTGCCCCGGGTCGCCCGGGGTCACCGGTACCGCAGACCAGAAGCCGGCGTTGACGTAGGTACGTCGCGGCTCGAGGGGATACAGCGGCCACGGTCGGGTGGCATCGCTGTTGGGAAGGGCGGGCTCACGCAACCTCAACGGGCACAACCAGATCGGCTCGATTGGCACGTTCTGCAGAAACCATTCGAGGTAGGCGGTGGTGTTCTCGATCGGCACCTCGATGTCCTGGACCACACGCTCGCTGGGCGGCTCGCCCTTGCGGGCGTTGAGCTTGTCACCGATGTTGTAGCGGTGGTCGAGGGCGATCAACTTCCAGTAGAAGCTGCTGCGCAACAACTTCTTCGGCCAGAGACGGCGGATGCGCGCGTTCTGCGCACCGAAGGCGCGCGAGCACCAGAACCAGTCGGTGTCCCAGCGCCACAGGTAGTCGTGGATGGTCATCCGGTCACGGGTGACGCCGCTCGGGTGCTGGATGGACCGATAGAAGATGTTCATTCCGGTGTAGTCGCTAACCGGCCCGGGTTCATCGGTTTGGCGGCCGAGAGTCAGATAGCTTTCCTCGGCGGTGAACACGACCCCGTCGAGGTAATCGACCCGCTCGCCGTCGTAGGAGCCGTCGACGACGACCTGCGCCATCGTCTCCTGGAGGTCGGTGAGTCGACCGAAACGGACATGTCGCAGCGCCACATACGGCGCAACCTCTTCCAGTTCGATCCGAAGCCGGACCGAGTAACCGAGCGTGCCATAGGAATTGGGGAACCCGAAGAACAGATCGGCATGCTCGTTGGTGGGGGTGGCGGTGATGATCTCGCCTCCGCCGGTGAGGATGTCGATCTCGAGGACCGATTCGTGCGGCAATCCGTTGCGGAACGAGGTGCTCTCGATGCCCAACCCGGTGACCGCGCCGCCCAGGGTGATGGTCTTGAGTTGTGGCACCACCTTGGGGGCCAAGCCGTACGGCAGGGTCGCGGCGACCAGATTCTCGTAGGTGCACATGCCCGCGACGTCGGCGGTCTTGGCGGCCTTGTCCACCGAGATCACGCGGTCCAGACCCGACACGTCCAGCCCGGGGTGCGGATTCTCGGCGCGTTTGCGAAACAGGTTCGACGTCTTCTTCGCCAGGCGCACTGTGGCGCCCGGCGGAATCGCGCGATAGCTCGTCAGAAGGGTCGCAACACCCTCGTCGAATGCCTGCGCCCCCATCTCCAACCGGTCCGAGCTCACTTGGATAGCCTAGGACGTGAGTTTGCCCCCCGCCAATCAGTTCGAAGGAGAACACGCCGTGGGTCAGGTTTCCGCAACGCAAACGCTCGACATCGCCGCCGCCCCCGATGTGGTGATGGCCGCGCTGGCCGACTACAACGAGGTGCGCCCGGCAATCCTGCCCGCGAACTACCGCGACTATCAGGTGCTCAGCGGTGGGAACGGCGACGGCACCGTGGTGCATTGGATTCTGCAGGCCACCGAGAAGCGCCAGCGCGACGTGAAGGCGACCGTGAATGTGGTGCCGGACACGGTGACCGAGAACGACGAGAACTCGTCGATGGTGACGACCTACGTGGTGGCGAAGTCGGGATCCGGGAGCCGTGTCACCACCACCACTACGTGGACCGGCGCCGGCGGCATCGGCGGCTTCTTCGAGAAGACGTTCGCGCCGAAGGGGCTGAACAAGATCCAGGCCGAGCTGCTCGGCAATCTCAAGAAGCGTCTCGAGAGCTGACCCGCCGCCGCCGACGACGACCCGTTCCGCCGCTGTCGGCGCGGGACGGGGTCGACGCGACCCGGGTGGTGCTACGGCTCGGCCCGGCTCACACAGTCGCCGACTGTCTGCTGGCGACGCCGTCGCTTGGTGATCTGACCATCGATGATCTGGCTGATCGGGCGGCGCGTGGTGAGATCGTCGACGCCGACGGCCGCCGCGTCGGCCTAGACGATCCGGCCCGGATGAACACCTCGGTGTACCTGTACCGGGATCTGCCCGACGAGACCTCGATCCCGTTCGACCTGCCGATCCTGTACCGCGACGACGCCATCGTCGTCGTCGACAAACCGCACTTCCTGGCCACCATGCCGCGCGGACGTCACGTGACGCAGACCGCGCTGGTTCGGCTGCGGCGCGAGCTCGGCTCGGACCTGGTGTCTCCTGCGCATCGGCTCGACCGGCTGACCGCCGGGGTGTTGCTGTTCACGCTGCGACCCGACGTGCGGTCGGCCTACCAGGCGTTATTCGCCGAACGTCGCGCCGACAAGGAGTACCGGGCGTTGGCGCCGGTCCGAGCCGACCTCATCGATCCGGTGACCATCAGCAACCGGATCGAGAAGACCGCGGGTGATCTGCGGGCGCGGGTTGTCGACGGTGAGGCCAACGCGTCGAGCACCATCGCTCTGCTCGACCAGACCGTGTCGGGCGGGATCTATCGTCTGCAGCCACACACCGGCCGGACCCATCAACTGCGAATGCACATGGCACAGCTCGGCGTCGGGATCGTCGGCGACCCCCTATATCCCGATATCCGTCCCGACCTGGCGGAACTGCCGGACCATGGAGACTTCACGCAACCGTTGCGGCTCGTCGCGCACTCGCTGGGCTTCGACGACCCGCTGACGGGGGAGCGTCGGGAGTTCGTGTCGGGGCGGTCGGTTGCCTGAGTGCGGGTGGGCACTGTTCGCCGATCGAGTGACTGAGGCGGGGGCGCCTTGTCGGTGGTCGAGTAGCCGAGGCGGGGGCGCCTTGTCGGTGGTCGAGTAGCCGAGGAGCCTGCGACGAGGTGTATCGAGACCACGTCACCTGATCTGTAAGGAAGGTTAGGTGAGGTGGCGTCGCTGACTGGCGTCGTGGGCGCTGGGTCGGGACGGTTTCGGGTCAG